>JAJAYQ010000029.1 GCA_026786145.1 Spirochaetaceae bacterium | reverse complement strand
GACGAGGTACGCCTTGTGCACCCACGCCGTCCGGTCTCCCTGCTCGATTTCCGCCCACACGCCCTGGGCCGAGCCGGTCATCGGCACCTTGACCGCGGTGTCGAGGACCGTCAGCAGTCTGGAGCCCTCGTCGGGGCGGCTCCAGACGTTGAGCCGCGTCGTCGTCCACCGGGGCGACAGCTGGACCGCGGGCTCGGTTGCCTTCACCACCGGCCGCGGACCGGACGGCGGCAGCTCCAGGCGATGGCTGGATCGCGAAGCCGCACGTAGATCGGCCCGGGCGGCCTCCGGAGCCTGGAGCGCAGTCTGGACCATGGGCTCGTCGGCCGGGGTCACCTGGGAGACGGCGGCGATCGGGATCGCCATCGCGACGATCACGGTGACCCCTGCAGCGGCCGACAGTCGCCGGAGGTTCCTGCGGGTGGACTTCCGGTGTCGGCCGACAGGCACTCGTCGCTCCCCTTTCGGGTCACCGTGGAATAGGTGTGTGTCCGAGGGGGGACTTGAACCCCCATGCCCGGTAAAGGGCACTAGCACCTCAAGCTAGCGCGTCTGCCAATTCCGCCACCCGGACGAGGTGTCGATCACGCCAGCGGACCGGTCGCGAGACCGTCCCGAGCGCGAGCGCAACACTAGCAAACCAGCAGGACTCGCCCTTACTCGTCGTACGGCCGTGGGGCAGGATGGCGGCTGTGCCCGAACCCGCCACGCCGACCGCCGAGGACGAGGTCGTCGATATCTGCCGCGACCTCATCCGCATCGACTCCTCCAACTACGGCGACGGCTCGGGACCTGGCGAGCGGTCGGCGGCCGAGTACGTCGCAGCCCAGCTCTCGGAGGTCGGGCTGGAGCCCGAGGTCTTCGAGTCCGCGGACAAGAGGACCAGTCTCGTCGTCCGCTGGGAGGGCGAGGACACCACCAGGCCCGGCCTGCTCGTCCACGGCCATCTCGACGTCGTGCCGGCCGAGGCCGGTGACTGGACCCATGACCCGTTCGGCGGCGAGATCGTCGACGACTGCGTGTGGGGCCGGGGCGCCGTCGACATGAAGGATATGGATGCGATGGTGCTCGCGGTGGTGCGCAGGTGGCGCCGAGAAGGGCGCAAGCCCCCCCGTGACGTGGTCTTGAGCTTCCTCGCCGACGAGGAGGCCGGCGGCAAGTTCGGGGCGCACTGGCTGGTCGACCACCACCCCGGGCTGTTCGACGGCGTCAGCGAGGCCATCAGTGAGGTCGGAGGCTTCTCGTTCTCCATGGGGGACCAGCGGGTCTACCTGATCGAGACCGCGCAGAAGGGCATCCGCTGGCTGCGGCTCGTCGCGCAGGGCAGAGCCGGCCACGGCTCGATGGTCAACGACGACAACGCCGTCACGGCGCTCGCCGAGGCAGTCGCCCGGGTCGGACGCCACGACTGGCCGGTGCGGATGACCCCGACGGTGCAACGCTTCCTGGAGGAGATGTCGGACGTCCTCGGCATCGAGGTCGACGTCAACGACCCGGAGCCGGCGCTGGCCAAGCTCGGCACATTGGCACGCATAGTCGGCGCCACCCTGCGCAACACGGCCAACCCGACGTTGCTCAAGGCTGGCTACAAGCACAACGTGATCCCGCAGTCGGCAGAGGCGTTCATCGACTGCCGCTTCCTGCCCGGTCTCGAGGACGAGCTGCTCGCCACGATCGACGAGCTGATCGGCCCGGACGTCCGCCGCGAGGACGTGATCACCGACATCGCGCTCGAGACCTCGTTCGACGGCCCGTTGGTCGACGCGATGGTGGCCGCCCTGCAGGCGGAGGACCCGGGCTCACGCGCCATCCCCTACTGCCTCTCCGGCGGCACCGACAACAAGTCCTTCTCGTTGCTGGGCATCCGCGGGTTCGGATTCGCCCCCCTGCGTCTCCCGGCCGACCTCGACTTCTCCGGCATGTTCCACGGCGTGGACGAACGGGTGCCGGTCGACTCGCTGAAGTTCGGCACCCGCGTTCTCGACCGCTTCCTCGCCGCCTGCTGAACGGCTCCAGCATCTGGGCGGCTTCACGCAGGCAGAGAGCGAGCCCGCATCTGGTCGAAGGCACGACCTGCAGCCGGACGTGCCAGGTGCGTCATGATCTGGGCCGCGCAGCCCTCCGGGCTGGTCGACGTCGTGTCGCACTCGACGTCGTACGTCACGCCCTCGTGAACGCGTGCGAGGTGGTACGCCGCGCGGCCCGGCGTACGGTCACCTCGCGCGCGCTCTCGTAGATCAAGCTCCTCTGCCGAGCAGTGGACCCCGACCAGCACGACATCGCCGCCCGCGAGAAGGTTCAGACAATCGAGCAGCCAGGTCCGTTCACGCAGTACGTGGTCGACGACGACGTCGTTTCCTGCAGCCACCATGCCGGCGACTGCCCGGTGATAACCCAGGACGGTGCGTTCCAGAACCTGTTCCAGCTGCTCAGGGGGTAGTTCCCGACGTGCCCGCATCCCGTTGATGGCGTCCACCGGCAGGTGGAAGAACGGGCGGTCGAGGATGTCGAGGAGGACCTCGGCGATGCTCGTCTTGCCGGAGCTGGTGGCGCCGTTCAGGAAAATGACCTGACCTCGTTTCGGCTCCGGGGCGCTGGTCATTCACACAGCGTGCCAGACGCTGAGCTGCACCCCGGAACGTCGGCTTCGTCCAGCACCTCGCAAGGCGGGTCATCGCTTCCGCAGGTGTGGAGCCCTGCTGAGGCGATCAGCGGCATCCCGTACGGGGTCGATTCCGGGGGTCGATTCCGGGGGTCGATTCCGGGGGTCGATTCCGGGGGAGCGGGTCAGGCGGTGCGGGCGACGCGGATCACCTTGCGGCGCAGGACGACGCGGCGGCTGCCGTCTGCGGACAGGCGCAGGCGCGCCAGCTCCCAGTGGCCGTACTCCGCGTGGTCGGTCAGGAGCCGCCGCGCGGCGCTCCGGCTGGTCCCGCGCGGCAGGTAGAGCCTCTGGTACTCCCACTCCGCCATCGCGCTCATTGTGGCGCACCCGCGCCCCGCGGGGCAGGAGAAGTCAGGCAGGAGCAGTCAGGAGGTTCAGGAGTCCGGGTAGCCGGTCGGCGGCGCCGAGACCTCGTCGAGTGCCTGCCGGATCTCCGCCGGAAGGGTCAGCCGGTCCGCGTCCAGCGACGCCCGCAGCTGCGCTGCGGTCCGCGCCCCGACGATGGGCGCCGTCACGCCGGGGGCGTCCCGCACCCACGCCAGCGCGACCTCCAGGGGGGTGGCGTCCAGGCCCTCGGCGGCGGTCGCCACCGCGTCGACGATGCCGCGGCTGCGCTCATCCAGGAACCGCTCGATGAACCGCGCGAACTGGGGTGAGGCGGCACGGGAGTCGGCGGGCGTGCCGGAGCGGTACTTTCCGGTGAGGACCCCGGCGCCCAACGGCGACCACGGCAGCACACCCAGCCCGAGCGCCGCAGCCGCAGGAAGGACCTCGCGCTCGACGCCCCGCTGGAGCAGGGAGTACTCCATCTGCGTCGACACCACCGGAGCGCGCCCTGCCGACGTCGCCTGCATCCGCTGCAACGTCACCGCATGGCCGGTCTGCCATCCGGAGAAGTTGGAGATCCCGGCGTACCGCGTGCGCCCGGAGGCGACCGCCAGGTCCAGTGCGCCGAGTGTCTCCTCGAGCGGCGTGTCGTCGCTCCACGAGTGCACCTGCCACAGGTCGACGTGGTCGGTGCCGAGCCGGCGCAGCGACCCGTCCAGGGCGTCGAGCAGCGCGCGGCGGGAGGTGTCGACGACCCGTTCGCCGGTACGCCGGGAGATGCCGGCCTTGGTGGCCAGGACGACCTCCTCGCGATCGACCTTGGAAGCCAGCAGCCCGCCGATCACCCGCTCGGACTCGCCGTCCCCGTAGCCCGCGGCCGTGTCCAGCAGGGTCCCGCCGGCCTCCAGGAACGAGGAGAGCTGCTCGGCCGCCTCGTGCTCGTCGGTGTCCTGGCCCCAGGTCATCGTCCCGAGGCCCAGGCGGCTGACCTTCAGCCCCGACCGGCCGAGCCTGCGCTGCTCCATGACCGGCGAATCTATAGGGTCGGCCATCATGCGACTCGCGGTGAACCTCGGCTACTGGGGTGGCGGCAACGACCGCGACAACCTGGCGCTGGCCCAGGAGGCCGACCGGCTCGGGTTCGACTCCGTCTGGGCGGCCGAGGCCTACGGCTCCGACGCCGCCACGGTGCTCGCCTGGGTGGCGGCGCAGACCCAGCGCATCGACGTGGGGTCTGCCGTCTTCCAGATCCCCGCCCGGACGCCGGCGATGACCGCCATGACCGCGGCGACCCTCGACAGCCTCTCCGGCGGACGGTTCCGGCTGGGTCTGGGCGTCTCGGGCCCACAGGTCTCGGAGGGCTGGCACGGCGTGCGCTTCGACAAGCCGCTGGGCCGGACGCGGGAGTACGTCGAGATCGTCCGGATGGCACTGGCGCGCGAGACCGTCCGTCACGAGGGCGCCCACTGGACGCTGCCGCTGCCCGACGGGCCCGGTAAGGCGCTGCGCCTCACCGTGCATCCCGTGCGCGAGCACCTGCCGCTCTACCTTGCCGCCGTTGGGCCGAAAAACCTCGAGCTGGCCGGCGAAATCGCCGACGGCTGGCTGGCGATCTTCTTCGCTCCCGAGCACGCCGCCGAGTCGACCGACCACATCAAGGCAGGCCGCGCCAAGCGCGCTGCGCGCGGAGGAGACGGTCTCGAGCTCTTTGATGTGGTCCCCACGGTGCCTGTCGTCATCGGCGGCGACGGCAGCCCGGACCAGCTCAAGGCCTGCGCCGAGCCCCTGAGTCACTACGCGGCCCTCTACGTCGGGGGCATGGGCAGCCGTGAGCAGAACTTCTACAACAAGCTCGCGGTCCGGATGGGGTACGAGGAGGCCGCCGCCACGGTGCAGGACCTGTACCTGGCCCGCAAGCACCGCGAGGCCGCCGAGGCCGTGCCGTTCGAGTTCATCGACCGCACCTCGCTGATCGGCCCCAAGGAACGCATCCGGGACCGCCTTCCGGCGTACGCCGAGGCCGGGGTCACCACCCTGGCGGTCGCGTCCTACGGCGGTCCGCTGGAGGAACGGGTAGCGACGCTGCGGACGATGGCCGAGGTGCTCGACGAGTCCGGGCTGGGGGAGTAAGCGCAGCGTGCTGAGCTGGTTCGAGGCTGCCGTTCTCGGTCTGGTCCAGGGACTCACCGAGTTCCTGCCAATCAGCAGCAGCGCGCACATCAGGGTCGTTTCCGAGCTCGCCGGGTGGGGGGACCCGGGTGCCGCGTTCACCGCCGTCACCCAGCTCGGCACCGAGGCCGCGGTGCTCCTCTACTTCCGCAACGACATCGTCCGCATCGTGCGTGCCTGGTCGCTGTCTCTGGTCCGGCCACAGCTGCGGGGAGACATCGACGCCCGCATGGGGTGGTACGTCATCGTCGGCACCCTCCCGATCGGTGTCCTCGGGTTCCTGTTCCGGGACACCATCGAGGGCCCGGCCCGCAACCTGTGGCTCATCGCGACGATGCTGGTGGTGTTCGGCCTCGCACTGGGGGTGGTCGACGCCCGCGCGCGCAACGAACGGCCGCTGGACCGGCTCACCCTGCGCGACGCGCTGGTCTACGGGGGGGCGCAGGCGCTGGCCCTGGTGCCGGGTGTCTCGCGGTCCGGCGGCACCACCGGCGCGGGACTGCTCCTGGGCTACCGGCGGGAGGCCGCGGCCCGCTACTCGTTCCTGCTCGCGATCCCGGCAGTGCTGGTGTCAGGGCTGTTCGAGCTGCGCAAGATCGGCGACGGCGAGCCGGTGGACTGGGGCCCGACGGTTCTTGCGACGGTGATTGCCTTTGCCGTCGGCCTCGCCGTCATCGTCTACTTCCTGCGCTACATCTCCACGCACAGCTTCCGCCCGTTCGTCGTCTACCGGGTGGTCCTCGGCCTGGTCCTGTTGGCCCTCCTGGCGACCGGTGTGATCGACGCGTAGGTCGTGCCCTAACGGGTCAGCCAGGCCAACGGGTCCACCACTGCGCTGTCCTCGCGTACCTCGTCGGAAGCGGCCCGTGCGGTGATGGCGTCGTACTCGATCGCGCGGTAGTCGTAGGCCATCTCGGTGGCGGGCTGCTTCAGCTCGGCCATCAGCTGCTTCTGGCGGGCGATCTCGGCGATCGCCTGGTCGGCGGCCAGGAAGTCCTGGCTGGCCGCAAGCAGCTGTGGGCTGCTCTCGTCGTCGAGCAGGTCCCGGGCAGCGGCCGTCCCGGCGACCATCGGTGTCGAACGAGCGGCCAGCCGCTCGCGTCGTTCCTGGGCCGGGAGCGGGGTGATGTTGGGGTTGGGGAGACCGACCCCGGCCGCGGTCGCGGACCCGGTCGCGCCGACGGCGACAACGCTCGCCGTGGCCAGCGCCAGCAGCGTGGCGAGGGGGGTGCGCATGTCCTACTCCTTTGCCGTGGGGGACCCGTGGCAACGGAGTGGAGGGGTAATTTGATCACGCCTGGGGGCGGCGTCAGCGGGTGCGGGCGAGCTGCGACGGGAGTCGCGCGTCGCGCAGGAACGGTGCCGGGTCCAGGGGTTCCCCGTCCACCCGGACCTCGAAGTGCAGGTGCGGTCCGGTGGAGTAGCCCGTCGAGCCGATGACGCCGATCGCCTGGCCGCGGACGACCCGGTCACCTGGCTTGACGCCCACAGCGGCCTGGTGGGCGTACAGCGTCGTGATGCGCACGCCCCCGATCTTGCCGTGGTCGATGACCGTCATGTTGCCGTACGCGACGTTGAACTCGGTGAAGAGCACGACACCGTCGTCCGCCGCGTAGGCGATGCCGTCGCCCGCGCTGAAGTCGGTGCCGGTGTGGATCTTCACGTAGTTCAGGATCGGGTGCAGCCGCGGACCGAAGGGCGAGGTCGTCTCTCCTGTGCCGGGACGAACGAACACACCGCTGCCCTGTGGCGCCCGCTTGCCCTCCGCGATCCTCGCGGCGAGATCGGTGATGCGGGCCGCGAGAGCGCCGGACTGGACGATGAGCACCTGGTAGCGGCGCCTGTCCTCGACGGCGGCATCGCGCGCCGCGTCCAGGGCTGCCTCGCGGGCCTTGACGACGGCGTCGACCTGCCGCTCGGCCGCGCGGGCCAACATCTCGGTGGCGCTGACGGTGGCGAGCGCCGCGGCCGCCGCCTGCCGCCGCGACTCTGCCAGCTCGCGGGCTGCGGTGAGCCGGTTCTGCGCCGCCCTCAGGTCGGCCCGGTCCACAGCGAGCTCGGCCATCACGGCGTTTCCCGCGCTGCCGATGCTCTGCAGGAAGGCGAGCCGCTCGGTGAGCTCGTCCGGTGTCGCCGACGAGAGCACCAGGGCCCAGTTCCCCATGGAGCCGTTGGACTGGTACGCCGTGCGGGCCAACCGGCCCAGGTCCTCCTGACGGGCGGTGATCCGGGCTTCGACATCCGCGAGGTCGCGGATGGCCCGCTCCTCCGAGAGCACGGAGGCGTCGAGGTCCGTCTGGGCCGCCGCGTCGGCCTGCTGGGCTGCCGCGAGCTGGTCGCGGGCGGTCGTCAGCGCCTGGCGGGCCACCACGAGGTCCGCCTGGGCTGCGGCCAGAGCCGCAGAGGCCGCCACCAGCTCGGCGGCGTCGTGAGCCGCCTCCAGGGCGCGTTCGGCGGCGATCACGGCCTCCTCTTCTGCCTTGGCCTGGGCGTCGGCCCGCGCCTTGGCGGCCTCACGGGCGCCGACGCGGTCAGCGGCCGCCTTGCGCTCGGCCTCCCGGCTCGCAGCCTCCTTGCGCTCAGCGGCGCCGCTGCTCGGACCCGTCGTGGCGGGGGACGTGGCTGTCGGCGTCGACGAAGGGCTGGGGTCGGAGGTGACGTCGGCGGCGGAGGCCGGCAGCTCGGATCCGATCAGGCAGGCCAGGGCGAGCACGAGGAGTCCCGCGACGGAGCGGGACCGGCGTGCTGCTCTCGCGCGCATCTGTCCACCCCTCGCCGACTCGGTTGTGTTCGGTCACTTCGGCCGCCCGTCCAGCCACCATCCAGCAGATCGGGCAGCTGATCTCGCGAGATCACGCGATCTGATGACGCGCCACCGAGGACCATCATCGCCGGGTACACACGCCCCTGACAGTGCTTCGGCCCAACTAGGGCCGAAGGGAAGGGCGTTACTCAACCTTTCGGCTGTTTGTGACCGGGGTCACAGCCAGCCGCTGCGCTTGAACGCGCGGTACAGGAGGGAGCAGGCCACCGCCATGAGCGTCAGGGCGAAGGGGTAGCCCAGGCGCCATTGCAACTCCGGCATGTAGTCGAAGTTCATGCCGTAGAGGCCGGCGATCATGGTCGGCACGGCGATGATCGCGACCCAGGCCGAGATCCGGCGCATGTCGGTGTTCTGCTGGACGCTGACCTGGGCCAGGTTCGCGTTCAGGACCGAGGTGAGCAGGTCGTCGAAGCCGTCCACCTGCTCCGACACCCGCCTGGCGTGGTCCGCGACGTCCCGAAAGAAGGGGTGCAGGTGCTCGGCCACGCGGGGGTTGAGACCCGCGGCCAGCGTGCTCATGGGTTCGACCAGCGGTCGCACGCCCCGGCGGAACTCGATCACCTCGCGCTTGAGGTTGTAGATGTTGGACGCCTCGTTGGTCCGGTAAGGGGAGAAGACCCGCTCCTCGACCTCCTCGATGTCCTGCTCAACGGCGGCGGCAACCTCGCTGTAGTCGTCCACGATGGCGTCGCAGATCGCATAGAGGACGGCCGACGGCCCGCAGTCGAGGAGTCGCTCGTCGTTCTCCAGCCGCCGGCGTATCCCGGTGAGCGCGCGCCCCTGCCCGTGGCGCACCGACACGATGAACGAGTCCCCGAGGAAGAGCATCACGTCACCGAGTTCGATCTGCTGGCTCGGCTCGTCGTAGCGGACGGTCTTGAGGACGACGAACAGCGAGTCGTCGAACTCCTCCACCTTGGGACGTTGGTGGGCGTTGACGGCGTCCTCAACGGCCAGCGGGTGCAGGTCGAACTGCTTGGCCACCATCTCCAGCTGCTCGGCGTCGGGCTCGTGCAGGCCGATCCAGATGAAGCTGTTGCCCCGGGAGCGCGCGACCTGCAGCGCGTCGTGCAGGTCACCTTCCACGGGCTCGCGGGTGCCGTGGTGGTAGAGCGCGCAGTCGACGATCACTCGCCCATTGTGCCCCCCTGCGGCGGCCGTGAAGGTCTCGTAGAGTTCCCGTTCGTGACCACCGTCCTGCTCGTGCGCCATGGCCGCACCACGGCCAACGGAGCGGGCGTCCTCGCGGGCTGGACGGAAGGCGTCGGCCTCGACGACTCGGGGCGCGACCAGGCTCGGGCCCTGGCCGCGCGGCTGCGCCCGCTCCCGCTCGCGGCAGTCGTCACCAGCCCGCTCCAGCGATGCATCGAGACGACCGACCTCATGCTCGACGGCCATGACCCGGTCGAGCGCCATCTCGACGAGCGGGTGGGGGAGGTGCACTACGGCGACTGGTCCGGCCTGGAGCTGAAGAAGCTCGCCAAGGACCCGTTGTGGAAAGTCGTCCAGAACCATCCGTCGGCGATGACCTTCCCGGGCGAGGGTGGTGAGGCGATGCGCGACATGCAGACGCGCGCCGTCGCCGCGGTGCGGGAGTGGAACGCCCGCCTGGGTGAGGACGCCGTCTACGTAGTGGTCTCGCACGGCGACGTCATCAAGTCGGTCCTCGCCGATGCGCTCGGTCTGCACCTCGACCAGTTCCAGCGGCTCGTCGTCGACCCGGCGTCGGTCAGCGTCGTCACGTACACGACCTTGCGGCCGTTCGTCATCCGCGCCAACGACGGTGGCGGGGACCTGTCCTTCCTGGCTCCGCGGAAGACGCGCAGCCGCCGGCGGCGACCCGCTTCCTCCGACGCTGCCGTCGGCGGCGGCTCCGGCTCCGGCTCCGGCGCATAGGGTCCTCGACATGCCGCGCGTCGTCTTCGAGTACGACCCCCCGGAGCGGTTCGTCGCCGGAACGGTCGGTGAGCCCGGTCAGCGCACCTTCTTTCTGCAGGCGTCGGGCAGTGGTCGCACCACCAGTGTCTCGTTGGAGAAGCAGCAGGTCCTCGTCCTTGCCGAGCGGGTCGAGGCACTCCTCGACGAGGTCGTGCGTCGCTCTGCCGGTGAGGCGGCGGTCCCTGCCGTGTCACCGTCGGCCGCCGAGGACAACGCCCCTCTCGAGAGCCCTGTCGAGGAGGAGTTCCGGGTCGGGACGATGGCCTTGGCTTGGGACCCCGACGACGAGGTCGTGGTCATCGAGGCCCAGGCGGTCACCGATGACGATGACGGGGACGGCGAAGACGGAAGCCCACTGATCGACGAGGACGACGAGAACGGGCCACCGCTGCTGCGGGTGCGGGTCTCCGGCACGCTCGCCCGCAGCTTCGTCGTGCGGGCCCAGGCCGTGGTGGCTGCAGGACGGCCGCCCTGCCCGTTCTGCGGCGGCCCCCTCGACGCCGCGGGTCACGTCTGCCCCCGTGCCAACGGCTACCGCCGCTGACCGGCCCGAGACACATAAATCATGACCGAGCTCGACGTCGCGACGGCGCTGGACCTGCTGCGCCACGGTGAGATCGACGTCCAGGGCCGTCTGGTCGACGCGTCCAACGCCACGCTCTTCTGCGACATCGTTGCGGACGGCACCCGGGCCCATTGCGTCTACAAGCCGGTCGCGGGGGAGCGCCCGCTGTGGGACTTCCCGGACGGGAGCCTGGCCGGCCGTGAGGTCGCGGCGTACACGGTCTCGGCGGCGGGCAGCTGGGGCGTGGTCCCGCCCACGGTCCTGCGGGAGGGGCCGTTCGGACCCGGGATGTGCCAGCTCTGGGTCGACACCGACGAGTCGGTGCAGCTCGTCGACGTGCTGGCGCCGCGCGCCGTCCCCGACGCGTGGCGCCACGTGCTCGACGCCCTCGGGTCCGGTGGCGAGCCGGTCGTGCTGGCCCATGCTGACGACGCGCGCCTGCGCGCCATGGCCGTCCTCGACGTCGTGCTCAACAACGCCGACCGCAAGGGTGGGCACGTGCTCCCCGGACCGGACGGCGTCCTGCGCGGGGTGGACCACGGCGTCTCGTTCCATGTCGAGCCCAAGCTGCGCACGGTCCTGTGGGGTTGGGCCGGGGAGGACCTGACCGGCGAGGAGACCACCCAGCTCTCCGGGTTGCGGGCTGCTCTCGACGGGTCGCTCGGCAGCGAGCTGTGCGACCTGCTCCGTCCCGCGGAGGTGACCGCCTGCACGCGGCGGGTCGACCGGCTGCTGCGTGAGGGCCACCTCCCCTACCCGAGCGAGGGTTGGCCCGCGATTCCGTGGCCGCCCTTCTGACCGGCGGCCTCCCCGCCGACACGTAGGATCCCGGCCGTGCAGCCCTGGTCCGCCCCCGACGTCCCCGTCCTGCCGGGGACCGGGCTCCCGCTTCGGCTGCACGACACCGCGACCGGCGAGGTCCGGGCCACCGATCCCGGGCCCACCGCCCGCATGTACGTCTGCGGCATCACCCCCTACGACGCCACGCACCTCGGCCACGCTGCGACGTACGTGGCGTTCGACCTGGTCCAGCGGGTGTGGCGCGACGGCGGACATGACGTCCACTACGTCCAGAACCTCACGGACATCGACGAGCCGCTGCTTGAGCGCGCCGAGAGAGACGGAGAGGACTGGCGCGACCTGGCTCAGCGCGAGACGAACCTGTTCCGGGAGGACATGACCTCCCTGCGGGTGATCCCCCCGCGGGAGTACGTCGGGGCTGTCGAGTCGATGCCCCAGATCGCGGATGCCGTGGAGTCTCTCCGGGCGGCCGGCGCGGCGTACGACGTGGACGGTGACGTGTACTTCGCGGTCAACAGCGACCCGCGGTTCGGCAGCGTGGGCCACCTGGACGACGACACGATGCTGGCGCTCTCGGCCGAGCGAGGTGGCGACCCCCAGCGCGCCGGCAAGAAGCACCCCCTGGACTGCCTGCTCTGGCAGGCCGCCCGACCGGGAGAGCCGTCCTGGGAGGAGGGCACGACGTTGCCGCCCGGGCGGCCCGGTTGGCACGTGGAGTGCGCCGCCATCGCACTCGAGCTTCTCGGCAGCGGCATCGACGTGCAGGGCGGCGGCAGCGACCTGGTCTTCCCGCACCACGAGATGAGCGTCTCGGAGGCACACGTCCTGACCGGTGACTGGCCGTTCGCCCGCCACTACGTGCACGCCGGGATGGTCGGCCTCGACGGGGAGAAGATGTCGAAGTCCAAGGGCAACCTGGTGTTCGTCTCGTCCCTGCGCCGTGAGGGCCGCGACCCGATGGCCGTCCGCCTGGCCCTGCTCGCCCACCACTACCGAGGGAACTGGGCCTGGACCGAGGCGGACCTGCTCCGCGCCGAGGACCGACTGGGCCGCTGGCGCGAGGCAGTCGCGGCACCTGCTGGACCACCGGGGGATGTTGTCGTCGAGGGCCTGCGCAGGGCATTGGCCGACGACCTGGACGCGCCGGGTGCGCTCGACGTCGTGGACCGTTGGGCGGCCGACGCGACCACCGGGCAGGGAGAGGATCTCGGCGCGCCCGCGTCGGTGTCGGCTGCTGTCGACGCGCTCCTCGGGGTCCGGCTGTAGGTCAGCGCCCGAGGCGCTGGTAGGTCGCCTCGGTCCGCTCCTTGGCGGCGCGCCACCACGACTCGTTGTCGCGGTACCACTCGATCGTCTGTGCCAGGCCGGCACGGATGTCCTGGTACCTGGGTGTCCAGCCGGTCTCCTGGCGCAGCTTGGACGAGTCGATGGCGTAGCGCATGTCGTGGCCGGGGCGGTCGCTGACGAGGTCAAACCAGTCGGTCGGCTTCATCATCAGCTCGAGGATCGTCTCGACGATCTGCCTGTTGTCGCGCTCGCCGTCGGCGCCGATGAGATAGGTCTGACCCGGCCTGCCCTGCTCGATGATCGTCACCACGGCGTCGTTGTGGTCGTCCACGTGGATCCAGTCGCGGACGTTGGATCCTTGGCCGAACAGCTTCGGTTTGACCCCTTGGAGCACCCCGGTGATCTGACGGGGGATGAATTTCTCGACGTGCTGGTAGGGCCCGTAGTTGTTCGAGCAGTTGGACAGCGTGGCCTCGATGCCGAAGGAGCGGACCCAGGCGCGGACCAGCAGGTCGGCGGCAGCCTTGGTCGCGGAGTAGGGGCTCGAGGGGTTGACCGGGGTGCTCTCGGTGAACCGGGCCGGGTCGTCGAGGGCCAGGTCGCCGTAGACCTCGTCGGTCGAGACGTGGTGCAGCCGGACCCCGTGCCGGCGCACCGCCTCGAGCAGCCGGTAGGTGCCGACGACGTTCGTCTCCACGAACGGCCACGGGTCGTCGAGGGAGTTGTCGTTGTGCGACTCGGCGGCGAAGTGCACGACCACATCCGCCTCAGCGACCAGGTGGTCTACCAGGTCGGCGTCGGCCACCGATCCCTCGACGAGCTCCACTCGGTCCGCAACCGCGGCCAGGTTGTCGGCGTTCCCGGCATAGGTGAGCGCGTCGAGGACCCGTACCTGCCAGTCCGGCCGGGTGCCCGCCGTCCGCAGGACGAAGTTGGAGCCGATGAACCCGGCACCTCCGGTGACCAGCAGCTTCATGCGGTGTTCTCCTTCGCGAGGGGCTAGCGCGGGTCGTCGCCACCGCGACGGCGCAGGTACCGCTCGAACTCACGGGCGATCGCGTCGCCGGAGGCCTCCGGCGCATCGGAGAGGTCCTTGGCCTCCTCGAGCGACCGGACGTAGTCGGCCACCTCGGAGTCCTCGGCCGCCAGCTCGTCGACGCCGCGCTCCCATGCTCGAGCGTCCTCCGGCAGCTCGCCGAGGGGGATCGGCACGTCCAGCAGGTCCTCGACGTGGCGCAGCAGGGCGAGCGTGGCCTTGGGGCAGGGTGGCTGGGCCACGTAGTGCGGCACTGCGGCCCAGATCGACATGGCGGGGACGCCGGCCCGCGTACAGGCGTCCTGAACGACACCGACGATGCCCGTAGGTCCCTCGTATCGCGAGGGCTCGAGGTGCAGCGACCGTGCGACCGCGTCGTCGGACGAGGTTCCCGTCACGGGCACCGGCCGGGTGTGCGGGGAGTCGGCCAGCAGGGCACCGAGCGTGACCACCATCTCCACCCCGAGCTCGTGGCAGACGCCGAGGATCTCGTTGGTGAACTGCTTCCAGCGCATGTTGGGCTCGATGCCCCGCACGAGGACGACGTCGCGACCGAGGTCGGGCAGCCGGGCGAAGGACACCCTGGTCGTGGGCCAGGTGACGAGTCGCTGGCCGTCCTCGCCCTTGCTCACTGTGGGGCGGTTGACCTGGTAGTCGTAGTAGTCCTCGGAGTCCATCTCGGTCAGCGGGGTCGAGGACCAGACGTCCTCCAGGTGCTCCACCGCCGAGGTGGCCGCGTCACCGGCGTCGTTCCAGCCCTCGAAGGCCGCGATGAGCAATGGGTCGACCAGCTCGGGATAGCCGTCGAGCTCGATCACCCGGGAGACCTCCGCTACCACTCGTCGACAGGCTGTGCCATGTGCCGGCCGTCTGCCGGGCGCTTCCAGCGTACGGCGTGCCTGCTGTCCTAGACTCCGCAGTGATGTCCGCTGCTGAGAACGTGCCCAACACCCCGGCGGCCCTGCGACGGGCCCTCTCCGAGCGGGTGGTCGTCGCCGACGGCGCCATGGGGACGATGCTGCAGGCCCAGGACCCCAGTCTGGAGGACTTCCAGGGTCACGAGGGCTGCAACGAGGTGCTCAACGTCACGCGCCCCGACGTCGTCCGGGCCGTGCACGAGGCGTACTTCGACGTGGGCGTCGACGCGGTCGAGACCAACACGTTCGGGGCCAACCTGGCCAACCTCGCGGAGTACGGCATCGAGAGCCGGATCGAGGAGCTCGCCGAGGCCGGTGCCCGGATCGCCCGAGAGGTGGCCGACGAGCGGAGCACGACCGACCAGCCACGGTGGGTCATCGGGTCGGTCGGGCCGGGCACGAAGCTGCCCACCCTGGGTCACGTCCCGTACGCCACGCTGCGGGACGCCTACGAGACGCAGGTGCGCGGCATGCTCGCCGGCGGGGTGCATGCCGTCCTCGTCGAGACGGCTCAGGACCTGCTGCAGGCGAAGGCGGCGGTGATCGGGGCCAAGCGGGCGCTGCGCGCGACCGGTTCCGAGGCGCCGCTGATGTGCCAGGTCACCGTCGAGACGACCGGCACCATGCTGCTGGGCAGCGAGATCGGCGCCGCGCTCACGGCGCTCGAGCCGTTGGGCATCGACGTGCTGGGGCTCAACTGCGCGACCGGGCCGGACGAGATGAGCGAGCACCTGCGCCACCTGTCCCGGCATGCGCGCACCGCCCTCTCGTGCATGCCGAATGCCGGCCTGCCGATGCTGGGCAAGGACGGCGCGTCCTACCCGCTCACCCCGGAGCAGCTCGCCGCGGCCCACGACCATTTCACCCGCGACTTCGGCCTGGCTCTGGTCGGCGGCTGCTGCGGCACCACGCCGGAGCACCTCCGTCAGGTCGTCGAGCGAGTCCAGGGCCGCGGGCTCGCCACCCGCCGCCCACGACCTGAGGCGGGGGTCGCCTCGCTGTACCAGCACGTCGCCTTCCGCCAGGACACGTCGTTCCTCTCGATCGGCGAGCGCACCAACGCCAACGGGTCCCGGGCGTTCCGCGACGCGATGCTGGAGCAGCGCTGGGACGACTGCATCGAGATCGCGCGTGACCAGACCCGTGACGGCGCCCACCTGCTTGATGTCTGCATCGACTACGTCGGGCGCGACGGCGTCGCCGACATGCAGGCGGTGGTCAGCCGGTTCGCGACGGCCTCGACGCTGCCGCTCGTGCTGGACTCCACCGAGCTGGCCGTCGTCGAGGCAGGGCTGGAGCTCCTCGGTGGCCGCGCGGTCGTCAACTCGGTGAACTACGAGGACGGCGACGGCCCGGAGTCGCGGTTCGGGCGCATCATGCCCGTCGTGGCGGAGCACGGTGCCGCGGTGATCGCGCTCTGCATCGACGAGGAGGGCCAGGCCCGCACGGCCGAGTGGAAGGTGCGCGTCGCGACTCGACTGATCGAGGACCTCACCCGGAACTGGGGCATGCGGGTCGAGGACATCGTCGTGGACACCCTGACGTTCCCGGTCACGACGGGTCAGGAGGAGACGCGCCGCGACGCGCTGGAGACCATCGAGGCGATCCGCCGGCTCAAGCAGGCCTACCCCGGGGTCCAGACGACGCTCGGTGTCTCGAATGTGTCCTTCGGCGTCAACCCGGCGGCCCGCATCGTCCTCAATTCGGTGTTCCTGCACGAGTGCGTCAAGGCCGGGCTCGACTCGGCCATCGTCCATGCGGCCAAGATCCTGCCGATGTCGAAGATCGACGAGGAACAGCACGCGGTGGCGCTGGACCTCATCTACGACCGGCGCCGCGCGGCCACAGACGGGCCCGACGGCTCGCCGGCCTACGACCCGCTCGCCCGGTTCCTCGACCTCTTCGAGGGTGTGGACATCGCCAGTGTGCGGGCGACGCGCGCCGAGGAGCTGGCCGCCCTGCCGCTGGGCGAGCGGCTGGCTCGCCGGATCATCGACGGCGAGCGCATCGGCCTCGAGGCCGACCTGCAGTCGGCACTGGACAACGGTCGCACTGCGCTGGACATTGTCAACGACCACCTGCTCGAGGGCATGAAGGTGGTCGGCGAGCTGTTCGGCAAGGGCGAGATGCAGCTGCCGTTCGTCCTGCAGTCGGCCGAGGTGATGAAGACTGCCGTCGCGTGGCTCGAACCCCACATGGAGAAGACCGACGAAGAAGGCAAGGGCACCATCGTCCTGGCCACGGTGAAGGGCGACGTCCACGACATCGGCAAGAACCTCGTCGACATCATCCTGTCCAACAACGGCTTCACTGTCGTCAACATCGGCATCAAGCAGCCCGTGTCGGCGATCCTCGAGGCGGCGGACACCCATCGCGCCGACGTCATCGGGATGTCCGGGCTCCTGGTGAAGTCGACCGTCGTCATGCGGGAGAACCTCGAGGAGATGAACTCCCGGGGGATCTCGGCCAAGTTCCCCGTGATCCTCGGCGGCGCAGCCCTGACCCGGCCGTACGTCGAGCAGGACCTCGCGGATGTCTACGAGGGCGAGGTCCGCTACGCGCGCGACGCGTTCGAGGGCCTGCGCCTGATGGATGCGCTGATCAACGTCAAGCGCGGCGTCCCGGGGGCCGAGCTGCCCGCGCTGCGACCGCGACGGGTCAAGGCCGCGGGTCGACCGGACGTCACTCCCGCCGAGGACATGCCAGCTCGCTCCGACGTCGCCATCGACAACCCGGTCCCCGAGCCCCCGTTCTGGGGGAGCCGGGTGGTCAAGGGGATCCACCTGCGGGAGTACGCCGCCCTGCTCGACGAGCGCGCGACCTTCATGGGGCAGTGGGGCCTGAAGTCCTCGCGAGGGGACGGCCCGTCCTACGACGAGCTGGTCGAGACGGAGGGCCGGCCACGGCTGCGGATGTGGCTGGAGCGCCTGCACGCCGAGCACATGCTCGAGGCGGCGGTCGTCTACGGGTACTACCCGGTCGTGAGCGAGGGCGACGACCTGGTGCTGCTGACCGAGCCGTCGATCGACGCGGCAGAGCGCTACCGCTTCTCCTTCCCCCGACAGCGTCACGGTCGGCACCTGTGCCTGGCCGACTTCTTCCGGCCCCGCGAGTCCGGCGACGTGGATGTCCTCGGCCTGCAGCTCGTGACGGTCGGCGCGCGCATCGCTGAGGTCACCTCCGACCTGTTTTCGAGGGACGCCTACCGCGACTACCTCGAGCTGCACGGGCTCTCGGTCCAACTCACCGAGTCGCTCGCGGAGTACTGGCACAAGCGGATGCGCTCCCAGCTGGGCTATGCGCAGGAGGACCCCGAGAGCACCGAGGACTATTTCGACCTGCGCTACAGAGGTGCCCGGTTCTCCTTCGGCTACGGAGCCTGCCCCGACCTCGAGGACCGGGCCAAGCTCGTCGACCTGCTCGAGCCCGAGCGCATCGGGGTCAAGCTCTCCGAGGAGTTCCAGCTCCATCCCGAGCAGTCGACGGACGCGCTGGTGCTGCACCACCCCGATGCGACCTATTTCAACGCCAAGTGACCCTCCTGCCCGGGGCCATCCTCTTTGACATGGACGGCCTGCTCGTCGACACCGAACGCACCTGGTTCGCGGTGGAGACCGAGGTGATGGCGGGTCTCGGCGCACCGTGGGGCAACCAGCACCAGGCGGCGCTGGTCGGTGGACCGCTGGAGCACAGCGCTCAGTACATGCTCGACCGCTCCGGCCGCACCGACGTCAACGTCCAGGACATGTCCCGCCTGCTGCTCGACGGTATGGTGACCCACCTGCGCCGCGGGCCGGTCGAGTGGATGCCCGGCGCCCGGCGGCTGCTCACGGCCGTGGGGGCGGCGGGACTGCCCCGGGCCCTGGTGTCCTCCTCGGCGAGAGTGCTCGTCGATGCTGTGCTCGACGCGGTCGGCAGGCAGGACTTCGATGTCACGGTGTCCGGCGACGACGTGGTGCGCACCAAGCCCTACCCCGACCCCTACCTTCTAGCGGCGGATCTGCTGGGCGTGGACTCGGCAGCGTGTGTGGCGATCGAGGACTCCCGCCCCGGCGCCACCTCGGCGCGGGCAGCCGGCTGCCTCACGATCGTCGTACCGAGCGTCACACCGGTGCCCGACGACGTCGCCGACCTTCGGGTGGACACCCTCGAGGACGTCGACCTGGTAGTCCTGGGAGAGCTGATGCAGTCCCTCAGGCCCGTTCGCGTTCACGGACTGTCCTAGGCGCCTACTCGGTGGTGATTGCCCGAAGCACGTCGAGCCGGGCAGCGCGACGCGCCGGCCAGATGGCTGCCAGGACGCCGATCACCGCCGCGACGACCAGGAACAGGACCAGCGAACCCCAGGGGATCGCCAGGTCGCTGATGCCCTGACCGGCGAGGCTGCGCTGCAGCAGGACGCCGAACAGCACGCCCAGCCCCAAGCCGAGGACCGCCCCGAACACCGAGATCACGACTGACTCGAGCCGGACCATCAGCCGCAGCTGGCGGCGTGACATGCCGACGGCGCGCAGCAGCCCGATCTCGCGGGTCCGCTCGATGACCGCGAGGGCGAGCGTGTTCACGATGCCCAGGACGGCGATCAGGATGGCGAGCGCGAGCAGTGCGTAGATGAGGAACAGCAGCTGGTTGACCTGGCCGCGCTGCTGGTCCTTGAATCCGGCCTGGTCGAGAAGGTCGACGTTGGGATATGCCTTCAGCGTGCGTTCGATGACCGGCGCGGCGTCCGCGGCGTCCACGTCGTCCTTGAGGTTGACGTAGAGGAACGAGTCCCGGGTGTCCCCGCCGTTGGCCTCCCACGTGTCCAGGGACACGACGTACTGCCCCAGCGCCCCGTTGGGCTGGTAGATGCCGGCGATCGGGAGGGTCGCCGTCGAGCCACCGAGGAAGACCATGTCGACGGTGTCCCCGATCGTCACGCCCTTCGACGTCGCCGTCGGCTCGTCGACGAGAAGTCCGTCAACCAGACCTGCCGCGTCACCGGCCGAGTAGTCCACTTGGATCGAGGTAGCGAGGCTCGCCGGGTCCGCGGCACCGATGAACACGGTGGAGCCGTCGACCTGCGCGGCCCCGAACCGTTGCCTGGTCACGGACTCGACATCGGGGAGCGCTTCAATGTCCCGCGCCACGCTTGCGCCGAATGGCAGCTGCTGCGCGGCGGTGACGACGTAGTCCGATCCGAGCGCTCGGTCGATCAGCCCACCGATGGAGCTGTTGATGGACGCCGCGAGCACTCCGAACGCCGCCACGAGGGCGAGCCCCACCATGAGGGCCGAGGACGTCGCGGCCGTACGCCGTGGGTTGCGTTGCGCGTTGTCCCGGGCGAGCCGCCCGATCGTGCCGAACATCCGCGGGTAGACCGCACCGAGGGCACCGATCACGGGCCGGCTGAGCACCGGGCTCAGCACGATCGCGCTCAGGATCGACACGAAAACGCCGAGCCCCACGAGGGATGCGGCCTCCTGGCCGCCGGCCGAGAGGCTGCCGACCAGGGTGAGGACGCCGACGACGGCCAGCACGATGCCGACCACGGTGCGCCACTTCAGCGACCGCTGGGGCATGGCCGTGTCGTCGCGCATCGCGGCGACCGGGGCCACGCGGCTTGCCCTGCGTGCGGGCAGGTAGGCGGCCACCAGCGTCACCCCGACGCCGATCACCATCGACCACAGGGCGGTGCGCGGGCGGAACACCAAGGCGCCCGTCTCGATCTCGAGGCCGACTGCGGCGAACGCTGCCTTGAGCCCCAGGGCGATGAGCACTCCGGCGCCCATCCCGATGAGGCCGCCGACCAGGCCGACGACCAACGCCTCGCCGAGCACCGACCGGGTGACCTGGCGGCGGCTGGCACCCAGGGCGCGAAGCAGGGCGAGCTCCCGCGTGCGCTGCGCCACCAGCATCGAGAACGTGTTGAGGATCATGAACGAGCCGACGAACAGCGACACTCCGGCGAACACGAGCAGGATGATGTTGAAGAACTGCAGGCCGTCCTCGATCTCGCCGGCGTCCTGCTCCGTCTGCTGCTTCTGGGTGCGCACGACGACCTCAGCAGGAAGGGCCTCGCGGACCCGGTCACGCAGAACCGCGTCGCTCACCCCGTCCGCTGCGGCGATCGAGATCGAGCTGAACGTATCGGGCTCGGCGAGAAGTGACTGTGCCGTCTCGGTGTCGAACGCTGTGAGCGTGGCTCCCGCCAGGCCGCCCGAGCTGCCGAAGCGGAAGATCCCCACCAGCTGCGCGGTCCGCGGCTCCTCGGGCGTGAGGAGCCGGACCTGGTCACCCAGGGACAAGCCGGCCTTCTCCGCCGTGGCGGAGTCGATCGCGACCTGGTCGGAGGATCGGGGGGCGTCGCCGTCGACGAGCGTGAGCGCGGTCAGGGCCTCCTCGTCGGTCCAGTTGACGCCCAACCCCGGCGCTCCGCCGGTGCCGACGACCTCTCCGTCCTCGCCGAGGATCTGGACGCCCTCGACGAAGACGTCGCCCACCGCGGCCTCGACCCCGTCGACACCGCTGACGACGTCTACGAGGCTCGCCGGGAGCGACTTCGTCGTGACGGTGCCGGTGAAGCCCGCGTCGAACGCGGTCTCCGGTGACACCGTCACGTCGGCGGTGACCTCGGAGAACAAGTCGTTGAACGTCTTGCTGATCGTGTCGGTGAACACCAAGGAGCCCGAGACGAAGGAGACACCCAACACCACGGCTACCGCGGACAGAAGCAGCCTTAGCTTGTGGGCGAGCAGGTTGCGGACTGTGGCGCGCAGCACGTCAGAGGCCTTCCCCGCTGCGCGTACCGGCCGCGTCGAAGCGCTTCAACCGCTCGAGGACGAGATCGGCGGTCGGGTCGCGCATCTCGTCGACGATGGAACCGTCGGCGAGGAAGATGACGCGGTCGGCATAGGCCGCGGCCGCGGGGTCGTGGGTGACGATCACGATCGTCTGCCCCAGCTCCTGCACCGATCGGCGGAGGAACAGGAGGATCTCGGCGCCGGCGCGGGAGTCGAGGTTGCCCGTCGGCTCGTCGGCGAACACGATCTCCGGCCTGCTGGCCAGCGCCCGCGCGCAAGCGACACGCTGCTGCTGTCCGCCGGAGAGCTCGTTGGGCCGATGGTGGAGCCGGTCCGCGAGACCGACGGTGGAGATCACCGTGTCCAGCCACTCTTTGTCGGGCTTGCGGCCGGCGATGTCGATGGGCAGCGTGATGTTCTCCAGCGCGGTCAAGGTCGGGACCAGGTTGTACGCCTGGAAGACGAAACCGAGGCTGTCGCGGCGTAGTCGCGTGAGGCGCTTGTCATCAAGCGAGGTGAGGTCGACATCGCCGATGAAGGCGGACCCGGAGGTGGCTGAGTCGAGGCCCGCCATGCAGTGCATGAGGGTCGACTTGCCGGAGCCCGACGGTCCCATGATCGCGGTGAAGCGACCCCGCTCGAAGCCGGTAGTCACGCCGTCCAGCGCGACGACACGGGTGTCGCCCTCGCCGTAGACCTTTGTCAGGCCCACGGCACGGGCCGCGTCGGTCACAGCGGACAGGTCAGGGGCGGTGCTCGTCACAGGAACTCCTCAGCAGGGGGCGTCACGGCCAACGTAGGAGGCTTCGCGGCTTCCGTCGCGCCTTTTCAGGGTGAACTCGGCATGACATCCGGCACATCTCAGGGTCGACCCCGAGCCCCCCGCGCGGGCCGATAAACAGCCCGGCTCAGACCTCGTCGCGCGGCATGTGCGGCGAGGGACGCTCGTGGGCGGCCCTCGCCTGGGGCACGACGGGGACGGGCAGGATCGGCAGCTCCGGCGGTGTGCCGCCGAAGGCCGGGCACAGCGCCTGGTGGTCGCACCAGGCGCACAGGCGGCTGGGGCTGGGACGCCAGTCACCCCTCTCGGTGGCGCGCTGCACCGCCGCCCAGATCGCCTCCAGCTTGCGCTCGGTCGCGAGCAGGTCCGCCTCGTCGGGCTCGTAGCGCAGCACCTCACCGCTGCCCAGGTAGAGCAGCTGCAGCAGCCTCGGCACCTCGCCGCGCAGGCGCCAGAGCACGAGGGCGTAGAACTTCATCTGGAACATGGCCTTGGCCTCGAAGCCCTCGCGGGGGGCGCGACCGGTCTTGTAGTCGACCACCCGCAGGGCGCCGCTCGCCGCCACGTCGAGGCGGTCGACATAGCCGCGCAGCCGGAGCCCGGACGCGAGGTCGTACTCGACGAACAGCTCGCGCTCGGCCGGCTCGAGGCGGGTGGGGTCCTCGAGGTCGAAGTAGGCGTCGAGCAGGCTGCGGGCGGAGGTCAACCACTCGTCGCGCCCCGCGTCGTCAGGGAAGAGCCCGGCCAGCTCGGGCTCGGCTTCGAGCAGCTTGGCCCACTCGGGCGCCAGGAGCTCGCGAGCCTGCTCGGGAGTCCGCTGGCTCGAGGGCAGGTCGAACAGCCGCTCGAGGACCGAGTGGACGACCGTGCCCCGCGTCGCAGCCGGGCTCGGCGCCTCGGGGAGCCTGTCGATGACCCGGAAGCGGTAGAGGAGGGGGCAGGTCATGAAGTCGCTGGCCCGCGAAGGTGACAACGACGGCCGCGGCAACGTCACCTCGGGCGGGCTGCCGTCGACGTCGATCAGGCTCATGCTTGGCACCCTACGGGCGACCCCGGACACATCCGCGGTGTCCACACCGGGCACGACCTAGCATTCGCGGGGTGGCGGACCAGCGGAACGGACCCAGCAGGCGCAGCAGCGACGGACGGATCGTCATTGCGCGCATCTTCGGTGTGCCCGTCGACGTCACACCCACCTGGTTCCTGGTGGCGGGGCTGATCACGTACGGCTTCGCGGCCACGGTCGAGAGTCGGGTGCCCGGCGTGGGGCAGTGGAAGTACGCCGTCTCGCTGGGGTTCGCGCTGCTCCTCTACGCCTCGGTGCTGGTCCATGAGCTCAGCCACACCGCGGTGGCTCTGCGCGCCGGGCTCCCCGTCCGCCGCATCAGCCTGCACCTGCTCGGCGGGGTCTCGGAGATCGAGAAGCCCGCAAAGACCCCTGGTAGGGAGGCCGGCATCGCGGCGGCGGGGCCGGCCGTGTCCCTCGTCCTCGCCGGCATCGGGTACTTCGTGGCCGAGCTGCTCGAACCCGGCACGGTGGCCGAGCTCCTGGCCAGGGCGCTCATGATCAGCAACCTGGTGGTGGGCGTTTTCAACATGCTCCCAGGGCTGCCGCTTGACGGCGGGCGGGTCCTGTCCGCGGGCGTGTGGAGGGTGACGGGCCGACGCCACACCGGGACGGTGGTCGCGGCGTGGATCGGCCGGGTAGTGGCGGTCGTCGTACTCGTCCTGCCGTTCCTGCTCTCGGTGGCCCGCGACCGCCCGCTCGACCTGGTCGACGTGATCTGGGGGGCGTTGGTGGGCGCCTACATCTGGGTGGGCGCCAGCCAGTCGCTCCAGTACGCCGGCTTCCAGTCGCGGCTGCCCGGCCTGACCGCGCGGGCCCTGACCCGGCGGGCCATCCCGGTCGCCGCCGATCTGCCGCTCGCCGAGGCGCTGCGGCAGGCTCACGAGGCGGGTGCCCAGGCGCTCGTCGTGGTGTCCACCGGTGGCGAGCCGGTCGGTCTCGTCATCGAGGCGGCTGTCGAGGCCACTCCGATCGAGCGCCGACCATGGGTCCCGGTCAGCGACCTGTCACGTCGCCTCGAGCCCGGGCACCGGGTCGGTGCGGACCTGTCCGGTGAGGAGCTCATCGAGGTCCTGACCGGCCAGCCGGCCAGCGAGTACCTCGTCGTCGAGGCCAACGGCGACATCTACGGAGTCCTCGCCACCGCTGACGTCGAGCGTGCCCTCACCCGCGCGTGAGCCGCCGCTAGATGTTCCGCCCTGGCACATTGGTGCAGCGGGTGATGGGCGTTTGGCCTCCGAGTGCCGGGTGTGGTCTGTGATGGTTGTAGCGGTGTAGCCAGGTTGGCAATGCCGCTCGGCGTGCCTGTCGCGCCGGAGGTGGGATCGGTAGCAGACGCCGTTGTCGGTCAGGACGCGGGCGCATCGTGCGCACGATCGGCGGCGGGGTCTTTCCGGGGCTGTGGCGGGGCCGCGAGGACCGGTCCACCATCCCGGCCGCACCGAGCTGGCAATACCGGGTGGCCCACCATCTCGCGGTGGTGCGCGCAACCTGGATCCGTCAGATAGCCCCACACCTCACTCGGAGGTTCTCATCAGATCAAGATCAGTCAGTCATCCCGGGTGCACCAACCTCCCGGGGCAGAACATCTAGAGGGCGGCGCCGGCGCCATCCGGCAGGCAGGCCATCCGGATGGCCTCGACGTGGCGATGGTCGGTCCCGCAGCAGCCGCCCAGGACGCTGAGGTGGGCGAACTCGCTGCGCAGCTCGGCGTACCGCGCGGCGAGGTCGGCAGGGTCACCGGCGTCGAGCTCCTCCGCCTCGTCGAGCTCGGCGTGGCTCATGGTCGACGCGTTGGCGCGCAGGCCCCGGACCCGGGCCACCCAGTCGCCGCCCAGCCTCAGGGTGTCGGCGAAATGGGTGGGGTGAGCGCAGTTGATCATGAAGTACGCCGGCGCGGCACCTGTCTCGTCGTCCACGGCCTCGATCGCCGCTCCGAGGGCTTCGCCGGACGGCAGGCTGCCGTCGGTCTCCACGGTGAACGAGATCACCACGGGCATCCCGTGCTCGGCTGCGGCACGGGTGACCCCGATCGCCTCGGCGCTATGGGTCATGGTGACCGCCGTGACGAGGTCGGCCTCGGTGCGGGAGAAGGTTCCGATCTGGGTGGCATGGTATCGCTGCGCCTCCGTCGGACTCATCAGCTCGGACGGCCGGTAGCCGTCGCTGCGCGGACCGACGCAGCCGCTGATGACCATCGGCGAGCCGGGTGTCTCGAAATCGCGGCGCAGCTCCACCATCAGCTCGATCGCTGCCCGGTTCGCGGCGTCCAGCAGGTCCGGGGAGTACCCGAGCCGCTCGGCCCAGTCGGGGTTGGCCCGCCACGTCGGCGCCTCCAGCACGAAGCCACAGCCCGCATCGCGGGCGATGGCGGCATAGCGGCGGAAGTACATCCGCAGGGCATCCCGCCCGGACTCGTCGGACAGGAGGACGAAGGCGGCGAAGTCGGGAAGATCGAGGCCCTCGTGGTAGATCAGCGTCGTCTCGATGCCACCGTCGGTGAGGAAGATGGCGTCGGCGAGCTGCGGCAACGAGGCGCGAAACGTAGCCATAGGCGACGCACCCTAGACTCCCGCCCCGTGCCTGTCACTCCGCTGGCCGACGACCCGGACGGACCCGTCGACGCTGCGCCCCGGCGAGCCGAGGGGCCGACCGGTG
Organism: Spirochaetaceae bacterium; assembly: GCA_026786145.1. GTDB lineage: Bacteria > Actinomycetota > Actinomycetes > JACCUZ01 > JACCUZ01 > JAJAYQ01. Next base: position 5,312 of record JAJAYQ010000029.1, on the reverse strand, counting down.
CCGCGCACCGCCGGGGACCGTTCACCGTCGGGGACCGCGTGCAGCTCACCGATCCCAAGGGTCGGATGCACACGATCACCCTGGTTGCCGGCAAGGACTACTTCACCCACAAGGGCTCGATCGCTCACGACGCCCTGATCGGTGCGCCCGAGGGCAGCACCGTCACGACCACCGGGGGAGTTACCTATCTCGCGCTGCGGCCGCTGCTGGCGGACTTCGTCCTGTCGATGCCCCGCGGGGCGGCCGTGGTCTACCCCAAGGACGCGGGGCAGGTCGTGCACATGGCCGACATCTTCCCGGGTGCCCTGGTCGTCGAGGCGGGTGTCGGGTCGGGTGCGCTGACGATGTCGTTGCTGCGCGCGGTGGGCGACGAGGGTCGGGTCTCGTCGTACGAGCGTCGGCAGGACTTCGCCGACATCGCGCGGGAGAACGTCGAGTCGTTCTTCGGCGGCCCGCACCCGGCGTGGCGGCTCACCGTCGGCGACCTGGCGACCACGATGGACGAGATCGGTGTCGACCGGGTGGTCCTCGACATGCTGGCTCCGTGGGACTGCCTCGACGCGGTGTCGTCGGCGCTGATGCCCGGCGGTGTCCTGATCTGCTACGTCGCGACCGCCACCCAGCTCTCGCGCACGGCCGAGGCCATGCGCGAGCACGGGACGTTCACCGAGCCCAGTGCCTGGGAGTCGCTGGTGCGGGGCTGGCACCTGGAGGGCCTCGCGGTCCGGCCGGAGCACCGCATGGTCGGCCACACCGGCTTCCTGCTGACCACGCGACGGCTCGCCGACGGGGTGGCGCCGCCGCTCCGGCGCAGGCGCCCCTCCAAGGGCGCGTATGACGAGAGCCCCGCCGAGCCCGCCTGACCCGGCGGTCGCACGGATTGCGCGACACGCACCGCTGCAGGAGCCAGGCGGACCTGCCGAAGGTAGTGTCCTGAAGGTGTACGGCTCCCGGCCTTCCGGGCCTCAGGAGCAGCCCCAAGGGGAGGTGACGCCGTGTCTTCCACGGACCGTCCGAACGACGACGCCCGCCGACTGGCCCGCCGCGGCGGTGAGCCGGACCCGCAGGTCGGCGCGCTGCAGGACGAGGTCGAGGCCCTGCGCCGACGCCTCACCGAGTCGCCGCGCCACCTGCGCGCCCTCGAGGAGCGCGTCGCGGACCTGCAGGCCGACCTCGCGTCGCTGACCACGCAGAACGAGCGCCTGGTGTCCACGCTGAAGGACGCCCGCGACCAGATCATCACCCTGAAGGAGGAAGTCGACCGGCTGGCCCAGCCGCCGGCCGGTTTCGGGGTGTTCCTCCAGCGCAACGAGGACGAGACCGTCGACATCTTCACCGGCGGCCGCAAGCTGCGCGTCGCGGTGAGCCCCGGCGTCGAGCTCGAGGACCTCGTGCGCGGCCAGGAGGTCATGCTCAACGAGGCAATGAACGTCGTGGCGGCCCTGCACTTCGAGCAGCTCGGTGAGGTCGTGACGCTGAAGGAGGTGCTCGCCGACGGGGAGCGCGCCCTGGTCGTCGGTCACACCGACGAGGAGAAGGTCGTCCGGCTGGCCGAGCCGCTGCGCGGGGAGCGTCTCCGGATCGGGGAGTCGCTGCTCCTCGAGCCGCGTTCGGGCTACGTCTACGAGCGGGTGCCCAAGTCCGAGGTCGAGGATCTTGTCCTCGAAGAGGTGCCCGACATCGACTACACGCTCATCGGCGGGCTCGCGGCCCAGATCGAGCAGATCCGCGACGCCGTCGAGCTGCCCTACCTGCACCCGGAGCTCTTCACCGAGCACCAGCTGCGACCCCCCAAGGGCGTCCTGCTCTACGGTCCGCCCGGCTGCGGCAAGACCCTCATCGCCAAGGCCGTGGCCAACTCGCTGGCGAAGAAGGTCGCCGAGGTCACCGGCAAGCCCGAGGGTCGCTCGTTCTTCCTCAACATCAAGGGCCCCGAGCTGCTCAACAAGTACGTCGGCGAGACCGAGCGTCACATCCGGCTCGTCTTCGCGCGGGCCCGGGAGAAGGCCTCCGAGGGAACGCCGGTCATCATCTTCTTCGACGAGATGGACTCGCTGTTCAGGACCCGAGGGTCTGGCGTCTCCTCCGACGTCGAGAACACGATCGTCCCGCAGCTGCTGTCCGAGATCGACGGAGTCGAGGGGCTCGAGAACGTCCTGGTCATCGGCGCGTCCAACCGCGAGGACATGATCGATCCGGCCATCCTGCGCCCCGGCCGCCTCGACGTGAAGATCAAGATCGAGCGGCCCGATGCGGAGTCGGCCCGCGACATCTTCTCGAAGTACATCAAGGTCGACCTGCCCTTGCATGCCGACGACCTCAAGGAGAACGACGACAACCGCGAGGCCACCGTCCTGGCGATGATCCAGCGGACCGTCGAGCGGATGTACACCGAGCGCGAGGAGAACCGCTTCCTCGAGGTGACCTATGCCAACGGCGACAAGGAGGTCCTGTACTTCAAGGACTTCAACTCCGGCGCCATGATCCAGAACATCGTGGACCGGGCCAAGAAGATGGCGATCAAGGACTTCCTCGAGATCGGCCAGAAGGGCATCCGGATCTCCCACCTGCTCGCGGCGTGCGTCGACGAGTTCAAGGAGAACGAGGACCTGCCCAACACGACCAACCCCGACGACTGGGCGCGCATCTCCGGCAAGAAAGGCGAGCGCATCGTCTACATCCGCACGCTCATCCAGGGCAAGCAGGGCACCGAGGCCGGCCGCTCGATCGACACCGTCGCCAACACCGGCCAGTACCTCTAGCCCCCCGCCCTCTCGGATTCGACCACGTTGGGTAGCCGAGGGTCCCCCGCGCAAGGCCTCGAGCCCTGTTGCCGAGGGCTCTGACCTACTGTCGCGCGCGCTCGCGGTGCGTCCCCGGCGGGGTCAGGCGAGGTGGCCGTCGGCGAGGAGACGCTCGACAAGGGCGCGGCCGTCGGGCACGAACGGCCAGGACGGGTCCGCGAGACGGTCCCTCAGGTCGTCGACCGTCAGCCAGGCGCCCCACGCGATCTCCTCGACCTGGTGGACCACCGGCCCGTCGTACGTCGTGGCCCACACGTGACACAGGTGACGGGTCGAGGAGTCGGCGTACCAATCGGTGAGGAGCGGTTTCAGGCGTACGCCTGTGACGCCGAGCTCCTCGGCCAGCTCCCGGGTGGCCGCGACCAGCGGCGCCTCCCCGGCACGCAGGCAACCCGCCACGAAGGCGTCGTGCATGCCGGGAAAGACGTCCTTGGTCCTGGTCCGGCGGTGGACGTACACGCGGCCGGCCGGGTCCCGCACCAGGACCGCGACGACCACGTGGGGCAGGTTGTCCCGCCGCATCACCGACCGCGGAGCGGAGCCGACGATTGCCCCGGTCCCGTCGACCAGGGCCACCTGCTCGACCTGCTGCTCGCTCACTGCCCAGGATCTTGCCATCACCCGCGTACGCTCGCACCATGAGCGTGTGGCGCGTCATGGGGACGGAGACCGAGTACGGCATCTCGGTCCCGGGCAACCCCGGGGCCAACGCGGTGCTGATCTCCAGCCAGATCGTCAACGCCTACGCGGCGCCCTCGCCGTCGCGCTCGCGTCGCACGCGCTGGGACTTCGAGGAGGAGAGCCCGCTGCGCGACGCGCGGGGGTTCGACCTGGCCCGCGACATCGCGGACCCGACCCAGCTCACCGACGAGGACGTCGGCCTGGCCAACATCATCCTGACCAACGGGGCGCGGTTCTACGTCGACCACGCGCACCCGGAGTACTCCGGGCCCGAAGTGACCAACCCGCGCGACGCCGTGATCTGGGACCGCGCCGGTGAGCGGGTGATGGCCGAGGCCAGCCGGCGGGCTGCCCTGGTGCCGGACACCGCGCCGATCAACCTGTACAAGAACAACACTGACAACAAGGGTGCGTCCTACGGCACCCACGAGAACTACCTGATGCCCCGCGCGACGCCGTTCGCCGACATCGTCACCCATCTCACGCCGTTCTTCGTCTCGCGTCAGGTCGTGTGCGGGTCGGGCCGCGTCGGCATCGGCCAGGACGGGCGTGGGGAGGGTTTCCAGATCTCGCAGCGCGCGGACTACTTCGAGGTGGAGGTGGGTCTCGAGACGACCCTCAAGCGTCCGATCATCAACACCCGTGACGAGCCGCACGCCGTTGCCGAGAAGTACCGCCGGCTGCACGTCATCATCGGCGATGCCAACCTGGCGGAGGTCTCGACCTACCTCAAGGTCGGCACCACGGCGCTGGTGCTCGCGATGATCGAGGCGTCGTTCCTCTCCGCCGACCTGTCCGTCGACCGTCCGGTGGCGACCCTGCACGCGGTGTCGCACGACCCGACGCTCAAGGCGCTCGTCACCCTCCGGTCGGGCCGGACGCTGACCGCGGTGCAGCTGCAGATGGAGTACGCCGAGCAGGCCCGCAAGTTCGTCGAGGACCGGCTCGGCTCCGACGCCGACCCCGTGACCACCGACGTGCTCGACCGCTGGGAGTCGGTGCTCACCCGGCTCGAGAGCGACCCGATGACACTGTCCCGCGAGCTCGACTGGGTCGCGAAGCTGATGATCCTGGAGGGCTACCGGTCCCGCGACGGCCTCGACTGGGGATCGCCACGGCTGGAGGCCGTGGACCTGCAGTACTCCGACGTACGCCCGGACAAGGGGCTGTTCAACCGCCTCAACGCGGGCGGCCGATTCGAGCGGATCGTCACCGATGCCGAGATCGAGGCGGCCATGACGGAGCCGCCGACCGACACGAGGGCCTACTTCCGTGGCCGCTGCCTGGAGAAGTACCCCGACGAGGTCGCCGCGGCGTCGTGGGACTCGGTGATCTTCGACCTGCCCGGCCGGAACTCGCTGCAGCGGGTGCCGACCCTCGAGCCGCTGCGTGGCACCAAGGAGCACGTGGGCGACCTGCTGGACCGCTGCGACACCGCCGAGGAGCTCGTCGCCGCCATCACCGGCACTTCGCCCTCCGATGGCTGAAGTGGTGGCGCTTCGGAGTCGAGCTCACCGAGCTCCCCGATCATCCCTGGCTCCAGTGGATGGACTCGCTTCCGTGAGCGTGACGACGCGTCCATTTGCCCGACGTGACGGCTAAGGTCAGCACAGGACCGGGCGGCAGGCACCGCACGGCGGGCTCATTGTCTGGAGGGTTGGACCGAGATGGCGAGCAAGGACACCGGCGGTCAGAAACGCACGTCGAAGACCAGCGAGGAGGTCGACGAGGTCGATGTCGCGCCAGCGTCAGACGTCAGTGACCGCAAGGACAAGCTCAACCAGGACATCGACGACATCCTGGACGAGATTGATGACGTCCTTGAGG
>JAJAYQ010000028.1 GCA_026786145.1 Spirochaetaceae bacterium | reverse complement strand
GGCGTTCACCGAGCCAGGCGGCGCCTACCCGGACCGCTCCGTGTCCTACACCTACCGGCGGGCCGGAACTCGGAACGTCACCGTGACGACGTACTGGAAGGCCTCGTTCACCGTCGACGGCGACGGTCCCTTCGCCGTCCCGGGAGCCGAGATCAGCAAGACCGTCGGCCCGCTGGACGTGCCGGTACGCCAGGCCGGGGCCCAGCTGGTCGCCGGCTGAGGCGCCTGCAGCTCAGCGGGAGGCAGGAGTGAGGGCGAACCCCTCGCCCACGGCCGCTGCCAGCTCGAGATACGCCTCGAGCGTCTCTTTCTGCAGCTCGTCGAGGAACAGAGCGCTCCCGGCCTCGAGGTGGGGGTCGTAGGGGATCGTGACCACCTCGCGACACCGTGACGCGAAGTGGTCCTCGAGCTGGAGGACGTCGACGATGCCGCCCCCCGGGCGCACCGAGGAGATGACGACCACGGCGTTGCGGGCGAGCTCCTCGAGGCCATGAGCCTCCAGCCAGTCGAGCGTTGCGCTGGCGCTGCGCGCGCCGTCGAGAGAGGCAGAGCTCACGACGACGAGCGAGCTCGCCAGCCCCAGCACGCCACGCATCGCGTCGTGCAGCAGCCCGGTACCGCAGTCGGTCAGGACCAGGTTGTAGAAGCGCTCCAGCGTGTCCAGCGTGTCGATGTAGTCCTGCTCGCTCAACGCCAGGGAGGCACCCGGGTCGGAGTCGGAGGCGAGGACCTCCAGGCGGGTCGAGGACTGGGAGGTGAACGCCCGCACGTCGCCGTAACGGGTGACCCGGTCACGGGCCTCGAGCAGGTGCCGGATCGTGGCCCCCGACTCCCGCGTGACGCGCTCGCTCAGGGTGCCGCGGTCGGGGTTGGCGTCGACGGCGATGACCCGGTCGCCGCGCAGGTCCGCGAACATCGACCCCAGCGCTGCGGTTGTCGTCGTCTTGCCGACGCCGCCCTTGAGGCTGATGACCGCGACGCGGTGACTGCCCCGGACGGGCGTGCGAGCGCGCGCGAGCATGTCGGCATGGTGCCGGTCTGCACGTGACGGCCCGAGGTTGATGCGACCTCCGGTCGCCCGGAGCACCCGCTTGCGCCAACCGGACTGAGGCTTCTCTCGGCGGGTGCGCAGGACGCTTGCGGCGGTCAGCGACTCGGCACCGGTCTGATCGAGTCCGTCGGGCACGGGCGGGATGTCCCAGTCCGGCTGCGGCTCGGGCCGCGTGACCGGGACGGGCGTGGGCACCCGCGCCCCAGCGTGGCGCGACAGCCCAGGGTCGGGCTCCGGGAACGTCGGCGTGGCGACCTCGGACTGGGGCTCGTAGTACTGCGGTGGCGGCGGGTCGTACGCCGGGAGGGGCTCGGTGGTCTCCGCCACAGGGTCGGTCCGAGGAGAGACCGCAGAGGTCAGGTCGACCACCACGGACTCCGTGTGCGGGCCCAGGTCGAAGCTCGGGATCGTCTGGGTGTCGGCGAACGGGTCCTCGGCCGGCTCGTCGTCCGGGATGTCGACCGGCTCGCGAGAGGCGGCCTCGCTGGGAACCGGGTCGGCAGAGTCGCTGTAGCTGTCGTCGATCTCCGAGAGCCAGGACGGCGTGGGCGCCTCGGGCCAGTCCTCCTCGTCGTTGAGGTCCGCATCGTTGAACAGCCCGTTATGCCGCTCGGTCGATTCGTCATGTCGAGCCATGGACCCAGCGTAGCGACCGATGCGTGTCGGTTCGTCCGAACGGGGGCGCCAGGAGCGCCGCTCCGAGCGCGGACGGTGAGGACGTAAGGCAGCATGGACGACGATGACCACGATCTCTGACGCGCGACGCGACCGGCCCAGCGCGTGGGCCACGCTGCGCCGGGGGCTCGCGCTCTCACCGGAGTTCCGCGTCGGTCTGCCGCTGACGCTGCTCCTGGCACTCGTCGCGACGGTGGGGCGGGTCGTGGTCCCCGTTGCCGTCCAGCGCACCGTCGACAGCGGCCTGCTGGGTGCCGGCGGGCCGGATGTCGGTCAGGTCCGGGGGGTGGTCACGGCCGCCGCTGTGGCCACGCTCCTGACGGCTGTCGCGGCCTACTACCTCAACGTCCGCCTGTTCCGGACCAGCGAGAGCGGGCTGGCGAGCTTGCGCGTGCGCGCCTTCCGCCACGTTCACGACCTCTCGGTGCTGACGCAGAACGCCGAGCGTCGCGGATCGCTGGTCTCGCGGGTGACCAGCGACGTCGACACGATCTCGACGTTCATGCAGTGGGGCGGCCTGCTGATGGTTGTCAGCCTGGGGCAGCTCGTCGTCGCCACGGTGCTGATGGCGTTCTACTCGTGGCAGCTGACCGTGCTCGTGTGGGTGTGCTTCCTGCCGCTGTTCTTGTTGATGAGGACCTTCCAGAAACGGGTGTCGGACGCATACGGCGCGGTGCGGGAGCGGGTCGGGGACCTGTTGGGTGCCGTCTCGGAGTCCGTGGTGGGAGCCTCGACCGTTCGGGCGTACGCCATCGAGGAGCGCACCGGTCGTCGCATCGACCGCGCGATCGAGAGCCACCGGTCGGCGGCCACCCGGGCGCAGGGGCTGGTGGCGCTCACCTTCTCCAGCGGGGAGATCGTGGCGGGCGTCGCCAACGCCGCGGTCGTGATCGTCGGCGTGCTGCTCGGCATCGATGGCGACCTCACCATCGGTGAGCTGCTCGCGTTCCTCTTCCTCGTGACGCTTTTCGTAGGCCCGGTCCAGATCGGGACCGAGGTGCTCAGTGAGGCACAGAACGCGATCGCCGGCTGGCGGCGGGTCCTCGGTGTCCTCGACACCCCGGCAGACGTCTCCGACCCGGGCGTGGAAGGGCGGACGCTCGACAGGGGACCGATCGACGTCCTCTTCGAGGATGTCTCGTTCGCCTACCCGGGCGGGCCGACCGTGCTGGCCGACGTGAATGCGGCGCTGGCTCCGCGGTCTCGCGTTGCGGTGGTGGGTGAGACCGGTTCGGGGAAGACGACCTTCGCCAAGCTCCTGACCCGGCTGATGGACCCGGCGCAGGGGAGGGTCCTGGTCGACGGCGTCGACCTGCGCGACCTCTCGTTCTCCTCGCTGCGAGCCAGGATCGTGATGGTGCCGCAAGACGGGTTCCTGTTCGAGGGTTCGATCGCCGACAACATCCGTTTCGGGCGCCCAGACGTGACCGACGCCGAGATCGAGCTGTCTCTGACCGAGCTGGGGCTCCTGGACTGGCTGGACGGGCTGCCCCACCGCCTGGGCACCGTCGTGGGGCAGCGCGGGGAACAGCTCTCGGCCGGCGAGCGGCAGCTCGTCGCGCTGGTGCGGGCCTACGTCGCCGACCCGGATCTTCTCGTGCTCGACGAAGCCACCAGCGCCGTGGACCCAGGCACCGAGGTGCGGATCGCTCGTGCGCTGGAAGGCTTGACCCGCGGTCGGACGGCGCTCACCATCGCGCACCGCCTGTCCACCGCCGAGTCGGCGGACGACGTGATCGTGTTCGACAAGGGGCGCATCGTCGAGCGAGGTCACCACTCCGAGCTGGTCTCGGCAGGCGGGATCTACTCCCGCCTGCACGCCTCCTGGTCGGCTCAGCAGCGCAGCTGACCCCATCTGACCCCACCGGACGTAGGAGAATTCTCGGCATGCCCTCGCAGCGACCAACTGGTCTGGACCCCTCCATCGCGGCCCGGCTCAAGCGTGATGCCCACGGCCTTGTCGCCGCGGTGGTGCAGCAGCACGACACCCGCGAGGTGCTGATGCTCGGCTGGATGGACGACGAGGCCCTGCACCGCACCCTGACGACAGGGCGGACGACCTTCTGGAGCCGCAGCCGTCAGGAGTACTGGCGCAAGGGGGACTCGTCGGGAAACGTGCAGACCGTCCGCGAGGTCCGACTCGACTGTGACGGCGACGCGCTGCTGGTCACGGTCGACCAGGTGGGCCCGGCCTGCCACATCGGCAACCGGACCTGCTTCGACGACGGGCTTCTGCCGGCCGGACCCGGGTGACCGTCCCGGACCCAGCACAATGACGCACATGTCCTCGACCGCGTCGCCCGACCTGGAGACGTTCCGGCAGCTCGCCAAGAGCCGGCGGGTCGTCCCCGTCACCCGGCGGCTGCTCGCCGACGGGGAGACCCCGGTCGGGATCTACCGCAAGCTGGCGGCCGGGCGCACCGGGACCTTCCTGCTCGAGTCGGCCGAGCACGGGCGGGTCTGGTCGCGCTACTCGTTCGTCGGTGTCCGCTCGCGCGCGACGCTCACCGAGCGTGACGGGGCCGCGCACTGGCTGGGTGAGCCACCGGTGGGGGTGCCCGTCGACGGCGACCCGCTGCAGGCGCTGCGTGCCACGGTGGAGGCGCTGCACACCGAGCGGACCCCCGGCCTCCCGCCGCTGACCGGCGGCCTGGTGGGCCTCATCGCCTACGACGCCGTACGCCGTCTCGAGCGGCTGCCCAGCGCCACCACCGACGACCTGCACGTCCCCGACCTGGCCATGATGCTCGCCACCGACCTGGCGGTCCTCGACCACGCCGACGGCTCGGTGCTGCTCATCGCCAACGCGATCAACTACGACGACACGGACGAGCGCGTCGACTGGGCGCATGCCGACGCGACGGCCCGTCTGGACGTGATGACGGCCGACCTCTCCGCCCCGGCGCCGGCCACCGTGGTCGCCTTCGACACCGACGTCGACCTGACGTACGACCGGGGCACGTCGGCCGCCGACTACCGCGCCGCGGTGGACCACGCCAAGACACAGATCCGCGACGGTGAGGCGTTCCAGGTCGTGCTCAGCCAACGCTTCGCCCTGCCGACGTCCGCCGACCCGCTCGACGTCTACCGGGTCCTGCGCGCCACGAACCCGAGCCCGTACATGTACCTGCTGCGCTTCGACGGCTTCGACGTCGTCGGTTCGAGCCCGGAGGCGCTGGTCAAGGTCACCGGCGGCCGGGCGATGATGCACCCCATCGCCGGCACGCGGTGGCGCGGGGACACCCCTGAGCAGGACGCGGCCCTCGCGGCCGATCTCCTCGCCGACCCGAAGGAACGCGCCGAGCACCTCATGCTGGTCGACCTCGGGCGCAACGACCTGGGGCGGGTCTGCGCGCCGGGCACGGTTGAGGTCGTGGACTTCATGTCGGTCGAGAGGTACAGCCACGTCATGCACATCGTCAGCACCGTCGTCGGCGAGGTCGCGGCCGACCGCACGGCGTACGACGTGCTCGCTGCCTGCTTCCCGGCGGGCACCCTCTCGGGCGCCCCGAAGCCCCGAGCCATGGAGATCATCGAAGAGCTGGAGACGACGCGACGTGGGGTGTACGGCGGCTGCATCGGGTACCTGGACTTCGCCGGTGACGCCGACACGGCCATCGCGATCCGTACGGCCTACCTGCGCGACGGGACCGCCTACGTCCAGGCCGGTGCCGGCATCGTTGCGGACTCCGACCCGGCCGCCGAGGACGAGGAGTGCCTCAACAAGGCGATGGCCGTCCTGCGTGCGGTGGCGACGGCCGGGACCTTGCATCCCGTGTCGTGATGTCCCGCGCGATGAGCCGAGGCCGTGAGGCCGCAGGCGTCCTGGGTCTGGCGGGTCTTGGTGCGGTGCTCCTGCTTGCCACGGAGCCTGCCACCGGCCTCGTGGTGGTGGCTGCGTTCGGGGCGGCGTCGCTGGTCGGCCCCCGGTCGCGGACGGTTTTCGCGGGAGCGATCCTCCTCCTCGGGCTGGCGGTGCTGGCGCTGGCCACGTCCAGGTCCGATCTCGTCCTGGGCACGGGTGGCGCTCTGGTGGCCGTGGCAGGCGGGGCCGGGTTGATGCTGGTCCGACGCTGGCCGCCGCCACGGTCAGGGCGGCGTGACGTGGGTCCGGCGCAGGCCCGCGAGCCCACGGCGCGCGACACGTGGGAGGCGCTCGACCGGGGTGAGGACCCCACGGCCTGATGTGCTGGCACAATCGCGGGCGTCGGCCCCGATGGTCGCGATGGCACTGTGCGGAGGAGGAGCCTCATGTCCGACAGCCACGGCAACACGCCTGCCGCCTGGACGGCGGTCGGCGTCATGTTCCTCGGCTTCCTGATCAGCGGGTTCGCCGTGCCCGCTGAGAAGCCGTGGCTGTTCTTCGTGGGACTCGCGGTGGTCCTTGGGGGAGCTGTGGTGGGCAAGGTCATGTCGATGATGGGGATGGGCAGCACGGTCACCTACAAGGACGCCCACGATCCCGAGTACGACGACCACAACCGTTCGTAACGCCACTGACGCCTGCAAAAGGGGATCTCCTGCATGAGTGACACCGGCAGCAACGACCCGTACGACCCCAACCGCCCGAGCCAGCCCGCCCCTGGCACTCCGCCACCGCCTCCCGCTGCCCCGCAGTGGGGGAGCAACCCGCCGGCGGCACCGGACCAGCCGGGACAGTTCGGGCAGCCGCAGTACGGCCAGCCCCAGTACGGCCAGCCCCAGTACGGCCAGCCCCAGTACGGCCAGCCCCAGTACGGCCAGCCAGCCGGCTCGCCACCGCCCAACTACCTGGTGTGGGCGATCGTGTCGACGGTCCTCTGCTGCCTTCCGCTGGGCGTCGCCTCCATCGTGTTCGCGGCGCAGGTCAACGGCAAGTACGCCTCCGGCGATGTGGCCGGCGCCCAGGAGTCGTCGGCCAGGGCGAAGAAGTTCGCCATCTGGTCGGCTGTCGTCGGGCTCGTTGTCGGCGCTCTTTACCTCATCACCTTCGTGGTCCTGGCGAGGAACTCGGACACGTCGTACTGACGACGTCTCTCATGACCACACATCCACTCGTCGGGACCAGGCGGTTCCTCGGGCTGGGGGAGCCGCTCGCCACCGCCGCGCTGGCCGGCGTCGCGGTAGGTGCGGTCGCCCTCGTCGACCCCAACGAGCCGGGTCACTACCCGACGTGTCCGTTCCTCGCCCTGACCGGGCTGTACTGCCCGGGGTGTGGCTCGTTGCGCGCCGTGCACGCGCTGACGAACGGTGACGTCACGACGGCGGTGGGCCTCAACGTGCTGACAGTCCTCGCCGTCGTGGGGCTGTCGCTCCTCTGGGCGCGATGGGCGTGGCGGTCCTGGACCGGCGCGCGGCGTACCACGGTCGCACCGGCTGCCTTGCTCTGGTCGTTGTCCGTCGTCGTGGTCGTCTTCGGTGTGCTGCGCAACGTCCCGATCGGTGGCGCGCTCGCGCCCTGATGGCGATTCGGTCAGCGCGCGATTCGGTCGGCCGCGGAGCCGCGGTTACCCTGGTATCGGCCCCGTCCCACCGCGGAGGCGACGGGCGACCGAGGGGACCCACCACGTGACCGTGCTCGACGACATCCTGGTCGACGTGCGTGCTGACCTGGCGGCCCGGCAGGCCGAGGTAGGTCTCGACGTGCTCAAGGACCTCGCTGCGAAGCGGACCGAGTGCCTCAACCCCGTCCCCGCCCTCAAGCGCGAGGGCGTCGCGGTCATCGCCGAGGTCAAGCGCTCCAGCCCGTCCAAGGGCGCTCTCGCCGACATCGAGGACCCGGCCGCACTCGCCGCTGACTACGAGGCCGGCGGGGCGGCGGTCATCAGCGTGCTCACCGAGGGCCGGCGGTTCGGCGGCAGCCTCGACGACCTGGTCGCGGTGCGCCGGGCGGTAGACATCCCCGTGCTGCGCAAGGACTTCATCGTCTCGAGCTACCAGCTCTGGGAGGCCCGCGCCTACGGCGCCGACCTGGCCCTGCTGATCGTCGCCGCCCTGGAGCAGAGCGCGCTGGTGTCCCTCGTGGAACGCGCCCAGTCGATGGGGCTCACGCCGCTGGTCGAGTGCCACACCGCCGAGGAGGTCGCCCGCGCGGTCGAGGCCGGCGCGACCATCATCGGGATCAACGCGCGCAACCTGCGGACGTTGGAGGTCGACCGCGGGGTCTTCGCGGCCGTCGCACCCCACGTCCCCGAGCACATCGTCTGCATCGCCGAGTCGGGGGTGCGCGGCCCGCACGACGTCATCGAGTACGCCCGAGCAGGGGCGGACGCCGTCCTCGTCGGCGAGTCGCTGGTCACCGGACGCGACCCCCGGGCGGCTGTGAAGGACCTCGTCGCCGCGGGCGCCCACCCAGCACTCAAGCACCACAACCGATGAGCGCACCCGTTCGCAGATCTCCCGACAGCGGCGGGCACTTCGGGCCCTACGGTGGCCGCTTCGTCCCCGAGGCGCTCATGGCCGCACTGGACGAGCTGGCGGCCGCCTATGAGAAGGCCCGACTCGACGACGCCTTCCAGACCGAGCTCACGGGCCTCCTCACGACCTACGCCGGCCGCCCCAGCCCGATCACCGACGCGCGCCGGTTCGCCGAGCATGCGGGTGGCGCTCGGGTGCTCCTCAAGCGCGAGGACCTCAACCACACCGGGTCCCACAAGATCAACAATGTTCTGGGTCAGGCTCTGCTGGCCCGGGACATGGGCAAGACGCGCGTCATCGCCGAGACCGGAGCCGGTCAGCACGGCGTGGCGACCGCCACCGCGGCAGCCCTGCTCGGCCTCGAGTGCGTCGTCTACATGGGCGAGGAGGACACCCGTCGCCAGGCCCTCAACGTCGCCCGGATGCGCCTGCTGGGCGCCGAGGTGGTGCCGGTCGACGCCGGCAGCCGGACCCTCAAGGACGCCATCAACGAGGCGATGCGCGACTGGGTCACCAGCGTCGAGCGCACCCACTACATCCTCGGCACCGTCACCGGCCCGCACCCCTTCCCCGACATGGTGCGCGACTTCCAGCGCATCATCGGCGACGAGGCCCGCCAGCAGGTGCTCGACCTCACCGGCCGGCTGCCCGACGCCGTGGTCGCCTGCGTCGGCGGCGGGTCCAACGCCATGGGGATCTTCACCGCGTTCCTCGACGACACCGACGTACGACTCTTCGGTTTCGAGGCCGGGGGAGAGGGTGTCGACAGCGGCCGGCACGCCGCTCGGATGTCCGGCGGCTCTCCCGGCGTCCTGCACGGCACGCGCACCTATGTCCTTCAGGACGAGATGGGCCAGACGCTGCCGTCGCACTCCGTGTCGGCCGGGCTCGACTACCCGGGCGTCGGCCCGCAGCACGCCTGGCTGCACGACACCGGCCGCGCGACGTACGCGCCGATCACCGACACCGAGGCGATGGACGCGTTCGCCCTTCTCTGCCGCACCGAGGGAATCATCCCCGCCATCGAGAGCGCCCACGCGCTCTCCGGCGCGGCCAAGGTCGGCCTTGACCTCGGGCCGGACGCGATCGTGCTCGTCAACCTCTCCGGCCGCGGTGACAAGGACGTCGACACTGCAGCCAAGTGGTTCGCCGTGATCAGCGACGAGGACATCGTCGAGTCGGCCGTCGCGGTGGTCGAGGAGTCCCCGCAGGACGCGTCCGGCCAAGGATGGTGAACTCCCCACGAGATCGCTCGCTGCGCTCACGATCCCGCGGGGGCCCCACATGCGTGGGTTGACGGAAGTGCTCGAGGCCGCTCGCGCCGAGGGCAGAGCCGCCCTGGTCGGCTACCTCCCCGCGGGCTACCCGTCGGTCACAGGTGCCGTCGACGCGATGCTGGCCATGGTCCGCGGCGGGGTCGACGTCGTGGAGGTCGGGCTGCCCTACTCCGACCCGTTGATGGACGGCCCGACGATCCAGCGTGCGGTCGAGGTCGCGTTGGAGCACGGCACCACGACCGACGACGTTTTCACGACCGTTCGTGACGTGGCCGGGTCAGGCGCACCGACGCTGGTGATGAGCTACTGGAACCCGGTCGAACGCTACGGCGTCCGCCGATTCTCCGAGGCCCTGGTTGCCGCCGGCGGCGCGGGGGTCATCACCCCCGACCTGACCCCCGACGAGGCCGGCACCGCCCCGTCGGACTGGCTGGGAGCCACCGACGCGACCGGTCTCGACCGGGTCTTCCTCGTCGCACCGTCCTCGACCGAGGACCGCTTGCGCTTCACGGCCGAGCACTGCCGCGGGTTCGTCTACGCCGCGTCCACGATGGGCGTCACCGGCACCCGGAGCGCGGTCGGCGACTCCGCCGAGACGCTCGTACGCCGGGTGCGCGCCGTCACGGACAAGCCGGTGTGCGTGGGCCTGGGTGTCTCCGACGGCAACCAGGCCGCCCAGGTCGCCTCCTTCGCCGACGGGGTCATCGTCGGCTCGGCGTTCGTACGAGCCCTGCTCGACGCCACCTCCCCGGAGGCCGGCGTGCGCGCCGTCGAGCAGCTCGCCGGCGAGCTCGCCGACGGGGTTCGGCGCGGCCGGTCATGACGCGGCGTCCGGTTGTCGCATCTGTCGGTGTCGCGCTGGCGCTTCTCCTCGCGGCGGGGTGCGCGTCAGGCCCGACGGCCCCCGTTGAGATCTCGAGCGCCGGGTCCACGGCCTGGAACGGCACCCGCATCACCAGCGGCTACCCCCTGCCCGACCAGGAGTTCACCGACACCGCCGGCAAGTCGGTCGTGCCGGCCAGGGATGCCACGGCGTCCACGACACTGGTCTTCTTCGGCTACACGCATTGTCCAGACATCTGCAACGTCGTGCTGGCCAACATCGCGGCGGCCCTGCGCGGCGTGCCGCAGTCGGTGCGGGACGAGACGCGACTGTTGTTCGTGAGCACCGACCCGGCCCGTGACACCCCGGAGGTCGTCCGGGAGTACCTGGACCGCTTCGACCCGGCGTACGACGGGCTGGTCGCTCCGGTCGGGACGGTGGAGCAGGCGGCCCGGGCGCTGCACATCAGCTACGAGCGGCCGGACGGCACCACCGGCGGCTACGAGGTCGAGCACGGCGCCTACACCACCGCTTTCGTCAACGGCGAGGCCCGCGTGGTGTGGGCGGAGGACATCTCCGTCGCCGACCTGCGCGCCGACCTCACCCGCCTCGCAGATCTCGCACAGTTAGCCTGAGGTCGAGATGACCATGGACGTCCTTGCCTCGTTCCCGAGCCCGTCCGAGGGCGTCTGGAACCTCGGGCCACTGCCCCTGCGCGCGTACGCCCTGTTCATCATCGTCGGCATCGGGGTCGCGATCTGGCTGGGGGACCGGCGCTGGGTCGCCCGGGGTGGGCGGCCGGGTGACGTCATGGAGATCGCGACGTGGATGGTGCCCTTCGGGATCGTGGGCGGCCGGATCTACCACGTGATCACCTCTCCGCAGGCCTACTTCGGGGAGGGCGGCGACCCGGTCAAGGCCTTGTTCATCTGGGAGGGCGGGCTGGGCATCTGGGGCGCCGTGCTCCTCGGTGGCGTCGGCGCCTGGATCGGCTGCCGGCGGCGCGGCATCCCGCTGCCGCCGTACGCCGACGCGCTGGCACCGGGCGTCGTGCTCGCGCAGGCGATCGGCCGGCTGGGCAACTACGTCAACCAGGAGCTCTACGGCCGGGCCACCGACCTGCCGTGGGCCGTGGAGATCGACCGCGACCACCGGCCGGCGGACCTGCTCGAGCAGGCCACCTACCACCCGGTGTTCCTCTACGAGCTGCTGTGGAACGTCGGGGTCGCCGCGCTGGTGATCTGGGCGGACCGTCGTTGGCGGCTCGGGCACGGCCGGGCCTTCGCGCTGTACGTCGCGGCCTACACGGTCGGTCGGGCGTGGATCGAGGCACTGCGCATCGACCCGGCCAACGAGCTGTTCGGGCTGCGGCTCAACGAGTGGACCAGCCTGCTCGTCTTCCTGGGCGCCGTGACCTACTTCCTGCTGTCGGCCCGGCTTCGGCCCGGCCGCGAGTCCCCCGATGAGCTGCGCGCCCGGCGTACCGACCAGAGATCCGATCAGGAAGCCGCCGTATGACACCCGATCAGGACAGCGTCGAGAGCCGGTCCGAGCGCGAGCTGCAGCGCATCGCCCACGAGCACTCCGACGTGACGGGAGGCTGGTTGCGACCGGCCGTGTTCGGGGCCTCGGACGGGCTGGTCTCCAACTTCGCGCTCATCGCCGGCGTCGCGGGCGGCAGCGGCGACAGCGGCGTGGTGCTGCTGGCCGGCCTGGCCGGGTTGGCGGCGGGCGCGTTCTCCATGGCGGCGGGGGAGTACATCTCGGTCCGGTCGCAGGCCGAGCAGGCGCTGCAGGAGATCGAGCTGGAGCGCCGGGAGATCGAGCGCAATCCGAGCGGTGAGGAGTTCGAGCTCGCCCAGATGTACATCGCCAAGGGCCTGGGCCCCGAGCTCGCCGGCCAGGTCGCGAAGGAGCTCTCCCGTGACCCGCAGCGGGTGCTGGACGTCCACGTCCGCGAGGAGCTGGGCCTCTCCGTCGACGACCTGCCCTCGGCGTGGCTGGCCGCCGGGTCGTCCTTCGTCGCGTTCGCCCTGGGTGCCCTGCTGCCCGTTCTGCCCTACCTGGTCGGAGCCACCGCCATCTGGCCGGCCGCAGTCCTGACCCTGCTCGGCCTGTTCCTGTGCGGCGCCTTCGTCACCCGGCTGACGCCGCGCCCGTGGTGGTACGGGGCCGGCCGCCAGGTGCTCGTGGGCGCCGGCGCCGCGATCGTGACCTACGCCTTCGGGTCCCTCGTCGGCCCCGGCCTGGGCTAGAGTCGCCCTCGGTACCGCAGGGCCAGCGTTGTCCCTCGGTCGGCAGGGTTCTCCTCGAGGAGACCCTTCGACGAGTAAGGACGGCCGAGCGTGGTCAAGTCGCAGGGCCTCTACGACGCCGCGAACGAGCACGACGCCTGCGGTGTCGCGTTCGTCGCGACCCTCTCCGGTGTTGCCACCCACGAGATCCTCGACCAGGCGCTGACCGCGCTGCGCAACCTCGACCACCGCGGGGCCTCGGGAGCCGAACCCGACTCGGGCGACGGAGCGGGCATCCTCACCCAGGTCCCTGACGCCTTCCTCCGCGAGGTGGCGGGCTTCGAGCTGCCCGACAAGGGCAGCTATGCCGTGGGCACCGCCTTCCTGCCCGACGACGACCGCGAGGAGTCCCTGGCCCGCGAGGCCGTCGAGGCTCTTGCCGCGGAGGAGGGCCTGCGGGTCCTCGGGTGGCGCGACGTCCCCACCACGCCGTCCCTGCTGGGTGCGACCGCGCGGGGGGCGATGCCGCGCTTCGGCCAGCTGTACCTCACGGCTGCCGCCGGTCGGGTCGAGAGCATGGCACTGGAGCGGATGGCCTTCTGCCTGCGCAAGCGGGCCGAGCGGGAGGCCGGGGTCTACTTCCCGTCGCTGTCCTCCCGGACGATCGTCTACAAGGGGATGCTCACCACCGCCCAGCTGGAGCCGTTCTTTCCCGACCTCTCGGACCGCCGCTACCGGACCGAGCTGGCACTGGTCCACTCGCGGTTCTCCACGAACACGTTTCCCTCCTGGCCGCTGGCCCACCCGTACCGCCTGGTGGCGCACAACGGCGAGATCAACACCGTCAAGGGCAACCGCAACTGGATGGCAGCCCGGGAGGGCCGTCTCGAGAGCGACCTGATCCTCGGCGACATCCGCCGCCTGCTGCCCGTCTGCACCCCGGGCGCCAGCGACTCGGCATCCTTCGACGAGGTTCTTGAGCTGCTGCACCTGGGGGGTCGCTCGCTGCCGCATGCGGTGCTGATGATGATCCCCGAGGCATGGGAGAACCATGCCGAGATGGACCCGGCCCGGCGCGCGTTCTACGAGTTCCACGCGGCGCTCATGGAGCCGTGGGACGGGCCGGCGGCCATTACCTTCACCGACGGGACCCTCATCGGAGCGGTGCTCGACCGCAACGGCCTGCGGCCCAGCCGCTACTGGGTGACCGAGGACGGCCTGGTGGTGCTGGCCAGCGAGGTGGGCGTTCTCGACCTCGACCCCGCCACGGTGGTGCGCAAGGGCCGCCTGCAGCCGGGGCGGATGTTCCTGGTCGACACCGAGCGCGGCCGCATCGTCGACGACGCCGAGATCAAGACCGAGCTAGCGGCAGCGGCGCCGTACGACGAGTGGCTGCACGCAGGGCAGATCCACCTCGCCGATCTCCCCGAGCGCGAGCACGTCGTGCACACCCACGCAAGCGTGACCCGTCGGCAGCAGACGTTCGGCTACACGGAAGAGGAGCTGCGCGTCCTGCTCTCGCCGATGGCCAAAGCAGGAGCCGAGCCGATCGGCTCCATGGGCACTGACACGCCGGTCGCGGTGCTGTCGGCCCGGCCGAGGCTGCTCTTCGACTACTTCAGCCAGCTCTTCGCCCAGGTCACCAACCCGCCGCTGGACGCGATCCGGGAGGAGCTGGTCACCTCGCTGGGAACGGCCATCGGGCCGGACCAGAACCTGCTCACCGCCACCCCCGCCCACTGCCGCCAGGTCGTCCTCGACTTCCCGGTCATCGACAACGACGAGCTGGCGAAGATCCAGCACATCAACCGCGACGGCGACCTGCCCGGTTTCGACGCCACACGCATCAGCGGGCTCTACCGCGTCAGCGGTGGCGGCACCGCGCTGCGCGAGCGGCTCGAGGAGATCTTCGGCGAGGTCACGGCCGCGGTGGACCGCGGAGCCCGGTTCATCGTGCTCACCGACCGCGACTCCGACGCCCAGTGGGCCCCCATCCCGTCGCTGCTGCTGACCAGCGCCGTGCACCACCACCTGATCCGCGCCGGAACCCGGACCCAGGTCGGGCTCGTCGTGGAGGCCGGGGACGTCCGCGAGGTGCACCACGTGGCCCTCCTCGTCGGCTACGGCGCCTCCGCCGTCAACCCGTACCTGGCGATGGAGACCGTCGAGGACCTGGCCATCCACGGGCTGGTCGCGGACGTCGCTCCCGACCAGGCTGTGCGGAACCTCATCAAGGCGCTCGGCAAGGGCGTGCTGAAGGTGATGTCCAAGATGGGCATCTCGACGGTCGCGTCCTACCACGGTGCCCAGGTCTTCGAGGCGGTCGGTCTCGAGCAGGAGATGGTCGACCGCTACTTCACGGGGACCTCCTCCAAGCTCGGGGGGATCGGCCTGGACGTCCTCGCGGAGGAGGTCGCCCGCCGGCACTCCCTCGCCTACCCGCCGGGGGGCGCCCAGCCCACCCACCGCACCCTCGACGTCGGTGGCGAGTACCAGTGGCGGCGCGAGGGCGAGCTGCACCTGTTCAACCCCGAGACGGTGTTCCGGCTCCAGCACGCGACCCGCGCGCGGCGCTACGACGTGTTCAAGCAGTACACCTCGGCCGTGGACACCCAGTCCGAGCGGCTGATGACGCTGCGCGGGCTGTTCCGCTTCAAGGACGACCACCGGCCCGCCGTCCCGCTCGAGGAGGTCGAGCCCGTCGAGTCCATCGTCAGGAGGTTCTCGACCGGCGCCATGTCCTACGGCTCGATCTCGAAAGAGGCCCACGAGACGCTGGCCGTCGCCATGAACCGACTCGGCGGGAAGTCGAACACCGGTGAGGGCGGCGAGGACTCCGAGCGGCTCTACGACGAACGGCGCTCGGCGGTCAAGCAGGTCGCCAGCGGCCGCTTCGGGGTCACCAGCGAGTACCTGGTCAACGCCGACGACCTGCAGATCAAGATGGCCCAGGGCGCCAAGCCCGGCGAGGGTGGCCAGCTCCCGGGACACAAGGTCTACCCGTGGATCGCCAAGACCCGGTACTCCACCCCCGGCGTCGGTCTCATCTCCCCGCCGCCCCACCACGACATCTACTCGATCGAGGACCTCGCCCAGCTCATCCATGACCTCAAGAACGCCAACGACCGGGCACGGGTGCACGTCAAGCTCGTCGCCGAGGTCGGGGTGGGCACGGTCGCCGCCGGGGTGAGCAAGGCGCACGCCGACGTCGTTCTCATCTCCGGCCACGACGGGGGGACCGGCGCGTCCCCGCTGACCAGCCTCAAGCACGCCGGCGCTCCGTGGGAACTCGGCCTGGCCGAGACGCAGCAGACGCTGCTGCTCAACGGGCTGCGCGACCGCATCGTGGTGCAGACCGACGGGCAGCTCAAGACGGGGCGGGACGTCGTCATCGCGGCCCTCCTGGGCGCGGAGGAGTACGGCTTCGCCACCGCGCCGCTGGTCGTCAGTGGCTGCATCATGATGCGGGTCTGCCACCTCGACACCTGTCCCGTCGGCGTCGCGACGCAGAACCCCGAGCTGCGCAAGAACTTCAGCGGCAAGCCGGAGTTCGTGGAGACCTTCTTCACCTACATCGCGGAGGAGGTCCGCGAGCATCTGGCCGTTCTCGGCTTCCGTACGCTCGACGAGGCGATCGGCCAGGCCGAATCCCTCGACGTGTCCCGTGCTGTCGAGCACTGGAAGGCCAAGGGGCTGGACCTCGCGCCGATCCTGCACGTTCCCGATCTCCCCGCTGGCACGGCGCGCCGCCGGGTCGCAGCACAGGACCACGGCCTGGAGAAGGCACTGGACAACGAGCTGATCCTGCGCGCCGCCGACGCCCTCGACCACGGCCACCCGGTGTCCTTCGCGCTCCCGGTCCGCAACGTCAACCGCACCGTCGGGACCATGCTCGGCGCCGAGGTGACCCGACGGTACGGCGGTCAGGGGCTGCCCGACAGCACCATCGACATCACCCTGACCGGGTCAGCCGGCCAGTCGTTCGGCGCGTTCCTCCCGCGGGGCATCACGCTCCGGCTCCTCGGTGACGCCAACGACTACGTCGGCAAGGGGCTCTCCGGGGGACGGCTGGTCCTGCGGCCGGCTCCGGGAGCATCCCTGGTGGCCGAGCGCAACGTCGTCGCCGGGAACGTCCTGCTCTACGGGGCGACCGCGGGCGAGGCCTTCGTCCGGGGCATGGTGGGGGAGCGCTTCGCGGTCCGCAACTCAGGTGCGACGGCTGTGGTCGAGGGCGTGGGGGACCACGCCTGCGAGTACATGACCGGAGGGACGGTGGTCATCCTCGGTGCGACGGGGCGCAACGTCGCGGCCGGCATGTCGGGGGGCACCGCCTACGTCCTGGACCTGAACCCGGTCCGGGTCAACGCGGACATGGTCGATCTCGAGGAGCTCGACGCGGAGGACGTGGGCCTGCTGCGTCACCTGCTCGGGCGCCATGCGGAGCTGACCGGTTCGGCGGTCGCACGTGGGCTGGTCCAGGACTGGGCCGGGGCCACGCTGCGCTTCACCAAGGTCATGCCGCGGGACTACAAGAACGTGCTGCGGGCGCGCGCCGGCGCCCTGGAGGCCGGGTTCGACGAGGACAGCCCGGAGACACTGCAAGCGATCATGGAGGCGTCCCGTGGCTGACCCCAAGGGCTTCATCACCACTCCCCGGCGCGAGCTGCCGCCCCGTCGAGCGGTCGACGTGCGCATCTCGGACTGGCGCGAGGTCTACGAGCAGCAAGCCGCCGGCCAGGCCCAGACCCAGGCCGGCCGCTGCATGGACTGCGGCATCCCGTTCTGCCATGACGCCTGCCCGCTCGGCAACCTCATCCCCGAGTGGAACGACCTGGTCTGGCGCGACGACTGGCAGGTCGCCACCGAGCGGCTGCACGCGACCAACAACTTCCCGGAGTTCACCGGTCGCCTCTGCCCCGCGCCGTGCGAGAGCTCGTGCGTCCTCGGCATCGACCCGCAGGCCTACGGCGGGCCGGTCACGATCAAGCAGGTCGAGGTCTCGATCATCGACCGGGCGTGGGACGAGGGATGGGTCCCCCCGGCCCCTCCCGGGCGGCTGTCCGGCAAGACCGTCGCCGTCGTCGGGTCCGGACCGGCCGGTCTCGCCGCCGCCCAACAGCTGACCCGAGCCGGCCACACCGTGGCCGTCCTCGAGCGGGCCGACGCCATCGGAGGCCTCCTGCGTTACGGCATCCCCGAGTTCAAGATGGAGAAGCGACACCTCGACCGGCGGCTCGAGCAGATGGCCGCAGAGGGGACCCGCTTCAGGCCCGGGGTCGACGTGGGGACCGACATCGACGCGACGGCGCTGCGAGCCCGCTACGACGCCGTCGTCCTCGCGGTGGGCGCGACCGCCGCGCGAGACCTGCCGATGCCCGGTCGGGACCTGTCCGGGGTGCTGCAGGCGATGGAGTACCTCCCGCACGCCAACCGGGCGGCTCACGACCCGGCGTACGACGTGCCGGTGAGCGCCGCGGGAAAGCATGTCGTCATCATCGGCGGCGGCGACACGGGCGCTGACTGCCTGGGCACCGCCCACCGGCAGGGCGCCGCATCGGTGACCCAGCTGGAGATCCTGCCGCGGCCCTCCGACGAGCGGCCGGCGACCACCCCCTGGCCGACCTGGCCGCTGGTCTACCGGACGTCCAGCGCGCACGAGGAGGGCGGGGAACGCGTCTACGCCGTCAGCACGAACAGGTTCCTCAGGAACGACTCCGGAGGCGTACGTGCGCTGGAGCTCGTCGAGGTGACCAACGCGCAGGGCAGGTTCCAGCCGGTGGAGGGCACAGCGCGCGAGATCCCTGCCCAGCTCGTGCTGCTCGCGATGGGTTTCACCGGCCCGGAGCCCTCCGGGATCCTCGAGCAGCTCGGCGTCGAGCTGGACCCGCGCGGCAACATCGCCCGCGACGAGAGCTTCATGACATCGGTGCCGGGGGTGTTCGTGGCCGGTGACGCGGGACGGGGCCAGTCGCTGATCGTCTGGGCGATCGCCGAGGGACGGTCGGCAGCGGCCGGGGTGGACGCCTGGCTCGGCGGGAACGGCTCGGTGCTGCCGCGGCCCATCTCACCCACCGCGCGGCCGCTCATGGTCTGAAGGCTCGGACCCTTAGGCTCGGGGGGTGCGCCGCGCCAAGATCGTCTGCACCCTCGGTCCCGCCACATCCAGCGAGGAGCAGCTGGGGGCCCTCGTCGCCGCCGGCATGGACGTGGCCCGGCTCAACCTCAGCCACGGCACCTACGCCGATCACGAAGCGGTCTACAAGCTGGTCCGCCGGGCCTCCGACGAGAGCAAGCGCGGGGTCGCCGTCCTCGTGGACCTGCAGGGTCCCAAGATCCGGGTGGGGACCTTCGCCTCAGGTCCCGTCCGGCTGGAGAACGGTGCCGAGTTCACCATCACGACGGAGGACGTTCCCGGCGACGAGCACGAGGTCAGCACGACGTACGCCGGGCTGCCCGGCGACGTGTCACCGGGGGACCGGCTGCTGATCGACGACGGGAAGGTGGCTCTCGAGTGCGTCCGGGTCGAGGGCCCGCGCGTCGTCACCCGGGTGGTCGAGGGCGGGAAGGTGTCCGACAACAAGGGCATCAACCTGCCCGGCGTCGCAGTCAGCGTCCCGGCCCTGTCGGAGAAGGACATCGAGGACCTGCGGTGGGCGCTGCACCTGCGGGCCGACCTCATCGCGCTGTCCTTCGTCCGCAGCGCGGAGGACATGAAGGACGTTCGGGCCATCATGGACGAGGAGGGCATCCACCTGCCGGTGCTCGCGAAGATCGAGAAGCCGCAGGCGGTGGACAACCTCAGCGAGATCGTGGACGCCTTCGACGGCATCATGGTGGCCCGCGGTGACCTCGGTGTGGAGCTCCCGCTCGAGGACGTGCCGCTCGTGCAGACCCGGGCAATCACCCTGGCCCGGCGGGCGGCGAAGCCGGTGATCGTCGCGACGCAGATGCTCGAGTCGATGATCGAGTCCTCCCGCCCGACCCGCGCCGAGGCGTCCGACGTGGCGAACGCGGTGCTCGACGGCGCGGACGCGCTGATGCTCTCGGGCGAGACCAGCGTGGGTGCTTTCCCGATCGTCGCTGTGCAGACGATGGCTCGAATCATCATCAAGATGGAGGACAACGCGCTCTCGTCCATCCCGGCCCTCGAGGGCCGGCCACGCACCAAGGGCGGTGCCATCACCCGGGCGGCCGCGGAGGTGGGTGACCTCCTCGGAGCGCGCTTCCTGGTGGCCTTCACCCAGAGCGGCGACTCGGCCCGGCGACTGGCCCGGCTGCGTTCGCCCATCCCGCTCGTGGCCTTCACCCCCGAGCAGGCCGTGCGTAGCCAGCTGTCCCTGGTGTGGGGGGTCGAGACCTTCCTGACCCCCTTCGTCCGGACGACCGACGAGATGGTGCGACAGGTCGAGCAGCTCCTGCTCGGTGCGGGACGGGTGACGCCTGGCGACCTGGTAGTCATCGTGGCCGGCAGCCCGCCGGGCGCGGCGGGGTCCACCAACGCCATGCGGGTCCACCGCATCGGTGACGCTGCGGCGTTCGCCGCCACCGGGGCCTGAGCAGTCCGCTTCGAGGGGCTGAGTGCCCTTAGCCGAGCACGGCCGCGATCACCCACAGCCAGATCATGAGTACGCCGGTCGCGAGCTCGACCAGTAGCCCGATGCCCACCCCGACGAGCACAGCACGGGTGGAACGCCAGGCCGGTGCCGGCTCGCCGAGGCGCTGCCATTCGGCGAGGAACACCGCAGCCACCCCTCCCACCAGGAGGCCCGCCACCGGGATCACGAAGAAACCGGCGACAGCTCCCAGAGCGCCGAGCACGAGCGTGCGCCGGGGTGCCCCGGCGCCGGAGGCGGAGCGGGCGGGAAGTGTGTACTTGGCGACCGAGCCGCCCACGAGGAGCAGCGTCAGGAGCGCGGCCACCGCCCAGCGAGCCCCGCCGCCGTCGGCCCATGCCCAGAAGATCCCGGCGCCCCAGATGAGCAGCAGTCCGGGCAGAACGGGCACGACAATCCCGACCAGTCCCGCGGCCATGACGAGCAGGACCAGCAGCTCACCCTCCACGGACACGACGCGCAGCCTATGGGAGGGTGAGGTGATGACCACGACGTTGATCGAGCAGTTCACCCACGCGCTGACGGAGTTCAGCAGCAGGGTCGAGCTGGTCGGGGACGCGCAGTGGTCGGACCCGACGCCGTGCACCGAGTGGGACGTCCGCACGCTGGTGGCCCACATGGTCGACGAGGCCCGCTGGGCTCCCTACCTGCTGTCCGGCGGCACGGTGTCCGACGCAGGCGACCGCTTCGCGGGCGACCCGCTCGGCGACGACCCGAAGGCGGCGTGGCGCGAGTCCGCTGGGGCGGCACGTGAGGCGTTCGCGGTCGACGGGGCGCTGGACCGAACCGTCTCGGTGTCCTCCGGCGAGATGGGCGCGCGGGACTACCTCTGGGAGATGACCGTCGACGCGACCGTGCACGCCTGGGACCTCGCGCGCGCCATCGTGGCCGACGAGCGGCTGGACCCCGAGCTGGTCCGGCGTATCCACACCCAGCGCGAGAAGGACCCCCACGCGTTCGTGGAGAGCGGCTTGTTCCGGCCACCCGTCCAGGTCGCTGCCCATGCCGACCTGCAGGCCCGGATGCTCGGACTTCTGGGTCGTCGCACCTGAGCCCGCTCAGCCCTCGCCCAACAGTGGGGTGAGCCACCGCGGGCCGACCACGGTGGCCCCGAGCGCCCCGCACCGCGCGGCCAGAGCCCGGTCGGCTGTCACGGCCAGGACGGGTCCGGCCGCCGCATCCCGGACCGCTTCCACGACGGCGTCGTCACCCGACCCGTGTGCCACCCGTACCTCGACGCCATCGAGGAGCTGGTCGGCAGCCGTCCGGGCTGCTCCTTCGACCACCACGACCCATGACGGCCACCGCCGGGTCAGCGGCAGCAGGTCGAGCCCTGCGGGCAGATCCCCGCCGCCCAGCCCCGCCGCTGCCCGGGTCTCGACCGACTGGAGCAGCCGCCGCGCCGCCCCGGCCCGGTCCCGCCACCAGCCGTCAGGCCGGGAGCCGACCACGTTCGCGGCGTCGACCACGACTCGCAGTGGACGCAGCCCACGGCGCAGCAGGGGCCAGGTCCGGGCGAAGCCGGGATGCAGCGGACGGCCGGTGACCTCCTCGACCGGGACCCACTCGACGTCGATGCTCTCGCCGCCGGTGGGCCTCACCTCGGTCTGCCGGTCGGTGCCGCCGAGGATGGTGACGTAGGACCAGGCGCCGTGGGCGTCGTCGTACTGCCCGTGCACCCGCACCGCGGCCGGGTCCAGACCGCCTTCCTCCGCAGCCTCGCGCAGGGCTGCCGCGACGTGGGACTCGTCGCTGTGCCGGGCGCCGCCGAGCAGCCCCCAGGTGTCGCCGTGGTGGCTCCAGGTCGCGCGGTGCTGGAGAAGCACCTCGAGCGTCGTCCGGTCGGGGTGGTGCGGGCGCTGCAGGAGGAGCCCGGCGGCCCCGAAGCGGCCCCAGTGCCGGTGCCCCTGGGCACACTCGACCCAGCCGTCACCGTCTCCGCGCACATCAGCCCTGTCCACACCGCCACCCTGCCAGGCGTACGACCGGTCGGGGACGCTGCCGTCAGAACCGCTCGCGGCAGACCGACAGGTCCGGCTTGACCTGCTGGGCGCGGTCGACCACGACCGGAACCGTCTGCAGGACGGTCCCGTCGGGCCGCTCGCAGGTCAGCGGCCAGTTCTCCACCAGCCCGTCGCCGACGATCCGGTCCTCGGTGGCGTACAGCCCCGCCGTCATCGTCCATGCGGGCGACACCGAGGCGAAGTTGATCACCCGGAGGACGTAGGTGCCGGCCTGCGGGGCGTCCAGGGTCGCGAGCTCCTTCTCCCCGACGAAGTTGCCCGAGCTGGCCACCTTCGTGAGCGACCCGTTCGCCTCCTTGTAGTAGACCTCGTCGTCGGAGATCTCGACGCCGTAGACCGTGCGGCCCTCAAGCGTCGTGTGGGGCAGGGCGAAGCGCTCGACCACGCCCGGCTTGATGGCGGCCAGCTCGCGCAGGTCGTCCTTGTAGTCCTCGAGTGTGCGGTGAGAGTCGCGGCCACTGGGCAGCGGGCAGGAGGTGACTGAGGCTGCGCAGGGGCGCCCAGCGCGAGCGCCCCGGCAGCCAGAGCGGCGCCGGCGGCGCGAGAGCGACGAGAGAGAAGGGAGTGCACAGGTCATCCAGGGATCGGCGGGTGTGACCGCGGTCACCTGTGCTCAACGGCGCCCGCGCGATCCGGTTACGCCCCCCGGGCAACCTGCTCGGCCTGGTGTTGGTGGACCCACTCATCGATGCGTCGCCACCACTGGAAGAGCCAGTCGACGCGCTCGTTCGCGCCAGCAGGCACGTCGGCCGCCGGCACGATCCACCAGCGCATCTGGATCTCGCGGTCCATGGGCAGTTCGCGCCACACGTCCAGGACAGTGGTCATGTGCTCGACGCCGGTGTGTGCGACGAAGACGACGTCGGCGTCATCGGCCTCGGTGAGCGCGGCGAGGACGCCTCCCGGTTTGGGTGCCATCATGTGCCGCAGCTGCTCGGCCTTCTCGGCGTCGTCGATGCGACCCCGGCGGCGCAGCCGCTCGATCGCGCGCTTGCGCCGGTGCTCGGTGAAGTTGCTGCCCTCGGGGAAGATCACGAGCGCGTCGTTCTCGTCGAGGTTGCGGCTGAGCTCGCCGATGTGTCGCAGGACCTGGTCGGCCGCGATCCCCGGATCGGGACGGATGAACCTGTTCGGCAGCCGGTTGAGCACGACGTCGATGGCGGGGTCCCACTGCAGGGTGTCCTTGAGAACGATGCGCGGCTCGCGGGCGTACCAGTTGACCAGGGCGTGCACGACCAGGAACGAGTCACCCGGCCCGGCGTGGCGGCTGAGGATGAGCAGCGGCTTCCCGTCGTACGAGGTGGGGGGCGGGCCCTCAACGGTCACCCGGATGTGCAGCACCCGCTCGCACTCCCAGTACAGGACCTGTAGGTAGAACCGGACGAGGCGGTAGTGCGCCAGCTGGAACCGCGGCGATCGGATCTTCCACCCGAAGCCGCTGGCGACCCACAGGACGAACAGCACCACCAGACCGACCGACTCGAGCAGCAGGTAGAGCATCGTCATCCAGAGCATCCGCAGCAGCCGCCAGCGCCCCGGGAGCACGGTCGAGAGCGCGACCGCGGCCAGCAGCAGGACGGGCAGGCTGGTCAGGAGCAGGACGGTCAGGACGACCAGCGCGGGGGCTAGCAGCAGGCGACGCGCGATGACCGGGGGCAGCACCGGCTCAGCCCATTCGCTCGGGGACGTGCTGCAGGTAGTCGAGAGTGGCCGTATAGGCCTGGTCGATGCGCCGCTCGACCGTGGCGAAGTCGCGGTAACGCAGGGTAGAGAGGTCGGCGGCTCGGGGCGGCTCGTCGGCACCGGTGGGGAGGAGGTGGACCTCGATCTCGGCGGGGACCTCGGCCATCTCGCGGGCGAAGCGGTGGCGACGGGCGATCTCGAAGGCGACCGAGGCGACCTCCCACGGTTTGGTCGGTGCCTGCAACGGCCGGTCGACCCGGCCCACTTGCAGGACGTGGACGACGGTGGCGCCCAGAGCCACCGCGCGGCCGACCGGGATCGAGTTGACCAGGCCACCGTCGAGGAAGTGCTCGTCGCCGATGCGCACCGGGGGCAGCACCCCTGGCACCGCGCTGCTCGCGAGAACCGCCGGCACGAGCGGGCCCTCGGTGAACCAGTGCTCGGCCGCACGTTCGATGCTCGCCGCCACGCACTGGAACGGCACGGGGAGGTCTTCGATGTCGCGGTCGCCGAGGCGTTCGAGGAGCAGGTCACGCAGGGGCTCGTTGGGGTGGACGGCGATGCGCGTACGGGCGAAGTGCCGCGCGCGTCGCACTGCACCGCCGCCGTAGAGGTCGCTTTCGGCGAGCCCGTGCCACACCGCGGAGAGGTTGTCGATCGCCTCGGGCGTGGGGTCGGCGGCCACTGCCGCGCCGTTGATCGCACCCACCGAGGTGCCGACGACCAGGTCGGGCACGACCCCGGTCTCGAGGAGAGCGCGCAGCATGCCGACCTCGCCCGCACCGAGGAGACCGCCGCCGCCCAGCACGAACGCCGTGCGCCGCTCACCCATCCGACGATCCTCGCACGGAGCGTGCTGTCTCAGACCTCGCCGACGGCGCGATCGGCCAAGTCGAAGAGCCGGTCGATGACGCGGGCGTCCGAGCGCAGCCCGTCGTGGCTGAACTCCTTGGTGACCCATGGCCGGACGTTGCCGATCCGCCGCGCGGTCTCGAGGGAGAACGACGACTCGACGTACATGTCGTCGTGGTAGATCGCGGCCGCCACCGGCACCGTGTTGGCCGCGAGCCGGACGGGGTCGTAGAGGGCCGGCCACCCGTCGTACGCCGCCAGCAGCTGGGCGGCCTCGCGCAGCGGCACCAGCGCGCGGTCGACGTCGAACATCCAGGAGAAGATCATCTCGCCGGTCGGCTGCAGCGGACGCGCCTCGGGGGACAGGTAGGGCAGGTCGTCACGCACCCGCTGCGCGGCCCATCTCGACGCGGTATCGGCGCAGTAGATGCTCTCGTGCAGCAACGCGTAGAGCGGCCGCCCGGCGAAAGACGTCGTCGTCTCGACGGCCGTGAGGAACTCATCGGAGAGCTCGGCGCCGTCCCAGGCCGCCTCCAGGAGGTAGTGCAGCGACTCGAGCCCGTCGGAGTAGCCGAGGACCATGCCGGTGCTCTGCAGCCGGGGGACGGTCAGCGGGTCGCCCGAGGGCAGGCGTACGTCGTGCTTGGCGACGTGGTCGGCCACCCTGTCCAGCCGCGCGCTGTCATCCGGGTAGCGCTCGAGCAGCCGCTCCCATCGCGCCCGCACGCGGTCGTAGGTGGCCCGGTAGACGTGCTCCGGGGGCCGGTCGAGCGGCGGCAGGCCGCCGGTGACCAGCACCTGCTCGAGCGACTCCGGGGCGAGAGAGAGATAGGTGGTGGCGACGAACCCGCCGTAGCTCTGGCCGAGCAGCGACCACGGCCGGTCGCCGAGCAGCTCGCGGCGCATCGCCTCCGCATCGCAGACGATCGAGTCGGCCCGGAAGTGCCGGAGCTGCCGGGCCTGGGCCTCGGCAGAGCCGAGACGGGCCAGCGACAGGCGGGTCTGCGGGGTGGAGCGCCCGGTGCCGCGCTGGTCGAGCAGCAGCACCCGGTGGTCGGCCAGCGCCCGCCCCAGCCAGCCAGATCGGCCGGTGGGACGGGGCGCCCGACCACCGGGGCCACTGGAGAGGTAGAGAAGCCACGGCAGGCCGCGGTCCCTCTTCCTGGGGGCGACCAGCTCGCGGGCGTACACGCTGATCCGCTCGCCATCCGGGTCCTCGTGGTCCAGCGGCACCATCACCTCGTGCTCGGTGACGAGCAGCCCGGGGAGGCGGGAGGTGGCCAGTCTCATGCACCGACGCTATGACAGGGCGGGGCGCCTTGGTTGACTGGTTCGATGCTGCCCTGGAGAGGTGTCCTCGCCGGTCGTCTGGACGAGGCCGTCATCGAGTCCGAGCTGTTGCGTGGGAACCCGCTGGGGGACCCGCACGAGCGACCGGTGTGGGTCTACCTACCACCCGGCTACGACGACGGCGACGAGTCCTACCCTGCGGTCTATGTGATTCAGGGCTATACCGGCCACGTGTCCATGTGGGGGAACCGCACGCCCTTCCGGCAGCCGTTCGTCGAGACCGCGGACCAGGTGTTCGCGAGCGACGAGGCGCCGCCGTGCATCGTGGTCTACGTCGATGCGTGGACGACCTACGGCGGCTCGCAGTTCGTCGACTCCATCGGCACCGGGCGCTACCACTCCTACCTGTGCGACGAGGTCGTGCCGTGGGTGGACGCGCGCTACCGGACGATCAACGACCGCGAGTCACGCGCCATCAGCGGCAAGTCCAGCGGCGGCTTCGGCGCGATGATCACCCCCATGCTGCGCCCGGACCTCTTCGGTGCGTTCGCGACGCACGCGGGGGACGCGCTCTACGAATTCTGCTACCTGCCGGAGTTCGCCGAGGCGGTGCGCCACCTGCGCGCGTACGACGGGGACATCGACCGCTGGTGGGACGACTTCCGGTCCCGGCCCGCCTTCTCCAAGGCAGAGGACGAGGCGCTGATCACGGCGCTCGGCTGCTCGGCGGCGTTCTCGCCCGGCGAGGACGGCCGCCCGGTGCTGCCCTTCGACCCCCGGACCGGCGTCGTGCGCCAGGACGTGTGGGACCGGTGGCTGGCATGGGACCCGGTCCGGATGGCCCCGGCGTACGCCGACGCGCTGCGCTCGCAGCGAGCCATCTGGATCGACGCGGGGACCCGCGACGACTACTTCCTCGACCTGGGCGCCCAGGCGTTCCGGGATGAGCTGATCCGTATAGGCGTCGCGGAGGGCACGGTGCGCTTCGAGCTCTTCGACGCCACGCACGCCGCGATCGACTTCCGATACCCGATGGCGCTGGCCTGGTTGGCCCACCGCCTGGCGCGTTAGAGCGCAGCAGAGTGCGGTTGCGCCTGATAGACCCTCACGAACGGTGACCGTCGGGTAACGTCCGGGTGCGTCGGTGCACGGCGATAGCGGGCGGTACAGGACCTTGGAGGACAGATGACGATCGTCGTAGGTTATGTGCCACGGTCCGAGGGACGAGCCGCGCTGCGACGGGCCGCCGAGGAGGCTCGGCTGCGCTCCACCCGGCTGGTGGTCGTCAACTCCAACAAGGGCGGGTCCGCCCTCGACGACCAGGAGGCGGTCGATCACGAACGGGAGCTCGCCGAGGTGCGCACGGCGCTCGACGCCGAGGGGATCGAGAACGAGGTCCGACAGCTCGTGCGCGGAATGGACCCGGCCGATGACCTGATCGCCGTCGCCAAGGAGACGGGCGCCGACTTCATCGTGATCGGTCTGCGCCGGCGTACGCCCGTCGGCAAGCTCATCCTCGGGAGCAACGCCCAGCGCATCCTGCTCGAGGCGCCGTGCCCGGTGCTGGCCGTCAAGGCCGAGGAGGAGCCCGTGGGGCCCGGGTGAGCGATCCGCCCGAGCACGACGATCGCTCGGACGGCGGCTTCGGGCCGCACGCCGAGAACGGGCTGGAGTCCTCCGACTCCGCCCTGCTGGAGACGCTGCTCCTCGAGGCGCCCGTCGCGTTCGCGTTCTACGACACCGATCTGCGCTACCGCCGGATCAACCGCCTGCTGGCCGACGTCAACGGGCTGCCGATGGCCGACCACATTGGGCGCCGCCCGAGCGAGGTGCTGCCCGAGGGGCTCGGGGAGGCCGTGGAGACCCGGCTGCGCGAGGTCCTCACCACCGGCCGGGTGGTGGCCGACGACAGCATCACCGCACCGTCGCCGCGTACGGGGGAGATGCGCTCGTACGAGTCCAAATGGTTCCCGGGCCGCGATGCGAACGGCGAGGTCATCGGTGTCGCGGTGCTCGTCTCCGACGTCACGGAGCACCGCGAGAACGAAGACGCCCTGCGCCGAGCGGTCGAACGGCTGGCCCGGCTGCATGTCGCGACGTCCGCGCTGGCCGGGGCGCTGACCGTCGAGGACGTACGCCGAGTGGTCGCCGAGACCGCTGGGAGCGCCACCGGGGCCGAGCTCACCGAGGTGTGCGCGATCGCGCTGGAGCGGGCCCGGCTCTACGAGCGGGAGCGCTCGACGGCCGTGGCCCTGCAACAGAGCCTCCTGCCCCACCGCCTCCCCACGGTGGCGGGGGTGGAGCTGGCGGCCAGGTTCCGGCCCGGCTCGGCCGAGGCCGACGTCGGCGGCGACTGGTACGACGTCTTCGAGCTGCCCGACGGGAGAGTGGTCCTCGTCGTGGGCGACGTCATGGGAAAGGGGGTCCACGCCGCCGCCGGGATGGGTCGGCTGCGCTCGGCGCTGCGCGCCCTGGCCCACGCCAACCCGCTGCCCGAAGCCGTGCTGCAGGGACTGGACCGGCTGTTCTCCGCAACCGAGGGGCCGGACCAGATTGCTACGCTGGTCTACCTCGTGGTCGACCCTGTCGCCCGCCGCGCCGCCGTGAGCGGGGCGGGACACCTGCCGCTGGTGCTGTGCCGCTTGGGGCGGGATCCGGAGCTCATCGATGCCGGGTCGGGCTCCACCCCGCTGGGCTGGTCGGAGCCCCGGACCCAGCGCACGCTCGAGCTCGGACCGGGCGACATCCTGCTCGGGCTCACCGACGGCCTGGTGGAGCGGCGTGGGCACGACCTGGACGAGGGGCTGGCCGAGGTCCTGGCCGCGGTGCGCCAGCCCGCCGGAAACCTCGACGAGCTGGTCGAACGGGTCAGCAGGCTCCTGATGGCCGACACGCGCGGGCGTGACGACGCCACTGTTCTCGCTGTGCGCTTCACGGCCTGAGCCACCAGGGAGGCGGCTCGGCTGCTGCAGCTTGCTACCCGCGGTTCTGCACCATCGACCGCAGACGTGTCACAATGCTGTGTCGAGCTGCGGCCTTCGAGCCGCACCCACATCCTTCAGACCCCCGCGCTGGATGCAGTACGTCCGGCGCGCGACGAGAGGCAGTACGTGTCCGATTCGACCCATTCGCGCCCCCCGGCGCCCGTCCACCACGCGGCGGCGGTCGCCTCAGCGGCGACGAGCACTGCCCGCGCCTCGGCGACGAAGAAGGTCACTGCCGCCAAGCCCGCTGCTACGAAAGCTGCCCCCGCGGCGAAGAAGGCTGCCAAGCCCGCGCCCGTGGCCGCCAAGAAGGCGGCCGGCAATGCTGCAGGTGGGGGCAAGGCGGCTCCCGCAGCACCGACGAAGAAGGCAGCCGGGGCGGCCTCCGCGGCTCCCACGGCCCCTAAGGCCCCCAAGGCCCCCAAGGCCCCCAAGGCCCCCAAGGACACCGACCTCGTCAACGGCGCCGTCACCGGTGGGGCTGCCCCCGCGGCGGAGGCCCCCGAAGCGGAGCCCGCCGAGGCGCCCGAGGGCGAGGAGGCCGAGTCCTTCACCATCTCCGACGACGACGAGGAAGACGCCCCGGCCCAGCAGGTCGCGACCGCCGGCGCCACCGCCGACCCGGTCAA
This sequence comes from Spirochaetaceae bacterium, assembly GCA_026786145.1. GTDB lineage: Bacteria > Actinomycetota > Actinomycetes > JACCUZ01 > JACCUZ01 > JAJAYQ01. The sequence goes on along the minus strand of JAJAYQ010000028.1, from coordinate 4,520 downwards.
GGACTACCTCAAGCAGATCGGCAAGGTGGCTCTCCTCAACGCCGAGCAGGAGGTCGACCTGGCCAAGCGCATTGAGGCCGGCCTGTTCTCCGAGGAGAAGCTCAACTCCGGGGACAAGTTTGCCCCCAAGCTCAAGAAGGAGCTCGACTGGATCGCCGAGGACGGACGTCGGGCCAAGAACCACCTGCTCGAGGCCAACCTTCGTCTGGTCGTCTCGCTTGCCAAGCGATACACCGGCCGCGGCATGCTCTTCCTCGACCTGATCCAGGAGGGCAACCTCGGTCTCATCCGTGCGGTCGAGAAGTTCGACTACACCAAGGGCTACAAGTTCTCCACCTACGCCACCTGGTGGATCCGCCAGGCGATCACCCGCGCGATGGCCGACCAGGCCCGCACGATCCGGATCCCGGTGCACATGGTCGAGGTGATCAACAAGCTGGCCCGGGTGCAGCGCCAGATGCTGCAGGATCTTGGGCGCGAGCCCACCCCGGAAGAGCTCGCCAAGGAGCTCGACATGACCCCGGAAAAAGTCGTCGAGGTCCAGAAGTACGGCCGCGAGCCGATCTCCCTGCACACCCCGCTCGGTGAGGACGGCGACAGCGAGTTCGGTGACCTGATCGAAGACTCCGAAGCGGTCGTGCCCGCCGACGCGGTGTCGTTCACGCTGCTTCAGGAACAGCTCCACTCGGTGCTCGACACGCTCTCCGAGCGGGAGGCCGGCGTCGTCTCGATGCGGTTCGGTCTCACCGACGGCCAGCCCAAGACTCTGGACGAGATCGGCAAGGTCTACGGCGTGACCCGCGAGCGGATCCGCCAGATCGAGTCCAAGACGATGTCCAAGCTGCGCCACCCGTCCCGGTCACAGGTCCTGCGCGACTACCTGGACTGAGCCTGGCGCATACCCAGCGGTCACGTCTTGATGCTGACGCCCTCCCGGGCCAGTTGAGCCAACAAGCCGCCGGCGCCGAGCTCGTCCAAGTAGGACCTGGCGGCGGCCACGGCACCCTCGGGCATCAGGTCATCGGGTAGGACCGCGGCCGCGTCGAGAGTGATCAGGGCATGCGTGAAGCGGTCACCGACCGCGAGCCGGCTCGCGAGCACAGCGTCGTAGACGGCAGCCGCCTCGCTCGGCCGCCCCTCGAGCGCGCTGACCCCAGCTTCGAGCGCCCGGCGTACCGACTCGTGCCATCGCTTCTCCTCGACCGGCATCCGCTCCAGTGCCTGACGCGCCCGGGCAGCGTCACCCAGCCACAGCGCTGCGCGGCCAGCGAAGGATGCAGCGACCGTGCTATTCGGGCCGAACACCGCCTCCGCATCGACGGCGCCCATCGCCTCGTCGAACGCTTGGGCCAGGTCACCGGCCATCAGCGACAGCACGGACCGGACCCGGCGGTACCAGGCCAGGTATGTCGGGTTCTCTATGCCCTCACTCACCTGACTCATCGCCGCGAGGGCGCCGGCGTGGTCACCGCGGTACGCCGTGAGCAGGGCGACATTCAGCGAAATGGCGTCGGACAACAGCTGCGGAAGGCCTGGCCGTGACCTCAGGTCTGCGAGCAGGTCGTCAGCCTTCGACCAGGATCCGGTCTCGACGGCGAACTCGGCCGCGTTCGCCAGTGCCGTCATCTCCGGCCCACCGCAGCCACCACGGCGCGCAATCGCGGCGGCCTCGAGGGACTGCTCGTAGGCGTCGACCCCCTCGTCCGCCTCGAGTGACAGGCCTATCAGAACCTGCGCCGCGGTGCGTAGGTCGTTCTCCTCCATCGCGATGGCGAGCATGCCCCGGCGCAGCGCGATCGACTCGCGGTGCCTGCCCAGGTCGCTCAGCAAAGCCGCTCGGTTCCCCAGAGCCTTATGGAACCGGTCCCATGCCCTCGCGGCCTCGTAGCCGGCCAGGGACCGGTCGAGGGCGGCGAGACATCCCTCGGGGTCGCCCTCGAAGTAGAGAATGTAAGAATGAGCCTGGTCGAACTCGGCCCGGGCCCTCGCATCGGTCGTAGCGTCCAGTCGTGCTCGCATTCGCGCTACCAGCGTCCTGAGATCGTCGACCCTGTCTCCGTCCCCGAGCGCGGTCGCGAGCAGGCCCATCGCTGTCACTTCGGCATCGACGTCGCCAAGCTCACCGAGAATGCTGACGGCCTCCTGCAGGTAGCCGAGCTGCTGGTCAGGCTTCAGCGCGTCGTTCGCCGCCCGCGCGGCACCCTGCAGGATCGTGGCGCGTTCCTCGCCATCCGGGGTGATCGCCAGAGCCTGCTCACCCAGAACCAGAGCCTGATCGGGTGACCCCAGCTTGGTGGCCCGGTCCGCGGCCTGGGCGAGCCAGTCGCGCGCCCTGGCGCTCAACGCGTCGCGATCCGGACCCGCCGGTGTCGCGCGTAGGGCTTCGACGTAGTGCGCGGCCACCGCCCCGGCGAGCTCGTCCTCGCCGGCCGCTTCGAAGTGGTGGGCGGCGGCCAGGTGGCGGCCGCGGCGGTCGGCCCTGGACAGCATGCCGTAGGCGATCTCGCGGATGATTCCCTGGACGAACGTGTACTGGCCCCGCTCGGGTGAGCGGGGGTCAGCCTCGCGCACAAGGAACTCGCGGCGGATCAGGCTGAGCAGGCGGGGTTCGAGGTCGGTCCGGTCCGTGCTCGTCACCGCCGCGAGAGCTTCCGGGGTGAAACTCTTGCCGAGGACGGCCGCGTACTGCAGCATCTTCCGGTCCTCGGTGCCGAGGTTGTCCAGGCGAGACGCGATGAGCGCGTGAAGCGTCGCGGGGACCTCGAGCTCGCCCGGGTCCTCGACGAGCTCGTACCTGCCCTCAGCCGCGCGCAGGACACCGCGGTCGGCGAGCATCCGGATCATCTCGACGGCGTAGAGGGGCATCCCCTCCGCCCGTTCGGCGATCCTGGTGACCGTACCGACGTCGGCGTCAGGCACGAGCCCGCGAACCAGCTCGGCCATGGTCTCCTCGGGTAGTGGCTCGAGATGCAATGCGAGGAGATTGCGGGTGCCGGCTCCCCACGACGGTCGGCGGTCCGCCAGTTCCGGGCGGGCCAACGCCACGATCAGGATGGGGCGGTTGCGCGACCACTCAAGCAATGACTCGATGAAATCCAACAACCCCGCGTCGGCCCATTGCAGGTCCTCGAACACCATGACGACGGTGCCCGCGGCGCTGATCCGCTCGAAGAACGTGCGCCAGGCTGCGAACAGCTCGTCGCCGCCGCCGGGCGGGCGTTCGTCGAGGCCCAGCAGGAAAGCGAGTCGAGACTCGAGCCAGCGTCGCTCGTCCTCATCGGGGACGTGCAGCGCCACGGAGGCTGCCAGCTTCGAACGCGACACCCCGGGCGCATCGGTCTCGGCGATCCCCGCGCGCATCCGCACCATCTCGCCGAGCGCCCAGAACGTGATGCCATCGCCGTAGGACGGGCAGCGCCCGTGGTGCCACCAGATGGTCTCGGCCAGCCCGTCGACGTACTTCAAGAGCTCCCAGGCCAGTCGCGACTTCCCGATGCCGCCGATCCCGGTCACGGACACGACACGCGCCTTGCCCTCCCGCCCGCTGGCGTGCAGGAGCTCCTTCAGCATCCGGAGCTCCTCCGTCCGCCCGACGAAGGGCGGCTCGATCGCCATCCGGTTCTGTCCCTGGCGTTCTGCCACCACTCGGAGCGCGCGCCATGCGCGGACGGGTAGCTCCTTGCCCTTCAGCGTCAGCGACCCGGCCTCTTCGAACGCGACCGATCCGGAGGCCGCCCGTAACGTGGCCTCGCCGACGAGGACCCAGCCGGGCGACGCGGCGGACTGCAGTCGAGACGCCGTGTTGACCAGGTCGCCGGCGACCATGCCCTGGTGGTCCGCACCCAGCGTCGTCGCGGCCTCGCCGGTGAGCACTCCGCAACGTGCCTGGAGGGGCGAGCCGGTCGCCGCTCCCAGCGCGGCAACCGCGACCACCAGCTCCAGCCCCGCCCGTACGGCTCGCTCCGCATCGTCCTCGCGCGTGATCGGCGTCCCCCAGACCGCCATCACTGCGTCACCGATGAACTTCTCGACCACGCCACCGTGGCGCGTAATCACGGTCTCGGCGGTCTCGAAGTACGTGTCCAGCAGGGTGCGCACGTCCTCGGCGTCGTTTTGCTCGGAGAGTGTCGTGAACTCCACCAGGTCGAGAAAGAGCACCGATACCAGCCGCCGTTCGGTGGACTGCCCGGCAGGACGGAGTGCGGTGTCGTCGATCGACTGGCTCGGCCGGCTCACCAGTTCCGCGACAAGCGGCGTGCCGCACTCGCCGCAGAACTTGCCGGACGGGGGATTCAGAGTGGCGCAGGACGGGCAGGCGCGCGCCAAGGCAATACCGCATTCGGTGCAGAACTTGCGAGCCGAGTCGTTGTCGGTTCCGCATGCTGTGCAGATCACGGACGCCCCTCCAGTTGGCCCCAGCCTATGGCCAACACGTCGGCAGAGGCAGGGATCGAGGTCGATCCTCGGGCTCCCCGAACCGAAAAACCACGCACCGGCCGACTCGGGTCGGAAAGCCGCAT
>JAJAYQ010000027.1 GCA_026786145.1 Spirochaetaceae bacterium | reverse complement strand
TCGGCGTACGCCGTGATCTCCGCCGCCACGGTCGCGTCCGGCGGTTTCGAGACCAGCACGATCAGCTCGGTGGCCGGGTCGTCGTCCAGCAGGGTGAGCGCGGCGCGGGTCGAGCGGCCCCCGACGGCGCCGGACAGGTCGCGACCACCCACGCCGAGGCAGTGGCTCACCCCCACGCCCGCGCCGTCGAGCAGGCACATCAGCTGCTGGGCGCCCGTGCCGCTCGCCGCGACGATGCCGACCGGACCGGGGCGGACGGCGTTGGCGAAGCCGAGACCCGCACCGCCGACCACGGCCGTCCCGCAGTCGGGACCCATCACCAGCAGCCCTCGGGCCGCCGCCTCATCCTTGAGCCGCACCTCGGCCTCGACCGGCACGTTGTCGCTGAAGACCAGCACCGACAAGCCCGCCTGCAGCGCCGACCACGCCTCGGTGAACGCATGCGGCCCCGGCACGGAGACCAGCGCCAAGGTCGGCGGCTCGGTGCTGCGACGGACCGCGGAGAACAGCGTCCGCGGCTGCGGGCCGCCCCCGCCGAGGCCGTCACCGGACCCGCCGCGGGTGGAGGCGACCAGCGCCTCGTCGAGCCGGGCGAGGGCGTCGGGAAGCGCGTCGCCGGTGGTACGCATGGCGACGACGAGGTCGTTGGGCCCGGTCCCGGCCGGCGCGTCGAAGCCCATGCCGCGCATCAGCTCCAGGTTGAGCTCGGTGCCCATCGCCACCTGGGCCGACAGCACGCCGTCGACGGCCGTGACGTCGCGACTGACCTGCATCAGCGTCACGGAGTCGTGGTACGCACCCTGCCGCACCTCTATGTGAGTCTGTTCGCTCACGCTGCGTCCTCGGCCATGCGAGCGACCGTACGCGCGCCGCGCAGAAGCCCGTGGGCCAGGGCCGTCCCCGAGCTCGAGCCGACGGTGACCAGCCGGGCGACCGCGTCGACCAGGTCGTCATCGCTGCCGTGGCCGGCCAGCGCGTCGGCCACGTTCACCACCGCGGGCAGCGCAAGCCCGGCGGCTGCGTGCCTGAGCAGTGCTGCACTGAGCGCGGTCGTGCGCGACCGGGCGAGCCGGCCGATCTCGTCGGCCAGCGGACGCCGCAGGTCGTCGTGGCTGTGCAGAGCCACCAGGAGCCCGGCGAGGACGTCGTCGCCCGCGGGCGTCAGGCCGGGCCCGAGGCCGAGCAGGTCGCCGACCGAAGCGTCGGCAGGGACCGGTGCCGGGTGCGCCTCCAGCAGCCGGGTCAGCACGTTCACTCGCCGCTCGTCCACCTGTCCCTCAGGCCTGCCGGGCAGGTGCAGATGCCGTGGTCGTCGTGGCTCCCACCAACGGACGACGGTCACCGTGAGCGAGCCGGCCACGACCCGACCGGCACCCACGAGCGCGGGGTCTCCCAGCCGTACGTCGGCGAAGGGCTGTGCCGACCGGTCCACCCCCAGCCGTACCGAGCAGGGCAGCCCGAGCGCGTCGGCAGTCTCGAGGGCGACAACGGTGTCGGCGGCATCACCGTGGGTGCCGGTCACGACGTACACGCAGGTGGGGTGCACGCCGACCACCCGACCGGGTCGTCCCGGGGCGGTCACCAGGTCTCGGACGGCGGTCGCCGCCGCACCCGGGAGCGTGCGCATGCGAGGGACCGTAACGCGTCCGCTGAACCTTCGCCCCACTTGTCCGGTTGCTCCCGTCGGGACGGTCGTTGCCTGCTTCGAGTCAATGTTCGTGACCTCCCACATGTCCCGGTCTGTTTAGGCCACTCTGTGCCTCGGGTGGCGCCGGTCACCCGTGACGAGGAGGACCACATGTTCAGCTGGAAGGTCGTGCACGGCGGCAAGACGCCGCCTCCTGGTGAGGTCGTCCGGCCCGACGAGCGGCTCTCCTGGGGGCGCACCGCCGGGCTCGGAGCCCAGCACGTCATCGCGATGTTCGGCGCCACGTTCGTGTTCCCGCTGATCATGGGCCTCGACCCCAACCTCGCCATCATGATGTCCGGCGTCGCGACGATCCTGTTCCTGCTCATCACGCAGGACCGGGTGCCGAGCTACCTCGGCACGAGCGCGTCGTTCGTGGGCGGCGTCTTCGCCATCCGCGCGGCACAGGACAGCGACTCGGTCGTCACCGGCGCCATCCTGGTCGCCGGACTGGTGCTGGCCGCCGTCGGTCTCGCTGTGAACTTCGCCGGCATGCGCGTCATCAGCCGGGTGTTCCCGCCGGTCGTCACCGGCGGTGTGGTCATGCTGATCGGCTTCGGGCTCGCCTTCGTCGTGGCCGACGTCTACTGGCAGCAGGACCGCTGGGTCGCGATGATCACGATGTTTTCACTGTTCCTGATGACGGTGGTGCTGCGCGGGTTCTGGAGCCGCATCGCCATCCTGCTCGCCCTGGTGTTCGGCTATGCGCTGTCCTTCCTGCTCGACAAGACCGCCGGGGACATCACGTCCTTCAACCCCGGCGCCGGTGAGGTCAACACCCACCCCCGGGTCAACTTCGACTCGGTGAAGGACGCCAGCTGGATCGGCTTCCCCGACCTGACCGGCCCGGACTTCAAGTTCTCGGCCATCGTCCTGGTGCTGCCCGCCGTGATCGCGCTGATCGCGGAGAACACCGGCCACGTCAAGGCCGTGGGCGCGATGACCAAGACCGACCTCGACCCGATGATCGGGCGCGCGCTCTTCGCCGACGGCGTCGGCACGGTCGTCTCGACGTCGGTGGGCGGCTCGCCCACCACGACGTACGCCGAGAACATCGGCGTCATGGCAGCCACCCGCATCTACTCCACCGCCGCCTATTACGTGGCGGGGCTGGTGGCGATCCTGTTCGGCCTGTGCCCGAAGTTCGGGGCACTGATCGCGGCGACGCCGGGCGGCGTGCTCGGCGGTATCACGGTGGTGCTCTACGGGATGATCGGGCTGCTCGGTGCGAAGATCTGGGTCGAGAACCGGGTGGACTTCTCCAACCCGATCAACCTCGTACCCATCGGCGCCGGAATCATCTTGGCCGTCGGACCGGTCGCCCACCAGATCAGCGGCGACTTCACGCTCGAAGGCATCGCGCTGGGCACCATCGTCCTGCTGGTCGGCTACCACCTGATGAGCGCGATCGCCCCGAAGTACATGAAGGACTCCCTGCACGACCCGGCGGGCTACAACGACGGCACGGCCATGGCCATCGGGCGCGCCGGCACGCATCAGGCGTCCGGGGGCGAGATCGGTTTCGACGAGGGGGCCTCGACGCCGCCGACATCTCACCCGAGCTCGCACCGTCGCGACAGCGACAAGGGTGTCCGTCGCGACAGCGACAAGGGTGTCC
>JAJAYQ010000026.1 GCA_026786145.1 Spirochaetaceae bacterium | reverse complement strand
GGCCGTCACCGCCCGTTCGGATGCGGAAAGATCAATCCGGGATGCTGTGGACCGCGCCCGGCGCGATGGCTTGTCGTGGGTAACCACCAGCGGCAGAAGCGGAATGACGTTTCCGCGGAGACGTCCACGTCGAGGGTGGTGCACTGACGGAGGAACGACGTCCCCCCGGCGGATTGCATGAGCGTGGATAGTCCGGCGGCCACGGGTTGTTCCTCTGCCACGGCACCGCGAGCTGGACGTGCACATCTCGGCATGAGGGTGGGTTGATCACCGAACGCGGAAGGCACCGTGCGGGGCTGACGACCCTGGCCCCGGCGCTTTTAGTTGCTGCGGACGGGCACGGACTCGTAGCCGCGCAGGACGAACGTCGGCCGGCGCACCGGGTCACCTGCGAGCTCAAGGTCAGGACAACGGCGCAGCAGCGTCGGTAGGGAAATCTGCAGCTCCATGCGGGCCAAAGGCGCCCCCAGGCAGTGGTGCAGCCCGGCCCCGAACGCGACGTGCTGGTTCGGCCGCCGCGAGACGTCGAGGTCATCGGCCCTCTCGAAGGCCGAAGGGTCGCGGTTGGCCGCACCGAGCAGCGCCGCCACCTTGCCCCCCGGCGGGACCGTTACGCCCGCCACCACCACCTCCTCGCGGGCGGTGCGCTCGAACAGTTGCAGCGGTGAGTCGAAGCGCAGCATCTCCTCGATCGCCGGCTCTACGAGGGAGTCGTCCCCCCGGACCCGGTCCAGCTGCTCCGGATGCGCCAGCAGCGCCACCACGCCGTTGCCGAATGCGTTGACCGACGCCTCGTGCCCGGCGTTGAGCAGCAGAATCGCGGAGGCGACCAGCTCGTCGCCGGTCAGCTTCTTGCCGTCTTCCTCCGCCGCGACGAGGTGGCTCACGAGGTCGTCGCGGGGTGCGGCCCGGCGCTCGACACTGAGGGATCGCATGTAGTCCGAGAACTCGGCGGCCGCGGTTTCGGCGCGCGCCTCCACCTCGTCGGTGCGGGCGTACTCGTACATCGCGACGATCGCCGCCGACCACGGGCGCAGCAGGTGCTGGTCCTCCTCCGGCACACCGAGCAGCTCGGCGATGACCGCGACCGGGAGCGGCTCGGCGTAGTCGGCGATCAGGTCGAACCCCGATCCCGGGTCGACCTTGTCCAGCAACGCATCGGTCATCGCCTGCACCCGCGGTCGCAGCCGCTCCACGTGACCGCGGGCGAACGCCTTGGCGACCAGCGAGCGCAACCTGGTGTGGTCGGGCGGCTCGTTCTCCATCATCTGGTTGCGGTGCAGGGCGTTGAACGCCTCGAAGCGGTCGCCCGGCGCCCTGTCGGTCCAGAGCCGGCCGAACCGCCGGTCGCGCAGCACCTGGTTGCAGTGCTCGAAGCTGAGCACCAGCCACTGACCGGTCGGCTCGTGCCATGCCAGCGGGCCGCGGTCGCGCAGCCGGGCCAGAGCCGGGTAGGGGTCGTCGAGGAAGTCCGGACCACCCAGGTCCAGCACCAGCTCGTCCGCACCGGACTCGGGAACGTGCGACGTCACGGCGCCTCGGTAGGGGCCGCGGGCGGTGCCGGTGGGCGCATCCAGCGATCCGGGCGCACCGTCGCCCGGGCCCTGCGGGCCAGCTCGACCGCGGCGTCGAGCATGTGTCGGGCCTCTTGCTCGTCACGATGGGCGGCGCTGACCAGCACCGGACCCGGCGTGGTGTCCAGGTGCAGCGTCGCGAGGCCGAGCCGGCGTTGCAGCACCCCCTGCGACAGCCGGACGCTCTGCAGCTTCTCGTGCGGGAAGATGTCGGTCTCGCGACGCAGCCGCCCTCGCCGGGCCACGAAGATCCGGTCGTCCATGCCGGCGCCGAGGCAGCGCCACTGGAACGGGTCGAGCCACCGGGCACCGGGCGGTACGCCCGCGAGGTTGATCGTCGACAGGTCCGCGTCGGGCATCACCAGCGCGAGGACCCGCAGAGCATCCGCCCGGGGCCCGACCGGCAGCAGGACAGACGCCTGCGCCTGCCCCTCACCGACGTACCCGGCAACGTCCGCCTCGATCCGACACCACCCGCGGGACCTCCACAGCCACGGCTCCACGAGCCGCACCGCTTGCACCCGGCCGGGCGGCACCGTCTGGGCCCGGGTCTCCAGCAGCCCGCGTCGCAACCGCAGGCCGTCGGGAGACTCCGCGACCGTGAAGTCGAACTGCCCGGCGATGCCCTGGAAGAGCCCCGGCACGACGACGAGCGCGAACGGGATCGCCAGCCCGAGCGGCGCGAACTCCCCGGACAGGAGCGAGCCGACGGCGATCACTGCGATGACGACCACCGCGCCGATGAACAGGGACGAGCGCACCTGCGCCTCGATCAGCCGGGACAGCGGCACCGTGAGCAGAACGCGCTCGGGAGCCTCCGGCGCCGACTCCTCGTCGTGCTCGATGCCTGCAGCGCGGGCGAGCAGCTCGGCGCGCAGCTGGTGCGCGGCCCGCTCGGAGAGGTAGGCGAGCGGTGCTTCCGACGACGACCCACCGGCAACCTCGAGCCGCAGCTCAGCCAACCCAAGGGCACGCGCGACCAACGGGCGTACGACGTCGACGGCCTGCAACCGGTCCAGCCGCACCCGGCGCGATCGCTTGAACAGGACACCGGTCTCCAGCCTCAGGTCTTCGGGACCGATCCGGAAGTGCGTCGTGCGCCAGGACACATAGCCGTAGGCGATCCCGACCGGGATGCTCGCGGCGATGACGAGCAGCACGTAGCCCAGGCCGAGGTCGGAGAAGCTCTGCTGGACAGCCAGCGCGACGGCAGCAGCGAAGAACTTCCAGCCGCGCAGCACCGGGGTCAGCGGGTGCAGCCGCCGGAAACCCTCCTGCACTAGATCCCCGCCGCAGAAGCCTCGCCGCGAGCCGCCAGGCGGTCCCGCAGCCGCGCTGCCTCGTCCGGGCCGAGCCCAGGGATCGCCGCGTCCGTCGCCGCGGCAGCCGTGTGCAGCTGGACCGTAGCGAGCCCGAAACGCCGGTCCAACGGCCCCGCCGAGACGTCGACGAACTGCATGCGCCCGTAGGGGACCACCACCAGCTGGCGGCGCAGGACTCCACTGGTCACCAGCAGGTCCTCGGCCCGCTCGGCGTAGCCCCACGACCGCACCGTGCGCCCGACCACGGCCCACGACCACCCGAGCAGGCCCACGCCGAGGACCGCTACGACGACCGCCGCCCAGAGGGCGACAAAGGCCATGCCTGCCGTGGCGAGCGCCGCGGCCGGCACCCCGAAGGCGAGCAGCCCGATCCGGCGTACGGTCGCCAGCCGGGGTGACACGCGCACCCAGGGCTCGCCGGGCGGGTCGAAGGGCTCCATGGCGCCGACGCTACCCACCTCGACCCCTGACCGCTGACCACCGGGCCTGGCAGGCTCGGCGGGATGACCACCCGGCGGACGGTCGGCATCGGTGCCGGCGCCGACCTCGTCGGACCCTGTTGACGGAAACGACCGTCTCGCGACCCAGGACATGGTCCTCAGCATCGGGCCGCAGCACCCCTCGACGCACGGCGTCCTGCGGCTGCGCCTGACCCTCGACGGCGAGCAGATCATCACCGCCGAGCTGATCGTCGGATACATGCACCGGGCGCCGAGAAGCTCTTCGAGGTGCGCGACTACCGGCAGATCATCGTGCTGGCCGACCGCCACGACTGGCTCTCGGCGTTCGCCAACGAGCTCGGCGTCGTGCTCGCGGTGGAGCGGATGCTGGGCAGGGAGGTGCCGGTCCGCGCCGTGTGGACCCGCACCCTGCTCGCCGAGCTCAACCGGGTGCTCAACCATCGGATGTTCCTCGGCTCCTACCCGATCGAGCTGGGGGCCATCACGCCGATCTTCTACGCCTTCCGTGAGCGCGAGACGATCCAAGCCGTCATGGAGGAGGTCTCCGGCGGGCGCAGGCACCACATGTTCAACCGGGTCGGTGGCCTCGAGGAGGAGCTGCCGGTGGGGTGGACGTCGCGGGTACGCACCGCCGTCCACGACGTACGCCGGCGCCTGCCCGACATCGAGAACCTCATCCTTGGCAACGAGATCTTCCAGGCCCGCACCCCCGGGCGTCGGGGATGGACCTGGACCTGCGGCGGGACGAGCCCTACCTGGCGTACGGCGAGCTGGACGTCCCGGTCGTGACCCGGACCGAGGGCGACTGTCTGGCGCGCTTCCAGTGCCTCTACGAGCAGGCGCAGGTGTCCCTCGACCTGGCCGACGCGTGCCTGGACCGGCTGGCGGCGCTGCCGGCCGGCCCGATCAACACCCGGCTCCCCAAGGTGGTCAAGGCACCGGAGGGCTCGACGTACGCCTGGACCGAGAACCCGTTGGGGATCAACGGCTACTACCTGGTGTCCCGGGGGGACAAGACTCCGTGGCGGCTCAAGCTGCGATCGTCGGCGATGTCGACACATAGTCGGGTGTTTGTCGGGTCGCTTCGCGGGCGGTCACGGCCGTTCCCCCGGAAACCGATGGTCGGCCGAGGCCCGGGGGGGCAAGAAGCGGCCGCCCAGGCCGTCCTACGCGCTGCGGCGGACCGTGTCCGGTGCGGCGATGATCTCGACGGCCAGGTCGCGCAGGTCGCTGTCGCGGCCGACGAGCGGGTCCAGCAGCGAGTGCTCCGGCAGGTCGGCGAGCACGATCTCGACCCGTGCTGTGTCCTCGCCGCGGTCGGGCCGGGCCAGGGCGATCGCCATCTCGCGGGTCAGCGGCGGCTCGGCGACCCGGGACAGGGCCAGGCGCAGCAGCGGCATCTCCAGCACGACCGGCGCCGCAGCCTCCAGGACGGGAGCAGCGGCCCCGGCGGCGAGCCGTGCAGTCAGCTCCGAGCTCCGGGCGATCGCCATGTCGAGGTCGCGGCGCAGCGCGGTGACGGTCGCCCGCAGTGCGATGACCTCGGCGTGCAGGGCCGCCGCACGGGCCGGCCGGACCCCGGCCCGGGTCCCGAGCGCGCTGCGGAGGACGCGCTGCCATGCGGGGGGCCTGCGATGCCGTCCTGCCATGGTCGGGACGGTACGCCCGCCGAACCGTCGGAGGCGGGCGACACGCCACAGGATCACTCATGTCACTCTGGTCTCATGAGTCTCACCCGCCTCGACTGGCGGCGGCGGGTGGCCGCCCTGTACGCCACCGTCCGCGACGCTGCAGACCCGGCCACGGCGCACGAGACGTGGCGGGTGGGCCGGGACGAGCTGCTCGCCACCCATCCCGACTCGCCGCTGGTGCCCGAGGACCGCGCCGGTTTCGCGGGGCTGCGGATCGCGGCGTACGACCCGGGGCTGCGCTGCGAGGTGGCGGCCGATCCCGACGTCGAGCCGCACCGGCTCGAGGTGACGACCGGGACCGACGGGATGGTCGCGTTCGACCGGATCGCGGTCCTGCGGCTGCCCGGCCTTGGCGACCTGGACGTCTGGTGGCTCGCGCAGTACGGCGGCGGGGTGTTCGTCCCGGTCAAGGATGCCCTGGCCGGCCGCGAGACCTACGGCGGCGGTCGCTACCTGCTCGACACGGTGAAGGGCGCCGACCTCGGGGGCGACCTCGACCCGGCGACCGGTCGCGGCACGCTGGTGGTGGACCTGAACTTCGCCTACAACCCCTCGTGCGCCTACGACCCGGCGTGGGCCTGCCCGCTGGCGCCGCCCGGGAACACGCTCGCCGCCCCGGTGCGGGGCGGTGAGCTGTACCCGTTGGGATCGTCGGAGACCTAGCCGGCCAACGCGGCGTCGGAGGAGAAGACCAGTGCGAGCGAGACCTTGCCCTGGGTGAGCGCGGTCTTGGACAGCGGGCCGCCGGCGTCCAGTGCCGAGAAGCTGTCGAACGCCAGACCGTACGTCGTCTCGAGGCCAGGCTGGCAGAACGGGCGCTCGGGGCACTCGGGGGGTCCGCCGAGGACGAGGCCGCCGCCGCAAGCCTCGGCCAGGTCGGAGAGCGTCTCGACGCCGTACTTGTCGGCGAAGGCCGTGGTCACGGCGAACGCATTCTGGTCCGCGGCCTCGGACGGCTCGCCGAACACGAGGCCGACCTTCTCCCCCAGGGTCCGCAGACCCGCGACTGTCGCGTCGAGGTCGCCACTGGCGATCGGCTCCGCGGTAGCGCCGTTCTCGGCCTTGTTGATGAACTCGGTCAGCGTCCCGGTGTACTCGGGGACCACGTCGAGCTCACCCTTCTCCAGTGCGGGCTCGTAGAGCTCCCGGTTTCCGACAGTCTTCACACTGGCGTCGAAGCCGGCCGCGTTGAGCACCTCGGCGTAGATGTTGGCCAGGGTCTGGTTCTCGCCGAAGTTGGCAGCCCCGATGGTCACCTTGCCGGACCCGCCGCTGAGGCCTTCCCCGAGCCCCTCCGACGCAACGAACTCCTTCGCGACGTTGGGCGAGGTCTTGCGGTCGATGTCGACCTGCTTGTTCAGGGCGATCAGCTTGTCCGTGTCCAACGCGGCGGAGACCGAGTTGAGTGCGTCGAGCAGCGCCGGCGTCGACGACTTGGCGTTGACGGCCGGGATGACGTTGTCGACGGTCTGCAGGCCCTTGTCGTCGTCGAGCACGACGAGCTCGTCGCCGGCGACCGGGTCGCAGGACGCCTTCTTGGCGGTCGATGTCGAGGACGGCGCCGTCGACTCGGCCTTGGTGCCCGAGGACCCGCTGTCACCGCAGGCCGTCAGCAGGAGGCTCGTGAGCACGAGCCCGGCGATTCCGAGCGATCTGAACATGGGCATACGCATGATGTGGCGCCCGCCTTCTGTGTCCCGCCGTGGCCTATGCCCCGGCGCGTGTCTGGGCGGGCCCGGTGCGGACCCGCATCGTCCAGACAACATCTCCCGGAGGACAACCGCAACCCGGGACGTGTTACGAAACGGAGACGGCCGCGTCGGCGTCGGCGTCGCTTGCCTCGCGCACCGAACGGCGCGACCTGGCCCGGTCCCGCCCCGGCGTGACCTGCCGCTGGAGCAGGGCCAGCGCCCCCTCGGTGAGCAGGGCCAGCAGCGCCACCAGGATCCCGCCGGCGACGTACTGGCCCGGGTCCTGCTGGCCGAACCCGGAGTTGATGATCTTCCCCAGCCCTCCCCCGCCCACCAGCGCCGCCAGGGTGGCGGTGGCGACCACCTGCACAGCGCACGTCCGCAACCCGGCGGCGATCAGGGGCACCGCGAGGGGCAGCTCGACGCGGAACAGGATCGACGTCTCGGACATGCCCATCCCACGGGCGGCTTCGACGACGTCCCGATCGACCTCGCGGATGCCGACGTAGGCGTTCGTCAGGAGCGGCGGCACCGCGAAGACGGAGAGCGCGATGATCGTGGCCCGGTTCCCGAAGCCGACGGCCGTCGCGGCGAAGACCGTGAGCAGGGCGAGGATCGGGATCGCGCGAGTGACGTTGGTCACCGAAACCGTGAAGCCACCACCGCGCCCGACGTGCCCGAGGGTCAGTGCCGTCGGCAGCGCCACCAATGCGCCGAGCAGCACCGCAAGACCGGAAATGTAGAGGTGCTCGTAGGTGAGGAAGGGGACGCCGTCGCGCCCTTGCCAGTTCAACGGGTCGTTGAGCCACACGATCGCGTCGCCGAAGACGTTCACGAGCGACTCCTGGACCACGGGGTGAGCAGACGGGTCAGGCCGGCCAGCGACAGGTCCAGGGTCAGGCCGAGAGCGACGGTGAGCACCGAAGCGGTCACGATCTCCGCCCGGTAGAACGTCTGGAACCCCTGGATGATCAGCAGCCCCAGACCGCCGTAGCCGACGATCACCCCGACAGTCACCAGCGCGACGGTCGACACCGTCGCGACGCGAACACCGGCCATGATGGTCGGCAGCGCAACCGGCAGCTCGACCCGCCAGAGCATGCGGGCGCGTCCATAGCCCATGCCCTGGGCGGCCTCCTTCACGTCGTCGGGCACGGAGTCCAGGCCGGCGAGGATGTTGCGGACCAGCACCAGCAGGGCGTACATCACCAGCCCGATGAGCACGGTCCGCGCCCGCAGCCCGGTGAACGGCGCGATGACCGCGAACAGAGCCAGCGAGGGGATCGTGTAGAGCACACCAGTCGTGCTGAGTGCCGGAACCGCAAGCCTGGTGTAGCGATGCGCGAGGATCGCGATCGGGAAGGCGATCAGCAGGGCGATCACCATCGTCTCGACGGTGAGCACCACGTGCTCCTGCAGCGCGGTCTGCAGCTGCTCGGAGTTGTCGCGGACGTAGTCCCAGCTGAACCACGGGTTGGTCGGCGCCTCAGCGGCAAGTACGGTCCTCACAGACTGCGCGGGCTCGAGAGCGTTCGCACCGGAGAAGGAGGCCACGGGTGGACGCTACCCCGGACGCGATGATCCGACTCGAGGGCGTCGGCAAGCGCTACGAGGACGGGACGGTCGCGGTCCACGAGCTGGACCTGGACGTGCCCGAGGGCGAGCTGGTCGTCCTCGTCGGGCCCTCCGGCTGCGGCAAGTCGACGACGCTGAAGATGGTCAACCGGCTGATCGAGCCCACCAGCGGACGCATCCTGCTCCAGGGCGAGGACGTCACGCACGGGGACCCGGTCAAGCTGCGCCGCCGGATGGGATACGTCATCCAGCAGACCGGGCTGTTCCCGCACCAGAGCGTCGCGACCAACGTCGCCACCGTGCCGCGACTGCTCGGCTGGGACAAGAAGCGGACCCAGGAGCGGGTGCGCGAGCTGCTCGAGCTGGTGGGGTTGGAGCCGGGCCGATTCGCCGACCGCTACCCCCACCAGCTCTCCGGCGGCCAGCGCCAGCGCGTCGGAGTGGCTCGGGCGCTGGCCGCGGACCCGCCCGTCCTGCTGATGGACGAGCCCTTCGGCGCGGTCGACCCGATCGTCCGCGACCGCCTGCAGGCCGAGTTCGTCCGCCTGCAGCGCGAGCTCCGCAAGACGGTCCTGTTCGTCACCCATGACCTCGACGAGGCCGTCCGCCTGGGCGACCGGATCGCGGTGTTCTCCGACGGCGGCCACCTCGAGCAGTACGACTCGCCACCGCGCATCCTCGGGGCTCCCGCCAGCGACTTCGTCCGGCGCTTCGTCGGAGACGACCGCGGACTCAAGCGCCTCTCGGTGACCCCTATCGAGATCCGCGACCTGGAGCACCCGCCGATCGTGCACCTTCCCGACCGGCTGACCGACGCGACCGGCAGGCTGAGGGCGGCGGGAGCACGGTGGGGTGTCGTGCTGGACGACGACGACGCGCTGCACGGCTGGGTGGCCGCCGACGACACCGGCGACGCGACCGTAGCCGACCGGGCGCGCCGGATGGAGGCCTGGGTGCCGGTGGGAACCTCGCTCAAGGTGGCGTTCAGCGAGATGCTCCAGCACGACGCCGGCTGGGTCGCCGTCCTCGACGGGGACCGCTACGTCGGGGTGCTCACGCCGGCGACGCTGCACGAGGCGCTGCGCCGCTCGGTCGAGTCCGACCTGCAGGGCGTGGACCCGGACAACATCGACCTCGAGGTGGTCCCCACTACGTAGCCGGGACCTCGGGTTCGAGCGGGTCCTGTCCGCCGCGTACCCGGCAGGCGCGCTCGAGCAGGAGCCCCGCCGCGGTGAGCAGGACGGCGGCGAGCAGCGCGACGCCGCACAGGACCGCGCCCTCGCGACGGCTCTCGATCTCCAGGTCCGGGAGCAGTACGACGAGATAGCCGGCGTACAGGCCGCCGACGATCGGTCCCACATGCGCGCTGGCCTTGCCGAGCACCGCCATCCGGGCCATGCCGAGGGGGTCGGGCGGGCGGCCGCTGGCGAGCCTCCTGCGCAGGGCGACTGCCGTGACGAGAACGACGACGGCCAGCAGGGCGACTCCAGCGGGAGCCGTCCAGGTCAGCGGTGGCAGGGCAGCCCCTTGCGTCTCTACGACGCGCAGGACTCCCCAGGTGAGGGCCGCCACCCCGAGGAGCAGCGCCACCAGCGTGGAGATCCTGGTGAACCTCACTGCATTGTCGATTCGCTCGTGCGCCTCGCTGGCGCTCGTCGCTCGCTCATAGCGGCACCGTCAGCACCAGGTCCGGACGGGCGCGCACACCTGTCGTGTCGAGGCCGGCCAACAGGTCCGTGACCGGACCCGCGCCCGGCAGCACCGCCAGGGGGTCGGCGTCGTGCCACGGGACCAGCACGAAAGCCCGCTCCGACGCTCTGGGGTGCGGCACTTGCAGGTCCGATTCCGCCACGACGAGGTCGCCGACGGCGATCACGTCGATGTCCAGGGTCCGTGGACCCCACCGCACGTCGCGGACCCGGTCGAACGCGTTCTCCACCGCGAGCGCCCGCTCGAGCAGCGTGCGCGGCGACTGTGGCCCCTCCCCGATCACCACCGCGTTGAGGTAGTCGTCCTGCTCCGGGCCACCGACCGGGTCGGTCTCGTACACGGTCGAGATGTCCAGCAGCTCGAAGTCCGGGGTGTCGGCCAGGGTGTCGACGGCGCCCTGCAGCATGCTCAGGCGGTCGCCCAGGTTGCTGCCGAGCGAGAGCACCACTCGGCGTACGACGTTCTCCGTCATCGGGATCGCACGATAGTCACGGCGACGTCCTCGAACGGCACGCCCACCGGTGCCTCCGGCTTGTGCACCGTGACCTCGACCTCCTCGACGGAGGGATAGGCAAGACACACCTCGGCGAGCCGTGCGGCGAGTGTCTCGAGCAGGTTGACCGGATCGCCCTCCACGACAGCGACGATGCGCTGCGCTAGCTCGCCGTAGTGCACCGTGTCGCCCACGTCGTCGCTCCGGCCGGCGCCGGCGAGGTCGAGCCCGAGGACCACGTCGACGACGAACGGCTGTCCTGAGGTCCGCTCCTCCGGGTAGACGCCGTGATATCCGTGCGCACGCAGCCCTCGCAGCACGATGCGGTCCCGGGTCACCCGACCTCCGCCGGGGAGGTGAGGACCGGGGACGCGTGGTGCACCCACAGGCG
>JAJAYQ010000025.1 GCA_026786145.1 Spirochaetaceae bacterium | reverse complement strand
CCGGTGGCCTTCGCGGGCGCGGCCGCGGCAACCCCGGCAACCCCAGCGGTCCCGTCCGCCCCGCCAGCGACGGCCCCGACCGCCCCGCACCACGCCTCCACGCCCACGCACGAGGAACCGGCCGCGCCGGTGCCCGCAGCTCCCTCAGCGCCTCCGGTGACATCGGGGCCGACGGAACCGTCGACCGCGGCCGGCGTCGACCTGATCACGGTGCGGCGGCTGTGGCCCGAGGTCCTGAGCGCCGTTGCCGCCATGAAGCGCACCACCTGGTCCTTCATCAGCCAGAACGCCAGCGTGCGGGACGTGACCAACGACCGCCTGACCCTCAGCTTCAGCACGGCCGGCCTGCGCGACGTCTTCCTCAGCCGGAGCGACCACCAGGACTACGTGCGGGAGGCGCTCATCCAGGTGCTCGGCGTCGACTGGAAGGTCGACGCGATCGTCGACCCGTCGGGTGCCCCCGACCCGGCGCCGCCCGCGACCGGTGCCGGCCGGCCGGCCCAGCGGTCCGGCGGTTCCCGCGAGGTCACGCCGCCCGCCCAGGCGTCCGCCTCGACGTCGGGAGCCACCCCCGCACCCGTCGAGGGCGATCCCTCCGCAGACGACCCGGACGCCGACGACGGTGAGGTCACCCACCAGGACCTTCTCGCCCGTGAGCTGGGCGCAAAGGTCATCGGTGAGTACGACGCCACCTGAGCCCACAAGCCCTCACGACGCCCCGACCCCGTAGGCTCGCGGGGCGTCGAGCACCACCCCAAACCAGCGACTCGTTTCCCCGACCATTCCTACGACTGAACGGGAGTCTGCGCGGTGTTCCCCGGTAGCGACCGATCCGCCAGCGACCAACTCGCCGGCGGAGCGGACCTCAACCACCTCCTCCAGCAGGCCCAGCAGATGCAGCAGCAGCTGCTCGCAGCGCAGGAAGAGCTGGCCAAGGCCCAGGTGGTCGGCTCGGCCGGCGGGGGTCTGGTCAAGGCGACGGTCACCGGAGGGGGCGAGGTGGTCGCTCTGGAGATCGACCCGAGCGCGATCGACCCCACCGATGCCGAGGGTCTGGCCGACCTCGTCCTCGCCGCCATCCGCGACGCGAGCGTTGCCGCGTCGCACCTCCAGCAGCAGATGATGGGCCCGCTCGCCGAGGGCCTCGACGGAGCAGGTGGGCTCGGCCTACCGGGGCTCTAGGTCCTGCGATGTACGAGGGCGTGGTCCAGGACCTGATCGACGAGCTCGGGCGGCTGCCCGGCGTGGGGCCCAAGAGCGCGCAGCGCATCGCCTTCCACCTGCTCGCAGCAGATGCAGCCGACGTACGCCGCCTCGTGCACGCCCTCACCGAGGTAAAGGACAAGGTGCGGTTCTGCCGCACCTGCGGCAACGTCGCGGAGCAGGAGGAGTGCCGCATCTGCCGCGACCCACGGCGGGACCGGACGGTGATCTGCGTCGTCGAGGAGCCCAAGGACGTGGTCGCGGTCGAGAAGACCCGCGAGTTCCGCGGGCGCTACCACGTGCTCGGTGGTGCCATCAGCCCGATCGAGGGGATCGGCCCCGACGACCTGCGGGTCCGCGAGCTGATGACCCGGCTGGCCGACGGCGAGGTGACCGAGCTGATCCTGGCCACTGATCCGAACCTCGAGGGTGAGGCCACCGCGACCTACCTCGCCCGGCTGGTGAAGCCCATGGACCTGCGGGTGACCCGGCTCGCGAGCGGACTGCCGGTGGGCGGTGATCTGGAGTACGCCGACGAGGTGACCCTCGGTCGGGCCTTCGAGGGGCGGCGGTTGTTGGATGTCTGACCGGAACACGTCTGACCGGAACACGTCTGACCGGAACACCAGGAGGATGAGCGCATGACCGCGACCCAGGACGACCTGTCCGACTTCACCGTCGAGATCGCCGACCAGGTCGAGAGCTTCGTCGTGGCGGTGCGCGAGATCGCGGCGGGTGAGGACCCGGACTACGCCATCTCGTTGCTGCTGCTGGAGGTCTCGCAGGTGCTGCTCGCCGGGGGACGGCTCGGGGCCATCTCCGACGTCGTCCCCGAGGAACGCTTCGAGCCCGACGCCGGCTTCGACCCTGACGTCGAGGGCGTACGCACCTCCCTGGCGAACATGCTCGAGCCGATCGACGAGCACGCCGCGCTCTTCGACCCGTACGGCGCCGAGCCGGAGCTGTTCACCAGCCGGCTCTCCGACGACATCGCCGACGTCATGAGCGACCTGCTGCACGGCCTGCAGCACTACCGTGCCGGCCACCCCACCGAGGCACTCTGGTGGTGGCAGTTCTCCTACCTGTCCAACTGGGGATCGACCGGGTCCTCGGCACTTCGAGCCCTGCACTCGGTCGTCTCGCACGTGCGACTGGACACCGAGATCGACGAGGAGACGTTGATCGAGGACCGACTGCTGGCCGAGACGGCCGCCGAGGCGGCCGCCAAACCGGACTAGAATCGCGGCTTCCACCCATACTGGCGAGCAGACGAGGAGCACCCAGTGGGCCTGGTGGTGCAGAAGTACGGTGGCTCCTCCGTCGCGGACGCCGAGGGCATCAAGCGGGTCGCCACCCGCATCGTCGACACCCACAAGACCGGCAACGACGTGGTCGTGGTCGTCTCCGCCATGGGGGACACCACCGACGACCTGCGGGACCTCGCCCAGCAGGTCTCCCCGCTGCCGCCGCCGCGCGAGCTGGACATGCTGCTCACGGCCGGCGAGCGCATCTCGATGGCCTTGCTCGCCATGGCCATCGCGAACCTCGGCCACCAGGCGCGTTCCTACACCGGCAGCCAGGCCGGGGTCATCACCGACTCGGCCCACGGCAGGGCCCGCATCATTGACATCACGCCCGGCCGCATCCGCGATGCACTCGAGGCCGGCGCCATCGTGATCGTCGCCGGATTCCAGGGTGTCTCGCAGGACACGAAGGAGATCACCACGATGGGGCGCGGCGCCTCGGACACCACGGCAGTGGCGCTGGCCGCGGCACTCGGTGCGGGTGTCTGTGAGATCTACACCGATGTCGACGGGGTGTTCTCGGCCGACCCGCGCATCGTCCCCACCGCCCGCCGGCTTCCGCGCATCAGCTACGAGGAGATGCTCGAGATGGCCGCGTGCGGGGCGAAGGTGCTCCACCTGCGCTGCGTGGAGTACGCCCGGCGCTACAACATCCCGGTCCACGTGCGCTCGTCGTTCTCCACGCGTCCGGGCACGATTGTCTCCGACGACCCGCAGTTCCTTCTCGAGCAAGGGATCGACCAGATGGAGCAGGCGATCATCTCCGGCGTGGCCCACGACCGCAGCGAGGCCAAGATCACCGTGGTCGGCGTCCCGGACAAGCCGGGCGAGGCGGCCACGATCTTCCGTGCCGTCTCCGCGGCCGAGATCAACATCGACATGATCGTGCAGAACATCTCGGCCGCCGCGACCGGGCGCACGGACATCTCCTTCACGCTGCCCAGCACCGACGGGCAGGCCGCTATGGAGGCGTTGGACAGGATCCGCGACCAGGTCGGCTTCGAGGACCTGCTCTTCGACGACCAGGTGGGCAAGGTCTCCCTGATCGGCGCCGGAATGCGCTCGCACCCGGGGGTCTCGGCCACCTTCTTCGGGGCGCTGGCCGACGCGGGGGTCAACATCGAGATGATCTCGACCTCCGAGATCCGCATCTCCGTGGTGGTGCGTGGGGCCGACGTGGACGCAGCGGTCACCGCGGTGCACACCGCCTTTGAGCTCGACGCGTCGGACACCGAGGCGGTCGTCTACGGCGGAACCGGTAGATGACGAGGGAAGGCCTGCGGGTCGGTGTGGTCGGGGCGACGGGTCAGGTGGGCACCGTGATGCGCCGGCTGCTGGCCGAGCGCGACTTCCCGATGTCGCAGGTCCGGTTCTTCGCGTCGGCGCGCTCCGCGGGGGCGACCCTGCCGTGGCAGGGCTCCGACATCACCGTCGAGGACGCGCAGAGCGCCGATCCCGCCGGCCTGGACATCGCGCTGTTCTCCGCGGGAGGGGCGACGTCCAAGGCGTTGGCGCCGGTGTACGCCGCCGCCGGAGCGATCGTCATCGACAACTCGTCGGCCTGGCGGATGGACCCCGACGTGCCCCTGGTCGTCAGCGAGGTCAACCCGGACTCGGTGCGCGACGCGCGCAAGGGAATCATCGCCAACCCCAACTGCACGACCATGGCGGCCATGCCGGTGCTCAAGCCGCTGCACGACGAGTCCGTGCTCGTACGCCTGGTGGCGAGCACCTACCAGGCCGTGTCCGGCAGCGGGCTGGCCGGCGTCGAGGAGCTGGACAAGCAGTTCCGGGAGGTCATCGGCCGCGCCACCGACTTGGTGCACGACGGTGGCGCGGTGACCTTCCCGACGCCGCAGAAGTACATCGGCCCGATCGCGTTCAACGTGCTGCCGCTAGCGGGCTCGGTGGTGGACGACGGCTCCTTCGAGACCGACGAGGAGCAGAAGCTGCGCAACGAGAGCCGCAAGATCCTCGGCATCCCCGACCTTCTGGTGTCGGGGACCTGCGTGCGCGTCCCGGTCTTCACCGGGCACTCGCTCTCGCTCAACGCGGAGTTCGCCCGTGCCCTCTCGGTGGAACGCGCGACCGAGCTGCTGGCCGCGGCCCCCGGGGTCGCGCTCTCCGACGTGCCGACCCCGCTGCAGGCAACGGGGTCGGACGAGAGCTTGGTCGGCCGGATCCGGCAGGACCCGGGCGCTCCCGGCGGCCGTGGCCTGGCGCTGTTCGTCAGCAGCGACAACCTGCGCAAGGGTGCGGCGCTGAACGCCGTGCAGATCGCCGAGCTCGTCGCCGCCGCACTGTGACATTTCGGGCAACGGACCGGCCCAGTTGAGGGCGGTGCCCGGTCCAGAGCACAATCGGGGGATGACCGACACGGCACGCATCACGCACTGGATCGGCGGCAAGCTCTGGGACGGTGCATCGGACCGTCAGGGGGACGTGTTCGACCCCGCCACAGGTGAGGTCGCGTCCCGGGTCGACCTGGCGGCACCGGCCGAGGTCGACGCGGCTGTCGCCGCCGCCAAGAATGCGTTCGGCGAGTGGCGCGCCTCGTCCCTCACCAAGCGCACCCAGATCCTTTTCTCCTTCCGCGAGATCATCAATGCCCGCAAGGACGAGATCGCGGCCGCCATCACAGCTGAGCACGGGAAGGTCCTCTCAGACGCCGTCGGTGAGGTGACCCGTGGGCTCGAGGTGGTGGAGTTCGCGTGCGGCATCCCGCACCTGCTCAAGGGTGGCTTCTCCGAAGGCGTCTCGACAGGTGTCGACGTCTACTCGATCCGCCAGCCGCTCGGCGTCGTCGGCATCATCTCGCCGTTCAACTTCCCGGCCATGGTGCCCATGTGGTTCTTCCCGGTGGCGATCGCCGCCGGCAACACCGTGGTGCTCAAGCCCAGCGAGAAGGACCCCAGCGCGTCCATGCTGGTCGCTCAGATGTGGGCCGACGCCGGGTTGCCCGACGGCGTCTTCAACGTGGTGCACGGCGACAAGCCGGCGGTGGACCGGCTGCTCGAGCACCCCGACGTACGCGCTATCTCCTTCGTCGGGTCGACACCCATCGCGCGCTACGTCTACGAGACCGGGACGCGCAACGGCAAGCGGGTGCAGGCGCTGGGCGGGGCCAAGAACCACATGGTCGTGCTGCCCGACGCCGACCTCGACCTCGCCGCCGACGCTGCGGTCAACGCGGGTTTCGGGTCGGCTGGGGAGCGGTGCATGGCCATCTCGGCACTCGTGGTCCTCGAGCCGGTCGCCGACGAGCTGGTCGAGAAGATCAGCCAGCGGATGAGCACTCTGCGTACGGGTGACGGCCGCCGCGGCACCGACATGGGGCCGCTGGTCACTGCCGTGCACCGTGACAAGGTCGCGTCCTACCTCGACGCCGGTGTCGCCGAAGGGGCCGAGCTCGTGGTGGACGGTCGTGAGGTGGAGGTCGACGGGGACGACGGTGGGTTCTGGCTCGGCCCGTCGCTGTTCGACCGGGCCGGCCCGGACATGTCCATCTACACCGACGAGATTTTCGGTCCGGTGCTCACGGTGCTGCGGGTCCCGACGTACGAGGCGGCGCTGGAGATGGTCAACTCCAACCCCTACGGCAACGGGACCGCCATCTTCACCAACGACGGCGGAGCGGCCCGTCGCTTCCAGAACGAGGTCGAGGTGGGCATGGTCGGGGTCAACGTCCCGATCCCGGTGCCGATG
>JAJAYQ010000024.1 GCA_026786145.1 Spirochaetaceae bacterium | reverse complement strand
GGGGTCGTCGGCCAGCAGCTCGGCGTACTCCTTCATCGAGGAGCCGCAGCCGGCCGCGTTCACGACGATGTGTGAGACGCCGGTGGTCTCGAAGGCGTCGATCGTCCGCCGGGCGAAGCGGACCGCCTCCGCCTCGCGCCCGTTGTGGACGCTGAGCGCACCGCAGCAGCCCTGGCCACGGGGGATGACCACGTCGCAGCCCTCCGCTGACAGCACGCGTGCGGTCGCGGCATTCACACTGGGGAAGAACGCCCCCTGGACGCAGCCCGTCAGCATCCCCACGACGGCGCGGCGCTCGCCCTGCGCCGGCACGAGAGTGGGCAGCGGGTCCTCGGACCGGATCGGCGGTGCGAGCGCCTCCATCGCGGCCAGGGACGGGGTGAAGCGGGTCAGCAGGCCGCTGCGCTGGACGAGCCGTTGCAGGCCGGTGCGCTGGTAGGCGCGCAGCACCGGGCGCACCAGCCGCAGGCGACGGGGGTAGGGGAACAGCGCGAAGATCGTGGCCCGCAGCAGCCGGTCGGCCGGTGCCCGGCGGTGCCGGCGCTCCACCTGGGCCCGGGTGGCCTCGATGAGCTTGTCGTACTGCACGCCCGACGGGCAGGCGGTCACACAGGCCATGCAGCCCAGGCAGGCGTCGAAGTGACCCACCATCGAGTCGGTGAGCGGCTCGCCGTCCAGGCCGGACTGCATGAGGTAGATGCGCCCGCGCGGGCTGTCCATCTCCTCGCCCCAGAGCACG
This sequence comes from Spirochaetaceae bacterium, assembly GCA_026786145.1. Taxonomy (GTDB): domain Bacteria; phylum Actinomycetota; class Actinomycetes; order JACCUZ01; family JACCUZ01; genus JAJAYQ01. The sequence continues at coordinate 22,053 of JAJAYQ010000024.1, read as the reverse complement.
TAGGTCGGGCAGGTCGGCAGGCAGAAGCCGCAGTGGACGCAGTCGGACACCAACTCGGCTGACGGCGGGTGGTGGTCGTCGAACGCCGGTCCGCCGACGGGTGGCGGCGTCAGCTGCGGACCGCCGTCGCCCATCGTCCCGTGGGTCGCGCCGACGGGCGCTGAGTCGCTGCTCATCAGATACCTCCCGCGAAGCGGCCCGGTGAGAACCGGTGGCCGGGGTCGAGCTCGTCCTTGAGCCGCCGCATGAGGTGCATGCCGGGGACCGGGCCCCAGAGGTCGACCACCTCCCGCACGCCCGCGGGCGCGGTCAGGACGGTGACGCTGCCGTCGTACGCCGTGACGGCGCCGCGCAACGCCTCGACGACCGCTGCGACAGTGCCCGGTTCGACATCGTTGGGAAGTCCTGCGTAGAGCACACCGGCCGCAGAGCCGCGGACGAGCAGGGGCACGTCGTGGGCGGTGGCCGCCTCGCGCGCTGCAGTGAGAACCGCCCCGACACCGGACAGCGAGGACGTGAGCTTGAGTCCCGTGCCGTCCGGATCGAAGGGGTAGGTCCCGAAGCCGCCGGGGAGCTCGTCGCCGTCGGTTGCGCCGTCGCCGAGCAGCCCGAGCGCGGTCGCTGTCCGGTCGGGCAAACCGGCCGCAACACCCTCGACCAGGACGGTCACGGTCACGGCGCCGTCGCCCTCCTGGTCGAGCTCGACAGCGGTGGGAACCAGCTGGGAGCCGAGCACGGCCAGCGCGACCTTGCCGGCGGCAAGGGCATCGGGCAGGCGGAGCCGGGCGACTCGTCTCGCCGCGGGCAGCGGGTGCAGTCGGAACACGGCCTCGGTGATGACACCGAGCGTGCCGTAGGACCCGGTGAGCAGCTTGCCGAAGTCGTAGCCGGCGACGTTCTTCACGACCTTGCCGCCGGCCTTGGCGACGACGCCGTCGCCTCGGACGAAGGTGACGCCGATGAGCAGGTCGCGTGCGGTGCCGTAGAGCAGCCGGCGCGGGCCGCTGGTGCTGGTGGCCAGGGTTCCGCCGACGGTGGCGCCGGTCAGGGGCGTGTCCAGCGCCAGCTGCTGCCCGGCGGTGGCCACCGTGTCCTGCAGCTCGGCCATCGGGGTCCCGGCGCGGACGATGAGGACGAGGTCGCCGGCGGCGTGCTCGACGACGCCGTGGATGCCCGTCGTGTCGAGCACCAGGTCTGCTGCTCGTGGCGCCGCTCCCCACGCGATCTTGGTCCCGGCACCTCGCGGGACGACGGTGAGGTCGTGCTGCCCGGCCAGCCGCAGCGTCTCGGCCACCTCGTCGGTCGAGGTGGGCGAGACGACCCAGCGGGCCGGCACGCCCCCCACCGAGTCGGAGTCGGTGGCCGCACGCGTGGCCGCGACCTTCCCGAGGCTCTCGATAACCGCGTCGGTGGGTGTCACGGCTCAGAACACCTCCGCCAGGCCGGCCTCTTGCAGCGGGTGCTGGCCCTTGTGGCGGCCGGGCACCTCGCCGCACAGGCGCGGGGTGGGGAAGATCTTGCCGGGGTTGCACAGATTGTGCGGGTCGAACGCGCAGCGCAGCATCTGCATCGTGTCGAGGTCGTCGTCGTTGTACATCCGCGACATGTACTTGGCCTTGTCCATGCCGACCCCGTGCTCGCCGGTGATGGATCCGCCGTACTCGATGCAGAGGTCCAGGATCGCGCCGGAGATGGTCTCGGCCTCCTCGGCCTGGCCCGGCACGGCGTCGTCGAAAAGCACGAGTGGGTGCAGGTTCCCGTCGCCGGCGTGGAAGACGTTCGCGACCCGCACGCCGCCGCTGCCTGACAGCGAAGCGATGCGGCGCAGGACCTCGGGCAGCGCGGTCCGGGGGATCACCCCGTCCTGCACGATGTAGTCGGGGCTGATCCGCCCGACCGCTGCGAAGGCCGACTTTCGCCCCTTCCAGAACAGAGCCCGCTCCGCGTCGTCGGCGGCGATGCGGATCTCGGTGGCACCGTTGTCCCGGCAGTGCCGCTCGACCTCGCCGAACTGCGCCTCCACGTCGGCCGCGGCACCGTCGAGCTCGACGATGAGCACGGCCCCCGCCCCGGCGGGGTAGCCGCACTGGACGGCTGCCTCGGCTGCCTCGATCGCGAGCGCGTCCATCATCTCGATGGCCGCGGGCAGGACGCCGGCACCGATGACGGCCGACACGGCACCGCCGGCCTCGTCCGTGGACGGGAAGGCCGCGAGCAGCGTGCGCACCGTCTCGGGCGCGCGCATCAGGCGCACGGTCACCTCGGTGGCGATCCCCAGCGTGCCCTCCGACCCCACGAAGGCGCCCATCAGGTCGTATCCCGGCGGGTCCGGCGCCCTGCCCCCGAGGCGCACGACGGTTCCGTCGGGGGCGACCATCTCCACGCCCATGACGTGGTTCGTGGTGAAGCCGTACTTCAGGCAGTGGGCCCCGCCGGAGTTCTCCGCGACGTTGCCCCCGATCGAGCACACCAGTTGGCTGGAAGGGTCGGGTGCGTAGTAGTAGCCGTCGGGAGCGGCCGCCCGGGTGACGTGCAGGTTGATGACCCCCGGCTGGACCACAGCTCGCTGGTCGGTCGCGTCGACCTCGAGGATCGTGCGCATCTGCGAGGTGACGACGAGCACGCCGTCGGCGTGGGGGAGTGCGCCGCCGGACAGCCCGGTGCCCGAGCCGCGAGCGACGTAGGGCACCTCGGCCTCGATGCATGCGCGGACCACGGAGGCCACCTGGCCCGTGGAGTGCGGCAGCACCACGACGGCGGGTGTGACCTTGTAGTGGGCGAGACCGTCGCACTCGTAGGTCCGCAGCTGCTGCCGGTCGGTGATGACCTGGTCGCTGCCGACGGCCGCCCGCAGCCGGACCACGAGGTCGTCGAGGGACTTCGGGTTTCCCCCCATCTACGGCATCCGCTCGTACGCCGGGAGGGTGAGGAACTCGGCGAAGTCGTCGGAGAGCGCCATCTGGGTGAAGAGCGCGCGGGCATCGTCCCAACCGCCGGCGGCGAAGGACTCGTCGCCGATCTTCTGGTGGATGGCGTCGATCTCCTCGTCGATGAGGCGCTCGACCAGCTCGCGGGTCACGACCTGGCCGTCGTCGAGGTGCACGTCGTTGTGCAGCCACTGCCACACCTGCGAGCGGGAGATCTCGGCGGTGGCGGCGTCCTCCATGAGGTTGTTGATGCCGACGGCGCCTGTCCCGCGCAGCCACGCCTCGAGGTACTGCACGCCGACGCTGATGTTGCTCCGGAGCCCTGCCTCGGTCACCGCCCCGGGAGTGCTCGTGATGTCGAGCAGCTGCTCGGCGGTGACGGACACCTCGTCACGTGTCTTGTCGAGCTGGTTGGGCTTGTCGCCGAGCACGCCGTCGAACACCTCGGTGCACAGGGCGACCATCCCCGGGTGCGCAACCCACGAGCCGTCGAAGCCGTCACCGGCCTCGCGGGTCTTGTCGTCGCGGACCTTGTCGAAGGCGGCCTTGTTGACGGTCTCGTCCTTGCTCGGGATGAACGCCGCCATGCCGCCGATCGCGTGTGCACCGCGCTTGTGACAGGTGCGCACCAGCAGCTCGGTGTAGGACCGCATGAACGGCACGGTCATCGTCACCGAGTTGCGGTCGGGCAGCATGAACTCCGCGCCGCGGGTACGGAACTTCTTGATGACCGAGAACATGTAGTCCCAGCGTCCCGCGTTGAGCCCGGCGGAGTGGTCACGCAGCTCGTAGAGGATCTCCTCCATCTCGAACGCCGCCGGGAACGTCTCGATGAGGACGGTGGCGCGGATGGTGCCCTGCGGGATGCCCAGCGCGTCCTGGGCGTGCACGAAGACGTCGTTCCACAACCGGGCCTCGAGGTGGCTCTCCATCTTCGGCAGGTAGAAGTAGGGTCCGAGACCGTTGTCGATCTGCTTCTGCGCGCAGTGGAAGAAGTAGAGGCCGAAGTCGGTGATGCTGCCGGAGGTCCGCTCACCGTCGACGAGGATGTGCTTCTCCGGCAGGTGCCAGCCGCGGGGGCGTACGACGATCGTCGCGACCTTGTCGTTCAGCGCGTAGGACTTGCCCTCGGGCGAGGTGAAGTCGATGCGCCGCTCGATCGCGTCGCGCAGGTTGAGCTGGCCCTCGATCATCACCTCCCAGAGCGGGGTGTTGGCGTCCTCCAGGTCAGCCAGCCACACCCGAGCGCCGGAGTTGAGGGCGTTGATGGTCATCTTGCGGTCGGTGGGGCCGGTGATCTCGGCCCGCCGGTCGACCAGGCCGGGTGCTGGATCGGACACTCGCCAGGAGTCGTCCTCGCGCACGTCCTTGGTCTCGGCGAGGAAGTCCAGCGTGCCGCCCGCGGCCAGCTCGGCGTAGCGCGAGTCCCGCAGCGCGAGCAGCTCGCGACGCCGACCGTCGAACCGGCGGTGCAGGTCCGCCAGGAAGGCGAGCGCACCGTCGGTGAGCACCTCGTCGTAGCGGTCCTTTATGGGTCCGTCGATGCGGACGCCGTCGGGGGTGCTCATGCGCTGCTCCTTGCTTTCATGGACGCGGGGAATGACTGCAGTGGTGCGGGAAGGCTGCGCAGGCGCCCGGCGAGCGTCCGGGCGGCCAGGGTCCGCAGCAGCGTCGCGGCGTTCTCCTGTGCGCGCTGCGGGTCCGGCTCGAGGTCGAGCAGTGCTCGCGCCTCGACCACTCCGAGCTCGGGGAGTCGCGCTCGGGCGGACTCGTCCAGGTCGAGCCGGCCGGCGAGCACGACGACCGGCACGCCGGCCGTGCGCGCCCGGCGTGCGACACCCACCGGCGCCTTCCCGGCCAGGCTCTGGGCGTCGAAGGAACCCTCGCCGGTGACCACCAGGTCGGCGCCGTCGAGTGCGGCGTCGAAGCCGACGAGGTCGAGCAGCAGGTCGATGCCAGGGGTCAGGCGCGCTCCGAGGAAGGCGAGCGCACCGGCCCCCACGCCGCCGGCAGCCCCCGCCCCGGGCACCTGCTCGACGTCGATGCCGAGGTCGCGGCGCAGCACCTGGGCGAGCCGGACCAGCCCGGCATCCAGGTCGGCGACGTCGCGGGGATCGGCGCCCTTCTGCGGCCCGTAGACGTGGGCCGCTCCGGTCGGACCTGTGAGCGGGTTGTCGACGTCGCAGGCGACGACGACCTCGGTCGAGTCCAGGCGCGCGTCCAGGCCCGTCACGTCGACCCGCGAGAGCTGCCCGAGGGCGACACCGCCGGGGGGCAGCGGTTTGTCGCGGCCGTCCAGGAAGCGGGCGCCCAACGATGAGGCCATACCGGTGCCGCCGTCGGTGGTGGCGCTGCCTCCGATGCAGAGCACGAGTCGGCCGATCCCGTTGTCGAGAGCCGCTGCGACGAGCTCGCCGGTGCCTCGTGTACTTGCGGAACGGGCGTCCGGGCGGCCGCCGGGCAACAGCGAGAGCCCGGAGGCGGCCGCCAGCTCGACCAGAGCGGTCAGCGGCACGATGCCGTCCGGGCTGAGGGCGAACGAGGCGAGCACGCGGGAACCCGTGGGACCGCTGACCCGGCACTCCCGGCGGGACCATCCCGCTGCCAGAACGATGTCGGTGCTGCCCTCACCGCCGTCGGCCACGGGGCGCAGCCGCACCTCGAGGTCGACGCCGGCCGCGGTAGCCGCATCGCGCAGGCCGGCCTCGATCGCTGCTGCCGCCTCGTGCGCGCGAAGGCTCCCCTTGAACGAGTCGGGGGCCACGACCACGGTCAAGCGTGCCGCGGGGGTCACACTGCGTCCTTCCGCGAGGTGGAAGGCTTCCTCCTGGTGCGCGGAACACTACGAGGGCGTCACACCACGGTCAAGGGTCATTTGTCCAGATTCGCGATGCCCGGATCGGACCCGGTGACATCGACCGCGATCTCCCCGCCGAGGCGGGCACCGCTGACGAGCTCGAGGTCGTCGCCGGACCAGAAGCGGCCGGGGTCATACCAGTTGGGCCGCCTTCCCTCGGGCAGCAGCCCCATGGCCTCGTACGTGAGGGCCACCACCTCGGCGCAGAACGCCGTCTCGAGCTCGGTACTACGCGGGGATGTCTGTCCGCGTCGGCGAGAAGGAACCCGGCCGCGCAGCCACCTGGAGGCCAGGCGCGTGGTCGAGGGGAACGGGGTGCCGTCGAGCCGGGCAATGGTGCGCAGCAGGGCGTCCTCCTGCTCGCGGGAGGTCTCGGCTTCCAGCTGGCGCAGCCAGGCGCGTTGGCCGTAGCGCGTCCCCCAGGTCACCACGGCGTCGTGCAGGTCGTGCAGCTGCACGCCGCGCTGATGGGTCCCCGACCACAGATCGGGCAGTGACCTGCCGAGCTCGGCATGCCACATCAGCGGGGGCAGATCGTCGAGCACCACCGACATGCCCACGTGGTTCACCGGGCTGTTGGTGGTGAGCTGGATCGCCCGGTCCGCCGCGCTACGCCCGCGGAAGAGCCACACGTCTCCGGTGCGGGTCAGGTCGATCGCTGCAGACAGGGGCACCACGGGCCTAACCTACGAGAGATGCGGTGGTGGAAGGTCCTCGGTCTGGCCGGGGTCGTGGGTGTGGCGGCGACCGGCGCTGCCGTGGCGCGCGCGGAACGCCGGCGACGGGCGTACACGCCGGAGGAGATCCGGGACCGGCTGCACGAGCGGCACGCGGAGGTGGTGGGACGGCCCTCTCTATGATCCGCGAATGATCACGATGATCCGCGAATGATCACGCGGGACATCACTGCGGCGGGAGAGGCGGAGGAGTCGCGTGGAGTTCCTGGCACCGGGGTCGTGGCCGGACGCGCTGGCGGCGAGGGCCGAGAACCCGGGCGCCGTGCCGATCGCGGGCGGCACCGACGTCATGGTCGATCTCAACTTCGACCGGCACCGTCCTGATGCGCTGATCGACCTGACGCGCGTCGGTGAGCTGCGTGAGTGGTCGGTGGCCGAGGACGGCACGGTCCGGCTCGGCGCCGGGGTGAGTTTTGCCCGGGTGATGTCCGAGCTGTCCGCGCTGGCGCCGGGCCTTGCGATGGCCTCCCGCACGGTGGGATCGCCGCAGATCCGGGTCCGCGGCACCGTCGGAGGCAACCTCGGGTCCGCCTCGCCGGCAGGCGACGCCCACCCGGTCCTGCTGGCGGTCGGCGCCGCGGTGGAGGTGGAGTCGGCCGCGCGCGGCCCCCGCGCCATCCCGGTCTCGGAGTTCTTCACCGGGGTCAAGACCTCGGCCCTCGAGCCCGACGAGCTCATCTCCGCGGTGCTGCTGCCAGCGGCGACGGGACCACAGCAGTTCGCCAAGGTCGGCACCCGCAACGCGATGGTGATCGCCGTGACGTCCTTCGGCCTGGCGCTTCACCCCGAGCAGGGACGCGTCGGGGCGGCCATCGGGTCCGCGGCACCGACGCCGCTGTCCGCGGTCGACGCACAGGACTACGCCGCCGGCGAGCTGGTCGACCTCTGGTCCTCGCGCGGTGAGCTGCCGGGCGGTGTGGCCGCACGGTTCGGCGAGCTGGTCGCGGCTGCCGCCCGGCCCATCGACGACGTGCGGGGCACCGCCGCCTACCGACGCCATGCGCTGTCCGTGCTGGCCCGCCGCACCCTGACCTGGGCGTGGGACGAGTACCGCCGGGCGGCCTAGCTGCCAAAGGGGAGGCGCCTCGATGCGGACTAGATTCTCCAGGGATCTCTCGTCTGGCCGCGACGAGGATGTCGGGTACGGGAAGTTCGGGACCTGCCGTCCCGGCCGGACGAACGGAGGCACGCATGCGGAGAAGCAAGAAGACCGTGCTCGCCACATCGGCAGCAGCGCTGACCCTCGCTGTCGCCGGAGGGGCCGGGGTGGCCAGCGCCGCGTCACGGAGACCGAGGTCGGGGACGAGGAAGGCGCCTACGAGGTCGAGGTCACCCTCGACAACGGCACCGAGACCGACGTGCACCTCGACAAGGACTTCAAGGTCCTCGGCTCCGAGGCCGAGTCGGGCGACGAGAGCGAGTCCGGCCCCGACGACTGACGTCCGCGTACCTGGCATGCTGCAGGCATGCGCGTGCACCTGACCGTCAATGGAGAGCGCCGTCAGGCCGACGACGTGTGGGAGGGCGAGAGCCTGCTCTACCTGCTGCGCGAGCGCCTCGGCCTCCCCGGCTCGAAGAACGCCTGCGAGCAGGGGGAGTGCGGCTCCTGCTCGGTCTACCTCGACGGTGAGGTCGTCTGCGCCTGCCTGGTGGCGGCCGGCCAGGCCGTGGGACGCGAGGTAGTGACCGTGGAGGGCCTCGCCGACGGTGCGGACCTCCATCCCGTGCAGCAGGCCTTCCTCGACGCCGGCGCGGTGCAGTGCGGATTCTGCACGCCGGGCCTGCTGGTCACGGTCCACGACCTGCTCGCGCGCGACGCCGCACCCGAGGACGCCGAGATCCGCGAGGCCCTGGCCGGCAACCTCTGTCGCTGCACCGGCTACGAGAAGATCCTCGACGCGGTGCGCGACGCCGCAGGCCGGCTCGCGTGAGCGACCCGTCGGTGCTGGTGATCGACGGCGCCGCGGTGGTGACGATGGATGCGACCCGGACCGAGCACACGAGTGCGTACGTCGTGGTGCGTGATGACCGTGTCGAGTCGGTCACCGAGGGTCGTGCCCCCGAGGACGTACGCCGGGGGGCCGGCCGGGTCGTGCACGCCACCGGCTGCCTGCTCACCCCCGGCCTGGTCAACACCCACCAGCACCTCTACCAGTGGAGCACCCGTGGCCAGGCGGTGGACTCGACGCTGTTCGAGTGGCTCACCACGCTCTACCCGGTGTGGGCCGGCATCGACGAGGAGGTCGTGCGAGCCTCGGCGGCCGCGGCGCTGGGCTGGCTGGCCCGCACCGGCACCACGACGAGCACCGACCATCACTACGTCTTCCCGAGCGGGGGAGGGGACCTGATCGCTGCCGAGATCGCCGCCGCGGCCGCGGTCGGGCTGCGCTTCCACCCCACCCGCGGGTCGATGGACCTCGGCCGTAGCCAGGGCGGCCTGCCCCCCGACTCGGTCGTCGAGGACCTCGACGCGATCCTCACCGCCACGCAGGACGTCATCGACCGGTTCCACGACCCCCGGCCCGGCGCCATGGTGCGGGTGGCCGTCGCTCCCTGCTCACCGTTCTCGGTCACTGCCGAGCTGATGACGGCGGCGGCCGGTCTCGCGCGCGCTGCGGGCGTACGGCTGCACACGCACCTTGCGGAGACCACCGACGAGGAGGTCTTCTGCAAGGAGCGCTTCGGCGCGACGCCGACGGAGTACGTCGAGTCGCTGGGGTGGCTGGGGGAGGACGTCTGGATGGCCCACGCGGTCCATCTTGACGACGCCGCGATCGCCCGCTTCGCCGCCACCGGCACCGGCGTCGCCCACTGCCCCTCGAGCAACGCGCGCCTCGGTGCGGGCATCGCGCGGACGCGCGACCTGCGTGACGCCGGAGTCGCGGTCGGCCTGGGCGTGGACGGAGCAGCCTCGAACGAGGCGGGCAGCCTGGTCGAGGAGGCGCGGCACGCGGTGCTCTTCGCCCGCGCCCGCGGCGGCCCCGATGCCCTCACCGTGCGCGACGCGCTCGAGATGGCGACGCTCGGCGGAGCCCGGGTGCTGGGGCGCCACGACGAGATCGGCACGGTGGAGCCGGGCAAGCTCGCCGACCTGGCCCTGTGGCGGCTGGACGGGCTGGGCCACGCGGGCATCGACGACCCGGTCGCCGCACTCGTGCTCGGGTCGGCACCGCCGTTGGAGCTGCTCCTGGTGGGAGGACGGACCGTGGTGGAGCAGGACCGGCTGGTGACGGTGGACGAGGAGACGCTGGCCCGCGACGCCGAGACGGCCGCCCGGACCCTGCTCGCGCGGGCGGCGGCATGACAGCCGTCAGCGGCCAGGCACCAACTGCCACCGCCCGGACGCGGGAGGACGGCGGCGTCGGCACCGACGCGGCCCGGCCGGACGGCAGGCTGAAGGTGACCGGCGAGTTCGCCTACGGCAGCGACCTCTGGATGGACGACATGCTGTGGGGGGTCACCCTGCGCAGCCCGCACCCGCACGCCCGGATCCGGTCGATCGACATCGGGCCGGCGCTTGCCCTGCCGGGTGTGTTCGCCGTCCTCACCGCCGAGGATGTCCCGGGCGAGCTGCGCTACGGCCTGGAGATCGCGGACCAGCCGGTGCTCGCCGAGGACGTGGTGCTCTACCAGGGTGAGCCGGTTGCGCTGGTCGCCGCCGAGCACCCCGAGACCGCACGGCGGGCGAGCGCGCGCATCGTCGTCGACTACGAGGTGCTCGAGCCGGTCACCGACGCCCGCACCGCGCTCGGCCACGGGAACGAGGGACCCCGCACCGACCTGCACCCCGAGCCCACGCCGGTGGTGGAGCAGAGCAGGGAGGCCGCGCCGCTCCGGCCGCACGGCAACCTGATCCGGCACCTCAAGATCCGCAAGGGCGACCAGCGTGATGCCGCCGCGGCCGCCGGCAAGGACATCGTCGTGGTGACCGGGGACTACGAGGTCGGGATGCAGGACCAGGCCTTCCTCGGCCCGGAGTCGGGGCTGGCAGTGCCGGCGGAGGACGGCGGCGTCGACCTCTACGTCTCGACGCAGTGGCTGCACGTCGACCAGCAGCAGATCTGCCGCGCGCTGGGGATGCCGAAGGAGAAGGTGCGCCTCACCCTGGCGGGAGTCGGTGGGGCGTTCGGCGGCCGCGAGGACCTCTCGATGCACGTGCACGCCTGCCTGCTCGCGATGAGGACGGGCAAGCCGGTGAAGATGTCCTACAACCGCGAGGAGTCCTTCTTCGGCCACGTGCACCGCCACCCCGCGAAGATGCACTACGAGCACGGCTTCACCCGCGACGGCGACCTGGTGTCCGTCCGCGCGAGGATCTGGCTGGACGGGGGTGCCTATGCCTCGTCGTCGGCCGCCGTGGTCGGCAACGCCGGGCTGATGGGCATCGGGCCCTACGTCGTGCCCAACGTGACGATGGACTGCTGGGGCGCCTACACCAACAACCCGCCGTGCGGAGCGATGCGGGGCTTCGGGGCGGTGCAGGCCGCCTTCGCCTACGAGTCGCAGATGGACAAGGGGGCGGCCGCTCTGGGCATCGACCCCGTCGAGCTGCGGGTGCGCAACGCGATGGAGGAGGGCTCGATCGCGCCGACCGGGCAGGTGGTCGACAGTGCTGCACCGGTGGTCGAGCTGCTGCGGCGGCTGCAGGCCATGCCGCTGCCGCCTGCCGCCTCCTCCGGAGCTGACGTCGACCTGCGGGCGATGCCCGGTGGCGTGTCGAACACGACCCACGGCGAGGGCGTACGCCGGGGGGTCGGCTGGGCCGTCGGCTACAAGAACATCGCCTTCAGCGAGGGGTTCGACGACTACTCGACCGCACGGGTGCGCCTGGAGATCACGGGCGGGGAGCCCACCGTGACCGTGCACACGGCCGCGGCCGAGGTCGGGCAGGGGCTGGTGACCGTGCAGCAGCAGATCGCGCGGACCGAGCTCGGTGTCGAGCGGGTCGTGATCGCTCCTACCGACACCTCGGTGGGCAGCGGCGGCTCGACGTCGGCGTCCCGGCAGACCTACGTCACCGGTGGCGCCGTCCAAGAGGCCTGCCGGCGGGTGCGAGCGGCGGTGCTCGCCCGCTCCGGTCGCGAGCTGTGGGAGGACGTGCTGGGCGACCTCGTCGCGGTGCTGGGCGATGAGGCGGTCGAGGAGACGGTCGTCTGGCGACACCGCCCCACCGAGGCCGTGGACCCGGAGACCGGCCAGGGCAACGCCCACGTGCAGTACGCGTTCGCCGCGCATCGTGTGGTCGTCGACGTCGACGTCGAGCTCGGCCTGGTCAAGGTGGTCGAGATGGCGTGCACCCAGGACGTCGGCAAGGCGATCAACCCGCAGGCCGTCGTCGGACAGATCCACGGCGGCAGCGCACAAGGCATGGGGCTGGCCCTGATGGAGGAGGTCGTCGTGACCGACGGCATCATCCGCAACCCCTCCTTCACCGACTACCTCATCCCGACGATCCTCGACATGCCGCCGATGCGGGTGGAGGTGCTCGAGCTACCCGACCCGCACGCGCCGTACGGGCTGCGTGGCGTCGGCGAGCCGCCCACGGTGTCCTCCGGCCCGGCCGTCCTCGCAGCGATCCGCGACGCGACCGGGATGTTCCTGACGCGGGTCCCGGTGCGTCCGGAACACATCACTCTTTCCGGCGACGTCCGGAGCGAGGAACGAGCGTAGGCGGAGCGTGACAATATCCAGCGTGAGTACGCCCGACCTCGTCCTGCATGCGCCGCGTGCGGTGCTGGGCGCCGGGCGATCGGAGGAGCCGGTCACCGTTTCGGTGGCGGACGGGGTCGTGACCGACGTACGACCGCTGGACCGGTCGGTGACCGGCACCGAGGTCGTCGTGCTGGGCGACGACGAGGTGCTGTTGCCCGGGCTGGTGGACACCCACGTGCACGTCAACGAGCCCGGCCGCACCGAGTGGGAAGGGTTCTCCACCGCGACCAGGGCGGCGGCCGCGGGTGGTGTCACGACGATCCTGGACATGCCGCTGAACAGCCTGCCGCCGACGCTGGACCCCGACGCGCTCGCCGTGAAGCGGTCGGCAGCCGAGGGGAAGTGCGCCGTCGACGTCGGTTTCTGGGGCGGCGCCGTCCCGGCCAACCTCGGCTCGCTCGGTCCGCTGCTCGAGGCGGGGGTCTTCGGCGTGAAGTGCTTCCTGGCCGACTCGGGGGTCGAGGAGTTCCCGCCGCTCTCGACCGCGGACCTGCTGCGGGCCGGCGAGGAGATCGCCGCGCACGACGGCCTGCTGCTGGTCCATGCGGAGGACCCGGGCGAGCTGTCGGCTGCTCCGGACCCCAGCGGCCCGTCGTACGCCCGGTTCCTCGCCTCCCGGCCGGCGACGTCGGAGGTCGCAGCCGTCGCCACCGTCCTGGACGTTGCCCGTCACACGGGCGCGCGGGTCCACGTGGTGCACCTGTCCAGCGCCGGTGCGCTGCCGCTCCTGGCCGGAGCGAAGGCTGACGGGGTGCGGGTGAGCGTGGAGACGTGCCCGCACTACCTGGTGCTGCGCGCCGAGGACGTGCCCGACGGGGCGACGGACTACAAGTGCTGCCCCCCCGTGCGCGATGACGCCAACCGCGACGCGCTGTGGGCCGGTCTCGGTGACGGGACCATCGACATGGTGGTGTCCGACCACTCGCCGTGCATCCCGGCGCTCAAGGCGCTGGACACCGGCGACTTCGCCGCAGCCTGGGGCGGCATCTCCTCGCTGCAGCTGGGCCTGCCGCTGGTCTGGACCGAGGCCCGCCGGCGCGGTCACGACCTTGCTGACGTCGTCCGTTGGATGTCGCACGCGCCCGCCGCGTTCGCCGGCCTTCGCACCAAGGGCAGTGTCCGTGCGGGGTTCGCCGCCGACCTGGTGGTGCTGGCGCCGGACGAGGAGATGGTCGTCGACCCGGCCACCCTGCACCACCGCCATGCCGTCACGCCCTACGCAGGCGCGCGGCTGACCGGCGTCGTGCGCCGGACGTGGTTGGCTGGTGCGCCGGTGACGCCCGACCGGACCCCGGCGGGTCGGCTGCTGGCACGAGGGGAGGCGTGAGATGAGCCCTGATCGTGCGACGGACCACACGGACCCGCTGGACCTGCATTCTCTTCTCGCGCTGCCCGACCTCGCCGTGCGGACCTTCGGCGGCAGTGTCGTGTGGGCCAACGACGAGTTCTTCGCCGGCCGGGAGAACCTCGTGAACGCGGGCCCGGCCCTCTACAGCCCGCGGACGTTCGGCGCCAAGGGCCAGGTGTATGACGGGTGGGAGACGCGTCGCCGGCGCGAGACCGGCACCGACCAGGCGATCGTCCGGCTGGGGGCGCCCGGCGTGGTCCGTGCCGTCGTGGTCGACACCAGTCACTTCACCGGCAACTTCCCGAGCGAGGCGTCGGTGGAGGGCACCCGCGCCGAGGGCCACCCGTCGGTCGACGAGCTGCGCAGCGCGACGTGGACGACCCTGGTCGGGCGGTCCCCTCTCCAGGGAGACACGGCCAACACCTTCCCGGTCCACGACTCCCACCGGTGGACGCACGTGCGCCTCACCATCTACCCCGACGGCGGTGTCGCCCGCCTGCGCGTGCACGGCGAGGTGGTGGCGGACCCCACGCTGGTGGAGGCCCTCGGCACCGTCGACCTCGCCGCGCTGGACCTCGGCGGGCGGGTGACGCGGTGCAGCAACCTCTTCTACGGCTCGCCGGACCGGCTCATCGCGCCCGGCCTGGCCCGCACGATGGGCGAGGGCTGGGAGACCGCGCGGCGACGCGACGACGGCAACGACTGGGTCGAGGTGCGGCTCGCGGCCCGGGGAGTGGTGCGGATGGCCGAGCTCGACACGACGTGGTTCCTCGGCAACGCGCCGGGGGCGGCTGCTCTCTCCGGGCAAGATCAGGCGTACGACGAGACAGGGGAACCCGCGGACAGCGCGTCGTGGCGACCGTTGATGGATCGCACCGCGCTGCAGCCCGACACCCGGCACCGGTTCCTGCTCGACGGTGCCGAGGCGGCGACCGCCGTGCGCCTGGACGTCTACCCCGACGGCGGGATGGCCCGGTTGCGCCTGTGGGGCACGCCCACCGACGACGGTCTCGCGGCGTTGCGCACGCGGTGGGAAGAGACGGGGTCGTGACTGCGGCACGGCTCGGCGCCGACACCTACGACGAGATCGATGCCCGGCTCGCCGACGCCGACGAGCTGCTGGCCTCGGGGTGGCCCGGGGAAGCGAGCACGCGGCAGCCCGTGCACACCCTCTATATCCCGGCCGATCTGGCCGGGCCAGCCGTGCTGGCCGAGGTCGGCAGGACTGCGCTGGACGCCGTCGCTGCCCACGCGGCCGATGCGAAGGCGATCGCCGCCGTCGTCGGGCTGCGAGACGACCTGGTGGCAGAGGTGTGGCCGCGGGTGATCGCCAAGCTCGAGAGCGAGCCGGTCGAGGACCTCCGCCTGGACCTCGAGGACGGCTACGGGCGCCGCGACGACGAGGAGGAGGACCGGCACGCGGCGGCAGCCGGTGAGCTGCTCGCAGCCCTTGCCGGTGCGGCGGGTTCGCCGTTCGTCTGCGGCGTGCGTGTCAAGTCGCTCGAAGAACCGACCCGTCGACGCGGCATCCGCTCGCTGGACGTAGTGCTGGGTGCGGCGGGCGGTGTGCCCGACGGGTTCGTCGTGACGTTGCCGAAGGTCACCTCCGTGGCCCAGGTCGAGGCGATGGTGCTCGTCTGCGAGCGGCTGGAGTCCGCGCACGGCCTGGGAGCGGGCGCTCTGCGGTTCGAGATCCAGGTCGAGACCCCGCAGGCGGTCCTCGGAGCCGACGGCACCGCCGCGGTCGCACCGATGATTCATGCCTCCGACGGTCGGTGCACCGGCCTGCACTACGGCACCTACGACTACAGCGCGTCCCTGGGGGTCGCCGCGGCGTTCCAGTCGTTGGCGCACCCGGTCGCCGACCATGCCAAGTCGGTGATGCAGGTCGCTGCCGCCCGGACCGGCGTCCGCGTCGCCGACGGCTCGACGAACATCCTTCCTGTCGGTGACCGGGAGGCGGTGCGGGCGGGCTGGGCATTGCACGCCCGGCTGGTGCTCCGCTCCCTGGAGCGCGGTATCTATCAGGGCTGGGACCTGCACGCCGCGCAGCTCCCGACGCGCTACCTGGCGACCTACGCCTTCTACCGGGACGGCATGTCCGCCGCTGCGGCCCGGCTGCAGGCGTACGCGTCGCGGGCGCAGAGCGGTGTCCTCGACGAGCCGGCGACGGCGTTCGCGCTCGCCGGCTTCATGCTGCGCGGTGTCGACTGCGGCGCGCTGGACCTCGACGAGGTGCTCGCCGCGACCGGGCTCGACCGGGACGCTCTCGACGGCTATGCCCGCCGCGCCGGTGGCGACCGGTGATGCACCTGGACGACCTGCCGCTGCCCGACGTACGGCAGGCGCTGCTCGCGGTCTGCGCATCGCCGAGGTGGGCTGACTCGGTTGCGGCGGCTCGTCCGTTCAGGTCGCCGGAGAGTCTGTTCGCCGCCGCCGCCCAGGCGCTGGCGGACCTGCCGGAGAGCGACCTGGACATGGCGCTGTCCGGTCATCCGCGCATCGGCGAGCGCGCAGTGGGTGCCGACTCCCGTCTGGAGCAGGCGGGTGTGACCGGCGACGAGACGCTGGCGGCGCTGGCCCAGGGCAACCGGGAGTACGAGGCGCGCTTCGGCCACGTCTACCTGGTGTGCGCGAGCGGACGCAGCGGCGAGGAGCTGCTGGCCGTGCTGCGCTCGCGGCTCGACAACGACACGTCGACCGAGCGCGCGGTGGTGCGCGAGGAGCTGGGCAGGATCAACCGGCAGCGCCTCGAGCGGCTGGTCGCGACGGGGGGAGGGCCAGTGACGGGTTCGGGCGCCGTGTCGAAGAGCGCAGTGACGACGCACGTCCTGGACGCGGCCGCCGGGGTCCCGGCCGCCGGGGTGGCGGTGCGCCTGGAGCGCCTGACCGACAGCATCCCTGCGACTGCAGAGCCGGTCGCGGACGGTGTCACCGACTCCGACGGGCGTATCAGCGACCTCGGGCCGGCGGCGCTGGAGCCCGGGACCTACCGCCTCACCTTCGCCACCGGCGAGTGGTTCGCTGCAGCGGACCGCCCGACGTTCTACCCACAGGTGGTCGTCGTCTTCGCCCTGGGCGGGGACAGGGCACACCACCACGTCCCGCTCCTGCTGTCCCCGTTCGCCTACTCGACCTACCGCGGGAGCTGAGATGGCGATCGTGCTCGGCGACAACCAGTACGGCAAGGCCGAGACGCACGTGGTGCGGGTGGTCCGCGACACCGCACGCCACGAGATCCGCGACCTCGTCGTTTCCAGTGCGCTCCGTGGCTCGTTCGACGACGCTCACCTCACCGGCAACCAATCGGCGGTGCTGCCCACCGACACCCAGAAGAACACGGTGTTCGCCTTCGCCAAGCAGGTGGGCATCTCCTCACCGGAGCAGTTGGCGGTCGCACTGGCCCGGCATTTCGCCGACGACGTCGACACCGTGAGCTCCGCGCGGGTGACCGTCGAAGAGCACCTGTGGGAACGCGCGGTGGTCGACGGGGCACCGCACGACCACACATTCGTGCAGAGCAGCCAGGAGGTGCGCACCGTAGCGGTGACGGTGGAGGGCGGTCGCACCCATGTGCTCTCCGGCCTGACCGGGCTGGTGCTGCTCAAGTCGACGGGCTCGGAGTTCAGCGGGTTCCTCGTCGACGAGTACACGACTCTGGCGCCGACGACCGACCGGGTGATGGCCACGTCGGTGTCGGCCCGCTGGCGATGGTCGTCAGGGTTCTCGGGCACGGACGACCTTGCCGACCACGACCATGCGTACGGCGAGGTGCGCGACGTCCTGGTCTCGCGCTTCGGGGCGCTGCACTCGCTCGCCCTTCAGCAGACCCTCTGGGAGATGGGGCGGTCCGTCCTCGAGACGCGCGAGGACATCGCGGAGATCCGGCTCTCCGCCCCCAACCGTCATCACTTCCCGGTGGATCTCACACCGTTCGGCCTGGACAACGCGGGGGAGGTGTTCTGGGCGGCCGACCGGCCCTACGGCCTCATCGAGGTCGAGGTACGGCGCGACGAGGCCGACGCTGACCGCGACGCCTCCGGACCGGCCTGGCGCGCGGTTCCGGGCTTCCTGTGACCTCGCGGGGTCAGGCGCCCCGTCCTCCCCACGGACCTCGATGATCTCCGACCTCTGGTCCGGCACACCGACGACCCGGCCGTGAACGTGCAGCCGGTCACCCACTGCTGCGCGCATGGCAACTCCTTTGCTGAGCGGCGACGATCTGCGCGGCGGGGCCGACGGGGACGGCGACTGGGCTAGAGGGTCCGGTACATCAGGTGCAGGCCCACGAGGCCCTTGGTCCTGTGGTCGAATGCCTCCGGCACGGTGGTGAGGACCTCGAAGCCCAGTGACCGCCACAGCGCCACTGCCGCCATGTTGGTCTCGACCACGGCGTTGAACTGCATGCCGCGGAAGCCGGCCGCTCGTGCCCAGTCGACGGCGTACCGGCCCAGGGCGCGGCCGACTCCTTGACCCCGCCGGCCGGGGTCGACCATGAAGCTCGCCGTCGCGACGTGCGAGCCCCGACCCGGACGGTTGGGACCCATCGTGGCCGAGCCCAGCACCGTGTCACCCTCCACGGCGACCACCGTCTGCCCCGGGGGCTGCTCCATCCACCACGAGTGGGCCGTCTCCGCCGTCAGCCCCTCGGGGTAGGCGTAGGTCTCGCCCGCTTCGACCACGGCGGAGAAGAACGGCCAGATGAGCGCCCAGTCCTCGTCCCGTGCACCGCGGATGATCACACCGGCAACACTAGGAGAGGATGCCGAGCGTGGATCACGCGCGGTACGTCGGCGTGGACCTGGCGTGGGGGCAGCGCAACAGGACCGGCCTGGCTGTGCTCGACGACGCCGGTCGTCTCCTGGAGTCGGGCACCGTGCGCACGGACGCCGAGGTCGTGTCGTTCGTCCAGCGGCACCCGACCGAGACCCTGGTCGCCGGCGTCGACGCGCCCCTGATCGTGCCGAACGCGACCGGGCGCCGACCGTGCGAGGCGCTCGTCGGAGCGCACTTCGGTCGCTTCGGGGCAGGCGCCTACCCGGCCAACCGGGGCAACCCCAGCTTCGTGCCGGAGCCTCGGGGCGCGCGGCTCGCCGCGGTGCTGGGCTGGGAGATGGACCCCGCCGTGCTCCCGGGGCCGGGTCGACGGGTCTGCATCGAGGTCTACCCGCACCCGGCGATGGTGTCGCTGTTCCCCCTCGACTACGTGATCCCTTACAAGATCAAGCAGGGGCGCGACCTGCCGGCGCTCAAGACGGCCTACCAGCGGTTGCTCGACCACCTCGAGGCGACCTGCGGAGACGTGCTGGTCCTGGCCGAGTCCGAGCGCTGGATGGCTCTGCGTGAGGCAGCTGCCGGCGCGGCCCGCAAGAGCGAGCTGAATCTGATCGAGGACGAGATCGATGCGATCTTCTGCGCCTACATCGCGTGGTTGTGGGCCACCGACCGGGAGACGATGGTGGTGCATGGCGACTTTGCCACCGGCTACATCGTCACCCCGCGCGCACCCAGCGCAGCATGGTGTTGAGCAGATCCCTGGTGTGCGGCTCGTCGAAGACCTCGCTGATCCATGCTGCGGAGTCGGCACGGTCGGGGGAGCGGGTGTTGGGCTCCAGCCAGTCGGTGGCGGCGATCTCGGTGATGTGCCCGAGCTGCGCGATGAGCATCGAGAAGTGCCCACGCCGACTTACTGCCGCCGGCCCGCCGGCCCGCCGGTAGGCGCTGGTCAACGCCCGGGCCCGGCCCGGGTCGGTGCGGGCGAACTCGAAGAGGACGCACCCGAGTTCCTGGCTCGGGTCGGCCGGTCCGCTGTCCTCCCAGTCGATGACGCACACCCCGCCAGCGGCTGTCGGCAGGACGTTGTCGGCCCACAGGTCGCGGTGGCAGGTCTGCAGCATCGCGGGAGGCTCGATCCAGGACTCGAGTGCCACCAGCTCGTCGCGCAGATCGGCCAACCGACCGGCGAACGGCGCCCGCGCCGCGCGCAGCTGCCCGATTAGCTCGTCCCAGCGATCCGCACCGACGGGCTCCTGGGACCACGGGTCGGGAGGGCCGAGCGCCGGGACGTGCACCCGGTGGATGGCGGCCACCACTGCGCCGACCAGCTCCGGGTCGAGTCGCGAGTCGGGGGTCTGCAGGTCGACCCACTCGTACAGCCTGACCTGGTTGTCCTCGACAGTGGCGAACACCTGCCCCTCGGCGGTGCGTCGCACCTGCGGTGTCGGGACACCCGCGGCGTGGGCCGCCTCCTGGAACGCGGCCGCCGGGCGTACCTCGTTCTCGGTGGACGGATGGAACGGCACCTTCACCGCCCAGCGACCCTCGGTTGTGTCCAGACGCCACACGACGCCCTGCTTGCCGCGCGCTACCGGTCCGTCCGAGAGGATCGCGGCGCCGCCGAGACCGAAGCGTCGGGCGACGTCCACGGCCTCCACCCGGCCACTCCAGCACACCTGCGTGCCGGATCTGATGATCGAACGCTGCCAACACGCCGTACCGGTGGCCCGCGTCTCGGCGAGTCTGCAGCGAACGATCATCTGGGTCTGCCGCTGAGAGCATGATCATGGCGCCGGTGCCGAATGGGGCAGGCAGTTGGGCTAGCGTCCGGGCGGTGCTCCTGCTGCTGCCGCCGTCGGAGGTCAAGGCCCCCGGCGGGTCGGGGCCGGCGCTCGGGCGCCGACCGAAGCTGTCCACACCCGCCCTCGCCGCGTCGCGGGGGGAGCTGGTGTCGGCCCTGCGCCGCGCCTCGAGTGTCGACCCTGCCGGTCTGGCCGTCGGTCTGCGGCTGCCCGAGGGGCTCGCCCCAGCGGCCCTGTCCGCCAACAGTGCGGTGGCGACGGCGCCCACCATGGCCGCGCTCGACCGCTACGCAGGGGTGCTCTACGCGGCCCTCGACGTAGCGGCATTGGCCGCGGCGGCGCGGCGCCGGGCCGAGGACCAGGTCATCGTGTTCAGCGGGCTGTGGGGGGTGGTGCGCGGAGGAGACGAGGTGCCCGACTACCGGGTGCCGGCGTCCGGCACGGTGCCGGAGTTCGGCGGGGTGAGCGCGCACTGGCGTGGCCCGTTGGCTGCGGTGCTGCCCCTGCTGGTCGGCGACCTCCCGGTGCTCGACCTGCGGTCGAGCGACTATCGGTCGATGTGGCGGCCGGCTGCCGGGCTCCGTGAACAGGTCGTCTCGGTTCGGGTGCTCGCCGCGCGCGGCACCGGCGCCCGCCGTACGGTCGGGCCGGTCAGCTTCCACGCCAAGTCGGTCAAGGGGCAGGTGGTGCGGCACCTGGTGACCGGTCGTCGAACACACCGCGACCCGATGGCCGCACTCGCCGCCGCCGCCGGTGCGCTGGGTCTGCGGCTGGTGGACACCAGCAGTCCGACCGCACGCAGCGTCGACCTGATCGGGCCGTTCACGCCCCAAGCCGGGGGTCGGCGACCGTAGGCTCGCCGGCGTGGGCAACCTGGAGCGGCGGCCGCTTCCTCGACGACTACGGCACGAACATTCCCGCGACCGGGGCCTCGGACCCGTGGATGGTCGTGCCACCCCATCTCCACACCGGCCTCCAGACAGTCACCTGGCTGCTCTCCGGCGAGGTGCTGCACCAGGACAGCATCGGGAGCGAGCAGGTCGTCCGGCCGGGGCCGGTCAACCTGCTGACCGCCGGGCGGTGCATCAGTCATGCCGAGTCCTCGACACCGGCCTCGCCGCCCTTGCGCGGGGTGCAGCTGTGGGTCGCACTGCCCGACTCGGCCCGCTCTACAGCGCCGGGCTTCGAGCACCACGACGACCTGCCGCTGGTCACCGACGGAGGACTCTCCGCCAGCGTGCTCCTCGGCTCGCTCGCCGGTGCGCGGTCGCCTGCCACGGCGTACACCCCGATCGTCGGTGCGGATCTCGCGGTCGCACCGGGACCAGTGGGGGAACTGGCCCTCCGAGCCCGCCTGGGAGCACGCAGTGCTCGCACTCTCCCCGGGTCACGTCGTCGACGGTGAGAGCGTGCCGGAGGGCGCGCTGGTCTATCTGGGGTGCGGTCGCTCCGGCCTGCTCGTCTGGTCCGACGGGCCGCCGGCGCGCGCACTCCTGCTCGGTGGCGAGCCGTTCGGTGAGGACCTGCTCATGTGGTGGAACTTCGTGGGCCGCAGCCACGAGAAGGTTGTGGCGGCGCGCGAGGAGTGGGCGGCGGCGGTGGGCGGTGCCGCCACGAGGTGCGGTCAGGTCTCGGCGTACGCCGGGCCGGCGCTGCCCGCCCCGGCCCTACCGGGCATCCGCCTGCGGCCGCGCGGCCGGTCCTGACGGCTCAGCCCTCGGCGGCCAGCCGAAGTGCGGTGAGAGTGGTCTGCATGCTGCGGAGGTTGTGCTCCGCGCGATCGGCGATGCCCATGAGCGGGACTGATGCGATCTGCAACGGGCGACCCCGCCGGTCGTCCCAGCTCTCGGTGACGGTGCATCCCGTCGGGGTCGGCTCCAGGTCGTAGGCCCAG
>JAJAYQ010000023.1 GCA_026786145.1 Spirochaetaceae bacterium | reverse complement strand
GCTCGACGTGATCCTCGGCGCCGTCTCGCGCATCAGTGAGCTCGACACCGCCGACGTCCCCCCCACGTCGCATGCCCTGCCGATGACCAACGTCACCCGGCCCGACGAGGTGCGACCCGGTCTCACGCAGAGCCAAGCTCTCGCCATGGCCCCGGCGGCCGAGGACGGCCGCTTCCGGGTCCCGCGCATCCTCGGGGAGGAGGCGTGAGTTTCCCCACGACATCGCTCGCAGGCTCACGACGCTGCGGGGGCCCCGAATGAGCGACACGGACCTGACCAGGCTCACCGCTGCCCGGACCGCCGCGGTCATCGCCGCTGGTGAGGCGAGCGCACTGGACGTGACCGAGGCTCACCTCAAGCGCATCCGGGCCGTCGACGGCGACGTGCACGCGTTCCTGCATGTCGACGCGGACGGCGCCCGGGATGCTGCCCGCCGCCTGGACGCCCGGCGCTCGGCGGGTGAGGAGATGGGCCCGCTCGCGGGCGTACCCATCGCGCTCAAGGACCTCATCGCGACCGAGGGCGTGCCCACGACGTGCGGGTCGCGCATGCTCGAGGGCTGGCTCCCGCCGTACGACGCGACCGTGACCCGGAGGCTTCGTGAGGCCGGTCTGGTGATCCTCGGCAAGACCAACATGGACGAGTTCGCCATGGGGTCCTCGACCGAGCACTCGGCGTACGGACCCACGCACAACCCCTGGGACCTCGAGCGCATCCCCGGTGGTTCCGGCGGTGGCTCGGCCGCAGCGGTCGCGTCCTTCGAGACACCTCTCGCGGTGGGCACCGACACCGGCGGGTCGATCCGGCAGCCCGCCGCCGTGACCGGCACGGTGGGGGTGAAGCCGACGTACGGCGGGGTGTCCCGCTACGGCCTGGTTGCTCTGGCGTCCTCCCTCGACCAGGCCGGTCCGTGTGCGCGCACCGTGCTCGACGCGGCGATGCTGCACGCGGTGATGGCCGGCCACGACCCGCTGGACTCCACATCCATCGACGCTCCCGTCCCGGCCGTGGTCGAGGCGGCGCGCGCGGCCGACGTGCGGGGGATGCGGGTCGGCGTCGTCAAACAGTTCTCCGGCGAGGGCTACCAGTCCGGTGTCGAGCAGCGTTTCCGTGAGGCGGTGTCGTTGCTCGAGGAGCTGGGGGCCACGGTGGTCGAGGTCGACTGCCCCGCGTTCGACTACGCGATGCCGGCCTACTACCTCATCCTGCCGAGCGAGTGCTCCTCGAACCTCGCCCGCTTCGACGGGATGCGCTACGGGCTGCGCGTGGGCCACGACGCAGCGGCCAGTGCCGAGGAGGTCATGGCGAGCACGCGGGACGCGGGCTTCGGCCCGGAGGCCAAGCGGCGCATCATGCTTGGCACCTACGCCCTCTCCAGCGGCTACTACGACGCCTACTACGGGCAGGCGCAGAAGGTCCGGACGCTGATCGTGCGCGACTTCCAAGCGGCGTTCGAGCAGGTCGACGTGCTGGTCTCGCCGACGACGCCCACAACGGCGTTCCGTCTCGGCGAGCGGCTGGAGGACCCGCTGCAGATGTATCTCGCCGACCTGTGCACGATCCCCTCTAACCTGGCGGGTAACGCGTCGATGTCGGTGCCGGTCGGGCTGGCTCCTGAGGACGGGTTGCCCGTCGGCCTGCAGGTCATCGCCCCCCCGACCGCCGACGAACGGCTCTACCGTGTCGGTGCGGCGCTCGAGGCGGCACTGGGCGACCGCTGGGGCCACCTGCTCATCGACGAAGCACCCGAGCTCTCGCTGAACACGACGGAGGCTGCACTGTGATGAACATCAAGTCCGTGATCACGTTCGTCAGCACGGTGATGGCCGGCCGGACGGCCATCTCGCGTGTCCGCCAGGCCCGCGAGGACGGCGACCGTCTGGAGCTGGTCGACGCAGCCCTCAACGCGATCGTCGTCATCACCGGCACGATCATCATCATCCGGCGGCTGCGCCGGGGCGAGGACGAGGCATGATCGGGGGACCCGCATGACGGTTGGCGCGCAGGTCGGCCCCGACCTGCTGCCCTACGACGAGGCCGTCGCGCAGTTCGATCCCGTCATCGGTCTCGAGGTCCATGTCGAGCTCGGCACAGTCTCGAAGATGTTCTGCGGCTGCGCCACGGAGTTCGGCGCGGCGCCCAACAGCCAGGTCTGCCCGACCTGCCTCGGCCTGCCCGGGTCTTTGCCGGTGCTCAACCGGACCGCGGTCGAGTCAACGATCCGAGTGGGTCTCGCCCTCGGGTGTGACATCGCCGAGTGGTGCCGCTTCGCGCGCAAGAACTACTTCTACCCGGACATGCCGAAGAACTTCCAGACCTCGCAGTACGACGAGCCCATCTGCCTCGACGGCCACCTCGACGTCGAGGTCCCGACCGCCGACGGGATGCGGCCCGTCCGGGTCGAGATCGAGCGGGTCCACATGGAGGAGGACACCGGCAAGTCGTTGCACGTCGGCGGCGCGACGGGACGCATCCACGGTGCCGACTACTCCCTGGTCGACTACAACCGGGCCGGCATCCCCCTTATCGAGATCGTGACGCGACCGGTCGAGGGCGTCGGGTCCCTGGCGCCGGAGGTGGCCCGCGTCTACGTGACCGCACTGCGCGAGCTGATGCGCACGCTCGGCGTGTCCGACGTACGCATGGAGCAGGGCTCGCTGCGCTGCGACGCCAACGTGTCGCTCCGCCGCTTGCCGACCGACCCGCTGGGCACGCGCTCGGAGACGAAGAACGTCAACTCCCTGCGCTCGGTCGAGCGCGCCGTGCGCTACGAGATCACCCGTCAGGCGGCGCTGCTGTCCTCCGGCGGGCGCGTGGTGCAGGAGACCAGGCACTGGCACGAGGACACCGGCGTGACCACGCCGGGCCGGTCAAAGGAGCAGGCGGAGGACTACCGGTACTTCCCGGAGCCCGACCTCGTCCCGGTCGCCCCCGACAGGGCGTGGGTGGAGGAGCTGCGCGCTGGTCTGCCGGCCGCGCCGGGCACCCGCAGGCGTGAGCTGCAGGAGACGTGGGGGCTCAGCGAGTTCGAGATGCAGTCACTCGTGAACGCCGGTGCTGTCGAGCTGGTCGAGGCGACCGTGGCTGCGGGTGCACCGCAGGAGGCGGCTCGCAAGTGGTGGACCGGGGAGCTCTCCCGGAACGCCAACGCGCAGGGCGTCGATCTGACGGCGCTGCCCATGACGCCCGAGCAGGTGGCTCGCGTCGTGGCCCTGGTCGATGAGGGAACGCTGAACGACAAGCTCGCACGTCAGGTGATCGAGGGAGTCCTTGCCGGTGAGGGGGACCCCGACGAGGTCGTGGCGAAGCGCGGACTGGCCGTCGTCAGCGACGACGGAGCGTTGATCGCGGCCGTCGACGAGGCCCTCGCGGCGGCTCCCGACGTCGCCGAGAAGATCCGCGGCGGCAAGGAGGCTGCCGCAGGCGCCATCGTCGGCGCTGTCATGAAGGCAACGCGCGGGCAGGCCGACGCCGGCAGGGTCCGCGAGCTCGTCCTTGAACGCTGCACCTGACACGCACAGCAACCGTCCTCTCCACGTCCGGCCATGGTTCGCGGTGTCGGCGTGGGGTACTCCTCGTCGGCGGCGGCACCGTCTGCCCGCTTTTCCTGCCCACCAGGGCCATCGGCTCGATCCTGCCCGCGTCGATCCGGTTGGTGAGCCTGTCGATCGTGTCCTCGGCCAGGCCGACCCAGCGCGGCGAGGCCTGCGACGGGTGAGCGCCGGCTTGGACTAGGGCTCGAGCTGGCTCGGGTCGGCCGGGACGTCGACGGCATGCTGCTGCAGCGTTGCCAGTGGCACGATCTTCAGCACAGCCTCGTTCGTGGAGGCCAGCACGACCGGCGCCGCGACCCCGTCGCTATGAG
>JAJAYQ010000022.1 GCA_026786145.1 Spirochaetaceae bacterium | reverse complement strand
GCGCACCGCACCGAGCTCGTGAAGCAGCTGCTTGAACCACAGCTCGTAGACCTGATGGATGGTGATGAACAGCAGCTCGTCGTGCGCCGGTGGGTCGGACTCGAGGTGCTGCTGGTCGAGAAGCTCGGCGACCCGGAGGTAAGAGCCATAGGTCAGGCGCGCACCCTGCTCCCCGAAGTGCCGGTCCTGCTCGATGTCCTCGATGTCGGCCACCCGCCGAGGCTAGTGGACGTCCAGATGGGGCTCAGTCTTGCGGGAACACGACCCGGGCGATGGCTTGGACGTCCCGATCGAGATGGTCGAACCGGCGGTCGACGGCGTCGAACCGCTGGTCGACGGCATCGAACCGGGCATCCATCGTCGACTCCAGACCGAGGAGTCGGGCATTGAACGTCGACTCGAGCCCGACGATCCGCGCGTCGATCCGGTCGCCGACCAGGCGCACCTGCTGCACGAGCAGGCCTCCGACGACGCTGATCAGGAGCGTGGCCAGGCCCAGCAGCGTCCAGTTCTGCGCGTTGCTCACGGCCACCTCCCTCGTCGCACGACTGAGGATGACATCTGCACCGGGGCTCGGCTACCCACCAGGACGGGGTTGTGGACGGTCAGGCCATGTGGGGATAGAGGTGGTCGGTCGGGGGGACCAACGTCTCCTTGATGGATCGGGTGCTGGTCCAGCGCATCAGGTTCTGTGGCGCACCGGCCTTGTCGTTGGTGCCGCTCGCCCGGGCCCCGCCGAACGGCTGCTGCCCCACGACCGCACCCGTCGGCTTGTCGTTGACGTAGAAGTTGCCGGCAGCGAACCGCAGGACCTCCTGCGCATGCGCGACAGCCTCCCGGTCCTGGGCGATGATCGCGCCGGTCAACGCGTAGGGAGCCACCGACTCCATCTGCGTCAGCATCGCGTCGTAGGCCGAGTCGTCGTAGACGTGGACGCCGAGGATCGGGCCGAAGTACTCCGTGGTGAAGATCTCGTTGTCGGGGTCGCTCGACTCGAGCACGCTCGGCCGCACGAACCAGCCTTCGCTGTCGTCACACGTCCCACCGGCGACCACGGTGATCGACGGGTCCGCCTTCGCCCGCTCCAGCGCCGCCTTGTGCTTGGCGAACGCCCGGTCGTCGATCACGGCGCCCATGAAGTTCGACAGGTCGGTGACGTCGCCCATCGAGATCGACTCCGTCACGCCCGCGAGGTCGTCACGCAGGTCGTTCCAGATGCTGCGAGGGACGTACGCCCGCGAGGCGGCCGAGCACTTCTGCCCCTGGTACTCGAACGCGCCGCGGACCATCGCCGTGCGTAGCACGTCAGGGTCGGCGGAGGGGTGCGCCACGATGAAGTCCTTGCCACCCGTCTCCCCCACGATGCGGGGGTAGGACCGGTAGGACGCGATGTTGTCGCCGATCTGCTTCCACAGCCCCTGGAACACCGGCGTCGACCCGGTGAAGTGGATGCCCGCGAGGTCGGGGTCGGCCATCGCGACGTCGGACACGGTCTTCCCGTGACCGGTCACCATGTTGATGACACCCGGCGGGAGGCCGGCCTCCTCGAGCAGCATCATCAGCAGGTGCGCGGCGTACTGCTGGCTGGCAGCCGGCTTCCACACGACCGTGTTGCCCATCAGCGCCGGGGCGGTCGGCAGGTTGCCGGCGATGGCGGTGAAGTTGAACGGCGTGATCGCGTAGACGAAACCCTCGAGTGGGCGATGGTCGGCGCGGTTCCACACACCGGCCGACGAGATCGGCTGCTCGGCGTAGATCCCGCGGGCGAACGCCACGTTGAAGCGCCAGAAGTCGATGAGCTCGCAGGCCGCGTCGATCTCGGCCTGGATGGCGGTCTTGGACTGGCCGAGCATCGTCGCCGCGTTCAGTGTCGCCCGCCACGGACCGGCGAGCAGGTCGGCCGCCTTGAGCAGGATCGCCGCGCGGTCGTCGAATGTCATCGCGCGCCACCCGGGCGCAGCGGCCATGGCCGCGTCGACGGCCGCCCGCGCGTCCTCGTGCGTCGCGCCGCGCATCGTGCCCAGGACATGGCGGTGGTTGTGCGGCTGCACGACCTCGATCGCGTCACCGCCGCCGAACCGGCGCTGACCGCCGATGGTCATCGTGAGGTCGCGCGGCTCGCTGGCCATCCGCTTGAGGGTGGCCTCGAGATCAGCTCGCTCAGGGCTTCCCGGGGCGTACTGCCGGACCGGCTCGTTGACAGGGGCGGGGACCTGAGTGACGGCATCCATGCCCGTCATGGTGCCACCGTTCAGGACTCGATCTCGACCAGGGCGGCGAGCTCCTGCGCGGCGTACCAGGCCAGCTCGTGGTCCTCGACCGAGTCGACGGCGAAGGACGCGTCCTCGTCGCCCGCGTCGGCGGCCGGAAGTGCGGCCACCCCACGGCGTACGTCGTCCACGGCGTCCGGGTCGTCCACCAGGGCCGACACCACCAGGGTGATGTCGACCGAGTCGCCGAGCCGGACGGCGGCCCGGTCGATGTCCGGGGCCGGCCGGGCCGCCCGGTCGGGGACGTCGGCGGCGACCACCACGCGTCGCGGATCAGACCCGCCGGAAGCCTCACCGGCGAGCCGGCGCAGCGAGGCACGGGCTGCCGCCGCTGCCGCCGCGTACTCCAGCTCCTCGCTGTCGCCCTCGATGTACCACTCGCGCAGTGCCGGGGTGACGGCGTAGCCGATCGGGGACTCGACCGCGCCGACCTCCAGAGCGGCGGCGAGCGCCGGCAGGGTCATCGGCAGGTAGACGCGCACCTAGACCACCAGGTCGTCGGGGCGGGGGTGCCGCAACGCCTGGGCGCTGGTGCGCAGCGAGGTCTCGAGAACCGCGAGCCGGCGCGAGGGGTCCATCAGGTTGGCGCCGATCTCGGCCAGGTCCTCAGGTCCGGGCGCGAGCACCGTCACCGACGTGCCGCTGCGACCCACCTTCTGCGCCTCGTCGATCAGGCGGCGGGTCACCTGTCGCCGCACCCGTCTCTCGAGGCGTGCGGCCAGCTGTCGGGGGTGGTCGCTGACGAAGGACGCCATCGGCGCCAGGACGTAGACCTCATCGAGCTCGTCCTTCGCGAGCAGGTCCGCGCTGGTCGTCGACAGGGTGCCCCCGTCGACGTAGCGCCGCCCGCCGATCGACACCGGTGCGTACCACCCCGGGATCGCGCACGACGCCATCACCGCCTCCTCCAGCCGGGCCTCCGGCGCGCCCTCCCGCCCGAACGCCACCCGGCGGCCCGAGTCGTAGTCCATGGCGACCACCCAGACGCCGTCGCGGCGCAGCCACCCGGTGTCCGCCGCCACCGAGGAGACGATCCGGCCGACCTCGGACAGGGACCCGGTGCCGGCCGGGGTCAGGGCTGCGAGCACGGCCAGCGGCGGTAGCTGGCGGGGGTGGGTCACCGACCGGCGCAGCAGCGCCGGCGACCCGACAGCCAGCCGCGGGCGGGCCGGGAGCGCACCGCCGGTGGACGAGTCGTAGCTCCAGCCGGCGCCCGCCTCGTGCGGCAACGGCATACCGCGCTGGTGGGAGAGCAGGTCGGCCACGGTCAGGCCCGACCCCAGCAGGGCCGCGAGCACCGACCCGGCCGAGGTGCCCACGATCACGTCCGCCTCGTGAGGGTCGAAGCCCTCCACCTCGGTGACCGCCTGCAGCGCGCCGATGGTCCAGGCCGCGCCGAGGACACCCCCGGCGCCCAGCACGACTCCCCTACGTCGACGGGAGGGGCTCACCTGACGGTCTCCATCAGCTCGGCGAGCGCGTCCTCCAGGCTCTGCGCCACCACGTCGATGTCCGGCATGGCGTCGCGGTCGGCGTTGAGCCCGTAGCAGACCCGGCCGTCGTAGGAGGTCAGGCCGATGCTCAGCGCCTGCCCCTTGGCCAGCGGTACGACGGGGAAGGCGGCGAGCATCCTCGCGTCCCCGGCGTACAGCGGCTGCTGCGGGCCGGGGACGTTGGTCACCACCGTGTTGAACCACCGCTTCGAGAGCCCGCTCGCTACCCGCGCGCCCAGCGAGTGCAGGGTCGGCGGGGCGAAGCCGGCCAGCCCGGCCAGGGCCTCCGCGCCGACGGCCTGACCGGTGTCCTTGTGCGCCTGCATCCGGTAGGAGACCTGGTGCAGGCGCATCACGGCGCTCGGCTCACCGACCGGCAGGTCCACCAGGAAGGACGAGACCCGGCTGCCCGTCTCGGCGGCATCCCGGACACCGACGACACTGACCGGGACCAGGGCCCTCACCGTCGTCGCCGGGCCTACCTTCTCCCCGCGCGTCAGCAGCCAGGCGCGCAACCCGCCCGCGACGGTGGCAAGGACGACGTCGTTGACCGAGATCGGCTGGTCGGCCCGGCTGTGGGCCTTATGGATGCGCCGGTGGTCGTCGAGGTCGAGGGTGACCATGGCGTACCGCCGGTGCTCGCCGATCTCCACGTTCAGCGGGCTCTCCGGGGCCGCGCGAGCGGCCGAGGTCACTGCCGCGAGGAGCCCGCCGGCCGCGCCGACGAGGCGACCGGTCGTGTGCCGAACCTCCGTGATCCCCCCGCGGACCGTGTCGACGACGGCCGTCGGGCGGCTCACCGTCTCGGCCACCGCACCCGCGACCAGCTCGACCCAAGACGGCTCGGCCGAGGGGCGCCACGTGTCGCTCGTCCGCCGCCGCCGCGCGGGAGCGGTGTCGAGGATCACCTGGCCGATGTCGACGGCACCGATCCCGTCGACCATCGCGTGATGGGTCTTCGTGATGATGGCGAACCGCCCGTCGGCGAGCCCCTCGACGAGATACATCTCCCATAGCGGCCGCGAGCGGTCCAGCCGCCGGCTCTGCACCCGCGCCACGAACTCGGCCAGCTGGCTGTCGTCACCCGGCCGGGGCAGCGCCGCGCGGCGGACGTGGTAGGTGAGGTCGAAGTGCTCGTCGTCGACCCACACGGGGTTGGCCAGCCGCCCGGGCACCTCCCGGATGCGCTGCCGGAAGCGCGGCACGAGGGGGATGCGCTGGGAGATGAGCTCCACCAGCCGGTCGTGGTCGAACCCCCTCTTGGGTGCCTGGAAGACCGACACTCCCCCGACGTGCATGGGCGTCGTGGGTTCCTCGAAGTACAGGAACGACACGTCGAGCGGGCTCAGCCGGTCGGGCACGGAGGTCATCGTGACATGCCGTGCGAGGCTCCGTGGGAATCTGGTGCCATGCATCGCCTCTCTGCCGGCCCGATCATGGTTCTCGTCCTAGGTGTCCTCACGGGATGTGCGTCGGGCGAGACCGTCGCCGATGAGCAACCCACTCCCGCAGCGACCTCGAGGAAGTCGACCTCCCCGGCGGAGAAGTCGTCATCACCCGCCGAGGATGTGGTCGAGGTCTCCGTGTCGGTGCGCGACGGCAAGGTCTTGCCGCCGCCGCGCCGGGTCGAGGTCCAGCAGGGCGCCACGGTCTCGATCACGGTGACCCTCGACGTCGACGACGTCGTGCACGTGCACGGCAGCGACATCGAGGAGCCCGTGCAGGCGGGTCGCCCGGCCACGATCGAGCTGGTCGCCGGCGACCAGGGCGTGTTCGAGGTCGAGACCCACGACGGCGGGCTGGCGCTGCTCCAGCTCGAGGTGCGCTGATCCTCGCCGGCACCGAGCTGCTCGCCCACGGTGTGGGCGGTCGCGACGACCTGCCCATCCCGTTCGCCCTCGCGGTCACCGGTGCCGCCGTCGCGATCGTCGTGTCGTTCCTGGCGCTGGGCCTGCTCTGGCGCGAGCCCCGGCTCGAACCGGCGCGGGCGGGACGGCCGCTGCCGGGCGGGACGGCCCGCGTGCTCGACAGCCGGGCGCTGCGGGTCGCGCTGCGCGTCCTGGGTGGCGGAATCACGGCGTACGTCGTGATGGCTGCGGTCTTCGGCCGCGACGACGCGCTGAACCCGACGGCCGGTGCCGTCTACGTCCTGCTGTGGATCGGGGTCCCGCTGCTGTCGGTGCTGGTGGGCCCGGTGTGGCGGCTGCTCAACCCGGTCCGCTCGCTGCACCTGGTGCTCTCGCGACTGGTCGGGACCCGTCCCGAGGAGGGCCTGGCGGTTCTGCCGGCACGGCTGGGCTACTGGCCGGCTGCCCTGTCCCTGCTGGCCTTCGTCTGGCTCGAGCTGGTGGCCCCGGAGAGCACGACGCTGCCCGTGCTCCGGACCTTCTTCGCGGCCTATCTCGCGGTGCACCTGCTGGCCGCGACCTACTGGGGCTCGACCTGGTTGGACAAGGGGGACGGCTTCGAGGTGTTCTCCGGCCTGGCGGGCCGGCTGTCCCCGCTGGGTCGACGGAATGACGGGACCCTCGTGCTGCGCAATCCACTGGTCGGTGTCGCCGGGACACCGGTCGCGCCGGGGCTGTTCGCCGTCGTCGGCGTCCTGCTCGGGTCCACGGCCTACGACTCGATCGCGGGCTCGCCCTGGTGGGTGAGGATCCTGCAGAACGGAGCGCTCTCCCCAGCGGTCACCGGCACGCTGGGTCTGTTCGGCATGGTCGCCCTGGTGACGGCGGCGTTCGCGGGCGCCACCGCGCTGACGACGCTGTCTGCGCGGTCAGATCGGTCAGAGCGGTCAGAGCGGTCAGAGCGGTCCAAGCACAGCTCCGGGCTGCGGCCACTGCAGGTGGGAGCGGAGTTCGCCCACAGCCTGGTGCCGATCGTCATGGGGTACGTGGTCGCGCACTACTGGTCGCTGCTGGTGCTGATCGGGCAGCAGACCGTCATCCAGCTCTCCGACCCGCTCGGCACCGGTGCCGACTGGCTGGGCACCGGTGGCCGCGGCGTGGACACGAGGCTCGCCGGCAGCACCCTCACGGCGGTGATCCAGGTGACGGCGGTCGTGACGGGCCACGTGCTCGGCGTGGTGCTGGCGCACGACAGGGCGGTGCGCCTGCTGCCCCGACGCCGTGCGGTCGTGGGGCAGATCCCGTTGCTGGTGCTGATGGTGGCCTACACCGTCGGCGGCCTCACGCTGCTCTTCGCCGCCTGACCCGGGTCGTCATCGCAATTCAGTCGCGCAGGTGGACCCCGAACAGCTCCTCGAGCTCGGCGGCGGTGGTGTCGTACGCCGTGTGGTGCACGCCGATGATCCCGAGCGCCGCCGCGGCCGCAACGTTATGGGCGAGGTCGTCGACGAAGACGGTCTGCTCGGCGGGAACCCCCAGCCGGGACAGCATGTGGGTGAAGATGTCGGGTTCGGGCTTACGCATCCCCACCTCGCCCGAGATCACGATCGCGTCGAACATCTCGTCCCACCCCTCGCGTGGGTACTCGTTGCCCCAGGAGTTCGACAGGAGCCCGGTGCGCAGCCCGGCCCGGTGCGCCCGCAGCACCAGCGCCGACATGGCCGGCGCGTGCTCGAACTGGTCGAACATCCGCTGGAGCAGGCCGGCGGAGGGCACCTGGTGCCCGGACGCCTCCGAGAGCCGCCGGGCAAGCTGCTCCTCGAAATGGGGGACCTCGATCTCACCGCGCTCGAGGGCGGCTACCGGGTTGTCCCGGGCCAGCTCGCCCTGGTGCGGTCCCAGCCAGGACCCCATGACCCCGAGGTAGTGCTCGAAGTCCACCCCGTCGAGGTCGGCCCAGGCGCGGATGGCCGCGTCGAGGGGCTCGGTGAGGACACCGCCCCAGTCCACGACGAGAGCGGTGGGCCGAGGATCGGGCTGCGCAACGGGCACCCGCCCGACTCTAGGCGCCCCGACGGAGCAGGCGGCGGCTGCGCGGTCGAGCGCGGTGCGCCCCGGCAGGAAGCAGACCGGCGGCGAGGTCGGCCAGTGCCGCCCGGACAGCGGAACCGCTCGCGACCTCGCCGAGCAGCCGGGCCTGCAGCACCGCCGCGTCGAGCGCGTCGCGGTCGTGCGGCACGAACGAGATGTCGCGCACGCCGGCGTAGCGCTCCAGGGCCTTCCTGAGCTGGGCGCGCGGCTCGGCCCCGATCGCGCCGCGCCGGACCTGGTTGAGCACCACCCGGGGCGAGGCACCCGGGACGGCCTCGCGCAGCTGGGTCAGGCCGCGGACCAGACGCTGCACCCCGACCGGGTCGGCGGCCCCCACCGCGAGGACGACGTCGGCCCGGGCCAGCGTCATCAGGGTGGCTCCGTTGCGGCGGGGCGCGGCCGTGTCGAACGAGAGCTCCTCGTCCTGCTCCAGGCAGAAGCCGCAGTCGACGACCGTCACCTCGGCAAGGCTGCGGGCGAGCTCCCACACCTGCTCGAGAGCCGCCGGTCGCAGCTCCGGCCAGCGCTCCGCCCGCGAGATCCCAGTCAGCACCCGCAGCCCCGGGCTCACCTGGGGCGCGACCCGGGCGAGCCCGGCGACGTCGAGCGCCCCGTTGTTGGCCAGCCGGACGGCTGCGGCCAGCCCCGGCGCCTCGTCGAGGAAGCCGAGCAGCTGCGCGACCACGCCCCCGTAGACGTCCGCATCGGCGAGCAAGGTGCTCACCCCCGACCTCGCCAGCTCCCCGGCCACCCCCACGGCCACCGTGGTCCGCCCTGGCGCCCCGGTCGGACCCCACACGGCCACCAGCGTCCCGGTGCCCGGCCCCTCGATGATCTCGCCGGCGGCACCCGCATCGACGTCGTCGGGGCCGGCCCCGTCCGGCAACGCACCGAGCGGCTGGCTCCAGGCGGTCTCCGGACCACTCGACAGGGTGGCCGAGACCGCGGCGGCCACGGCCGCCGCGATGTCGGACGGGACGGCGTCGGCGGGGAGCACCTGCCCGACGCCGAGCTGGCGCAACCGGGCCGCTGCGGCGTCGTCGCCGGGCGAGTAGAGGCCCACGACGGCGACCTGGGCCGCCGCCAGCCGGGACAGCGCGTCGCGGTCGAGGCGACGCAGCTCGGCCGAGAGCAGCACCGCCCGGGCGGTGCCCGTCGTGGCCACGGCCAGCAGGTCCGCGAGGTCCACGCAGCGCCGCACCACGGTGATGCCTGAGGGGTCTCGCTCCAGCCCGGCGACGAGCGCGGCCTCCCAGCTGGCACCTGTGACCGCTGCGATCACCGGGACGACGGGGACGCTCACGAGCCCGGCACCTGCACCACGTAGACCGAGCCGTTGGCCACCGCGTCGATGACGGCCGGCACATCCGAGCGGTCGACGAGCAGCGTCACGCCGGCCTTGGACCCGCTGCCCCCGAATGAGCCACCGGCGGAGCGGACATCCTCGCCGACCGTGACGCCGGCGAGGACCAGCTCCGCCGGGCGGGTGGCGTCACCCGCCTCGGCCGGGCGCACGACGTAGAGGTCGACGACCCGGCCCCTGGCGAGGCCGGCGACGCCGAACCGGTCGACCTCGATCACGACCCGGCGCTGGTCGAGCGAGTCGGCCCGACCCACGGCGGAGACGGGCAGGAGCTCACCTCGACCGAGCGGGCGGGTCAGCACCAGCCCGTCGAGGTTCTCCGTCGCCGCGACGTACCGGCTCGCGACCTCGTCGAGCCGGACGGCGGCCACCTCGACGTCGTCGCCGGTCAAGGGGCTGTTCGCGCCGAGGTCGCGCGTCACCGACCACACCTGCACGCGCTCGTCGGCGTCGGCGAAGACCTTGGCCCCGAGCGCCACCGCGAGCAGCACCATCAGCAGACCGGTCAGCAGCCGTGCGTCCAGCCACCGCGCACGCGGCAGGCGGGGCGCGGTGGGCGTCGGATGCTGCAGATGGTCGGACACGCGGCTCCCCCATCGCTCTCGGCCCGCCATCCTGCCGTACCGCACCGCCGCCGCGAGGGGCTTCGTCCACAGCAGCTGTCCAGGAGCGCAGTCTGTGGACGACGTGGGCAACCGAGGGCAACCGCAGGCATACTGATCGGTCATGCGAACCGTCGCGTCGGCCGCCGCCGAGAAGCCCCGCTTCCTCCAGCTCAGCGACGTCGCCGAGGTGCTCAACACCTCCTCGGCCCAGGTCTACGCGCTGGTGCGCTCGGGTGAGCTGCCGGCGATCAAGATCGGTGGCCGGGGGCAGTGGCGCGTGGAGGCCAGTGAGCTGGAGAAGTACATCGAGCGGATGTACGACCAGACGCGCGACTTCGTCTCGACCCACCAGTTCGGCCGGTCCGCCCCGGATGCGGGGGACGATCCCACGCCCGAGGACGCGACGCCCGGGGGCTGACGAGCGTCAAGGCCCGCTCCGCACGGAGGCCAGTGCGGCGAAGGGAACTGTGCGGACGCCGGTCACCCCGTCCCGGCGGCGCGGCTCGCCGGCCCCGTGGACACTGAGCTCGACGAAGTCCGCTCCCACCCGGTCCACCGTCCCTGTCAGGACGCTGCCGTCGACCAGCCCGACGGACACCCCCGCCCGGTCCCGGGCGATGGCCCGGAGCGCGGCGGCGAGCCCGAGACGGGCGAAGACCTGGCCACCGGGCACTGCCGTCCGCGCGCCCAGCCCGGACAGCGAGAGCACAGCGGTAAGCGGCAGCAGGGCCTCCCGACCGCCGTCCTCGGTGAGCAGCAGCCACTGCGACCCCGCCTCGACCAGGACACCCTCGACCGTGCCTGTCCCGAGCACCCGCACCGACACCCGGGAGCCGGTCGCCCCCCGCGCGCGGTCGACGAGCGCGACCAGGCCGCCCTCCCGCCGGGTGCGGTCGGCCACCTCGGCATCGAGCTCGGCCGCCTCGGCGGCCTCGAGCTGAGCCTCGAGGTCGCGGAACAGCTGGTCCCACCGCATCACGCCGTCCCTCGTCCCGTCTCGCCCGGTCCTTGCCGACCGTTGCGCTGGGCACTTCCTACCGCACGGCCCGTCCGGGCACACGGGGTCGCCACAACCCCTTGACTGCACCTCATCGAGAGGTTACAACAGTAAACACACGCAAACAGAAGGATACAACGATGTTCAGATACTTCCGGACAGCGATCCCGTGTCGTGCGCTCACCCTGACAGTCGCCGGCTACCTCTCCGTAAGCCTGTTGCTGCCCTGGGCGGCGTCCGGGCTGGCCCGGGAGGTCCTGGCCCCCGGCCCCGCGCCACTGGACGCGCAGATCGGGGTCACGGCAGCGGCCGCGGCATTGCTGGTCCTGACCTGGCTGGGCGCCTCGACCCTGCTGGCGCTGGGCGCCGTCGCGTCGGCCGGGCGCCGTCCCCGGTTGCAGCGGCTCACCGAGCGGCTGACCCCCGGGCTCGTGCGGCGGGCCGCGGCCACCCTGCTGGGAGCAGGGCTGGGCGCAGGACTGGCCGGCGGGGCGCTCGCCGGGGCGCTCCCGTCGTACGCCGGGGACGGCGCGCACCCTCGCACCTCGGTGACCGCCGTGCCGCGGCCGGGCGAGCCGGTGCCGCAGCGAGGCGCGGCCGTACCGGCGGCGCTGGACCGACCGGCCGACCCGCTCCCGGGGTGGACACCGGACCGACCGGCCCCACGGCGTCCACCCGCCGACCCGTCCGGTGTGCACCTGGTGGCCACCGTCCCGCTCGCGGGCCGCGCGATCGCCGACGAGGTGGTCGTCCGGCGCGGCGACACGCTCTGGGACATCGCCGCCCGTCATCTGGGCCCGGCCGCCAGCGCTGCGGAGGTCGCGGACGAGTGGCCGCGATGGCACCGGGCCAACCGCGAGGTCATCGGGCCCGAGCCCGACCTCCTCCTCCCCGGTCAGCGACTGCGCCCACCCGTCGCGGCGAGCCACCACCCCTGACCCCTGACCCCTGACCCCTGACCTGAAGCCATCCACCGGACCGGAGGAGCCCGTCATGACCAGCACAGTTCCGAGCACGACGAATCGCCCTACCCTGCGCCGCCTGCCCACACCGGCCTGCGAGCCGCCCTACGACGACGAGCTCGACGGCCCGACCGTCGGCCGCGCGGCGTGGTCGAGGGCCGCTGCCGAGGCGGGCGGCGCCGTGCAGGGGACGCTGGCGCTCGCCTTCGTGCTGCCCACCGGTGTGCCCGCTGTGCCGGTGGCACCCATCGGCCTGCGACTGGTCCCACCAGCGGCGCCCGCGGCGCCTGCGCCACAGCCGCGGCCCGACGCGCTGGAGGAGCTCGACGAGGTCGACTTCGGTCCGCAGCCCACCAGCCGCGCCGACCTGCCGGAGCCACGGACCTGGGCGGCGCGCCTGGTGCAGGCACTCGTCGAGGTGCTCGCCGGGGACCGCCCGGTGGGCCAGCTCGTGCGATGGACCAGCGCCGCCGTCTACGACAACGTGTCCGCCCTCGCGCGCCCGGGTGACCGGGGCACGTCGGCGGCGGCGCGCGGTGTCGTCAGGTCGGTGCACGTCAGCGAACCGATCGACGGCGTCGCGGAGGTCGCGGCACTGGTTCGACGTGGCCGGCGCACCACCGCCGTCGCGTTACGCCTCGAGGGCCTCGACGGGCGGTGGCAGTGCACGGCCGTCGAGCTGGGGTGAGCGGTCAGCCCGCCCGGTTGCGCGGGTCGCCATGGCACCGCTTGAACTTCTTGCCCGACTCGCAGGGGCACGGGGCGTTGCGTGGGACATCGGCATAGATGTCGTCGGCCGCGTCCAGCACGGCCACCGCCGGCGCACTTGCGGACGCGTCGCCGTCGATGCTGGGCGCGGTGTACTGCAGCTGCGCCGGACGCCGCGGCGCCGAGAGGCCCTTGGCGACCACCGCTGTCGGGGTGCCGATCGCCGGAGCCTCTCCGGACACGTTGGACCCGGTGGAAGCGTTCTCGTCGACCTGCACCTCGAGGTTGAAGACGTAGCCGACCGACTCCTCCTTGATGGCGTCCATCATCGCCGCGAACATGTTGAAGCCCTCGCGCTGGTACTCCACGAGCGGGTCGCGCTGGGCCATCGCCCGCAGACCGATGCCCTCCTGGAGGTAGTCCATCTCGTAGAGATGCTCGCGCCACTTGCGGTCGAGCACCGAGATCACGACGCGCCGCTCCAGCTCGCGCATGACCTCCGGGCCGAGGCGCTCCTCGCGCTCGTCGTACGCCGTCTGCGCGTCCGCCTTGAGCTCCTCCACGAGGAACTCCTTGGTGAGGCCGGACCGCTCGCCGCCCGAGGCCTCCTCGAGCTGCTGCGGGGTGACCGACACGGGGTAGAGGGTTCGCAGCGCCGTCCACAGCTGGTCGAGGTCCCACTCCTCGGCGAAGCCCTCGGTCGCGGAGACGACGTACTCCTCGACGACGTCGGTGAGCATGTGGCGGATCTGCTCGTGGAGGTCCTCGCCCTCGAGCACCCGGCGCCGCTCGTCATAGATGACGGTGCGCTGGCGGTTGAGGACCTCGTCGTACTTCAGGACGTTCTTGCGGATCTCGAAGTTCTGCGCCTCGACCTGGGTCTGCGCCGACCGGATGGCGTTGCTGACCATCTTCGACTCGATCGGGACGTCCTCGGGGATGTTGAAGCGGGTGAGGAAGTTCTCGACCATCGCGGCGTTGAACAGCCGCATCAGGTCGTCGCCGAGGGAGAGGTAGAACCGCGACTCCCCCGGGTCGCCCTGGCGGCCGGAGCGACCGCGGAGCTGGTTGTCGATGCGTCGCGACTCGTGCCGCTCGGTGCCCAGGACGTAGAGGCCACCGAGCTTGGTCACCTCGTCGTGCTCCGAGGTCACCCGGCCCTTGATGTCCTCGACAGCGTCGGCCCACGACTTCTCGTAGTCCTCGGGAGTCTCGACCGGGTCGAGGCCACGCGACCGCAGGTCATGGTCGGCGAGGAACTCGACGTTCCCGCCCAGCATGATGTCGGTGCCACGTCCGGCCATGTTCGTCGCGACGGTGACCGCGCCCTTGCGGCCGGCCTCGGCGACGATGGTCGCCTCACGCTCGTGCTGCTTGGCGTTGAGGACCTCGTGGCGGACCCCGCGCTTCTTGAGCAGCCCGGACAGCAGCTCGGACTTCTGGACGCTCACCGTGCCGACCAGAATGGGCTGGCCCTTCTCGTGGCGCTCGGCGATGTCGTCGACGACGGCCCGGAACTTGGAGTCCTCGGTCTTGTAGACGAGGTCCGGCTGGTCGATGCGCACCATCTCCATGTTGGTGGGGATGGGTACGACCCCGAGCTTGTAGATCTGGGAGAACTCCGAGGCCTCGGTCATGGCCGTACCGGTCATCCCGGAGAGCTTGTCGTAGAGGCGAAAGAAGTTCTGCAGGGTGATGGTGGCCAGGGTCTGGTTCTCCTGCTTGATCTCCACCCCCTCCTTGGCCTCGATGGCCTGGTGCATGCCCTCGTTGTAGCGGCGGCCGGCCAGCATCCGCCCGGTGTGCTCGTCGACGATGAGCACCTCGCCGTTCATCACGACGTAGTCCTTGTCGTTCTTGAACAGCTCCTTGGCCTTGATCGCGTTGTTGAGGTAGCCCACCAGCGGGGTGTTCTCCGACTCGTACAGGTTCTCGATGCCCAGGAAGTCCTCGACCCGCTCCACGCCGCGCTCGAGCACGCCGATGGTGCGCTTCTTCTCGTCCACCTCGTAGTCGACGTCACGGCTGAGGCGGGCGACGATGCCGGCGAAGTCGGCGTACCACTTGGTCGCCTGGTCGGCCGGTCCGCTGATGATCAGCGGGGTGCGGGCCTCGTCGATGAGGATGGAGTCGACCTCGTCCACCACCGCGAAGCTGTGGCCGCGCTGGACGAGCTCGTCGCGGGACCACGCCATGTTGTCGCGCAGGTAGTCGAACCCGAACTCGTTGTTGGTGCCGTAGGTGATGTCCGCGGCGTACTGCCTGCGCCGCTCCTCCGGGCGCATGTTGGCGAGGATGACCCCCACCTCCAGGCCCAGGAACCGGTGCACGCGACCCATCAGCTCGGACTGGTACTCGGCCAGGTAGTCGTTGACCGTGATGACGTGGACGCCCTTGCCCTCGAGCGCGTTGAGATAGGCCGGCAGGGTGGCGACAAGGGTCTTGCCCTCACCCGTCTTCATCTCGGCGATGTTGCCGAGGTGCAAGGCGGCGCCGCCCATGATCTGCACGTCGAAGTGGCGCTGCCCCAGGGTCCGCCTGGCAGCCTCCCTGACGGCGGCGAAGGCCTCCGGCATCAGGTCGTCGAGCGACTCCCCCGTGCCGTCCTCGCCTACGAGCCGGCTGCGGAACTCGTCGGTCATCGCCCGCAGCTCGGCGTCGCTCATCGCGGCGAACTCGTCCTCGATGGCGTTGACCTGCCCCGCGATGGACGTGAGCCTGCGGAGGATCTTGCCCTCGCCGGCGCGGAGCATCTTGTCGAAGAAGGCGGGCACGCGGGAACTCCTCGAGCAGTCGGACAGTACGTCGGACGGACAGTCGGTCGCCTCATGGTAGGCGTACCCGCCGGTGTTAACGGTTCGACCACCGTGGGCGTGCCCGGTTGGATGGGCGCATGCCCCCCACCGACCCCACGGACCGTACGGACCCCGTGCAGCTCTCGGACGACCGGCTCCTGCTGCGCCTGCCCGCCCAGTCCGACGTCGAGGCGATCGCGCTGGCCTGCCAGGACGCGGCGCTGCAGCGCTGGGTCCCGGTGCCGGTCCCCTACGAGCGGGACCACGCGGTCGACTTCGTCGCCTCACGACCCGAGCGCTGGGCCGCCGAGGACGGAGAGATGACCTTGGCGGTCACCGACCGCACCGACGGCCGCCTGCTGGCCATGGTGGGGCTGCACGCCCGGGACGCCGGGATGCGCGAGATCGGGTTCTGGACCGCCCCGTGGGCCCGCGGGTCGGGGGTCATGACCGCGGCTGCCCGGCTGGTCTGCCGGTGGGGCTTCGAGGACCTGGGCCTGGCCCGCATCGAGTGGTGGGCGGGCGTGGGCAACCACGCGTCCTGGCGGGTGGCCGAGAAGCTGGGGTTCACCCGGGAGGGCACCTGCCGCAGCCGGCTGCCGCATCGTGGGAACCGCCTCGACGGCTGGGTGGCCGGCCTCCTGCCCGGCGAGCTGCGGTGACCGAGGGCCAGCGGACCTACCCGGTGCCCGAGCTGGAGCAGGAGGGGCTGGTCCTGCGCCCGTGGCGCGACGACGATGCAGCGGCCGTTCGCGAGATGGCGCAGGAGCCGGTCAGCCGCCAGTGGTCGGCGTCGCTGCGCACGGTGGTCACCGACGAGGACGCGCTCGCCTGGATCCGCCGTCGTCGCGGCGGTGGCCGGGTGGACTGGGCCGTCTGCGACGTCACGACCGGCGATGTGGTCGGACGCGCCGGGCTGCACGGCATCGGGGACGACGGACGGAACGCCGAGATCGGCTACGCGGTCGTCGCCGGGCGCCGCCGAGCGGGTGTGGCATCGCGGGCAGTGGCCGCCGCGTCGGCGTACGCCTTCGGCCCGCTCGCGCTGACGCGACTGTCCCTGATCCATGCGATCGGCAACCCGGCCTCGTGCGCGGTCGCGACCCGGTGCGGCTTCGCGTACGAGGGAACGGAACGGGCCGCGCTCGACCACGGCGACGGCGTGCTCCACGACGCGCATCGGCACGCCCGGCTCGCCACCGACCTCGGGGGGCGCGTCGCACCGCCACCGCAGGCGCCGCCCGCCATCGAGCCCGTCGAAATCGCCGCGGGGCGCGTGCAGCTGCGGCCGCCGTCGCCGGCTGACGCCGAGGACGCGCTGCTCATGCTGGGTGATCCCGGTGTGGCGCGCTGGAACCCGGGACCGGGCACCCTCGACCTCGACGAGGCGCGCGCCTGGTGCGCCCGCGGTGCAGACTGGTCGAGTGGGACGCACGCCACCTTCGCCGTGCTCGACGCCACGAGCGGACGGCTGCTGGGCAACGTGTCGCTGCACCGGATCGACCGTGCGCAGCGTGACGCGGAGATCGGCTACCGCGTCGCCCCGTGGGCTCGCGGCCAGAACGTCGCGTCGGGCGCGGTCGCCGCCGCGTCGCGCTGGGCCTTCGGAGCCCTGGACCTGGTGCGCATCGAGCTGGCCCACGCGATCGAGAACCCCGCCTCGTGCCGGGTGGCGGAGAAGGCCGGCTTCCTGCTCGAGGGGACGCTGCGGCAGGCCTTCGTCTACGGCGACGGGCAGCGGTACGACGAGCACCTGCACGCCCGGCTGGTCACCGACTGACCGCTGCCACCAGCGCCGGGGCCAGGTCGCCACGGGGTTCGACCACGATGTCGCCGAGTCCCAGCCAGCGGGCCATCTCGGCCAGCTCGGCGGCCAGCTCGACGGCGGTCTCCGGCGGCGCGTGGTCCTCGGC
>JAJAYQ010000021.1 GCA_026786145.1 Spirochaetaceae bacterium | reverse complement strand
TGCCGCCCGGGGCGCCACGGGGCCGGCGTGGTGGGCCTGGGTCGTGTGCCCCCTCCCACATGCTACAGCTGGCGACCCTCGGCTTTAATCGCAACGGCTCAAAAACGCCCAAAACCCCGAGCGCCCCGGTCCCACAACGGGACCGGGGCGCTCGACCGAGCAGAACTCTCAGATGGGGCGCACCGCGTCCGCCTGCGGGCCGCGCTGGCCCTGGGTGACCTCGAATTCCACGCGCTGGTTCTCGTCGAGCGACTTGTAGCCGTCAGCCTGGATCGCGGAGAAGTGCACGAACACGTCGGCACCGCCGTCGTCCTGCGCGATGAAGCCGAAGCCCTTCTCGGCGTTGAACCACTTCACAGTCCCCTGAGCCACTGTTTCTCCTTCGGAGGAAACTTCGGAACCCGCACCGTGCGGGAGCCGGGTCGTGCGATCGCGCTTCCTCGTCGGGTCGCGTTCACGTCTGTCAACCGTGGAGGACGCTAGGACATCGCCGCCCCTGATGTCCATGGTCGTCACGCAACGTGCATGCCCCAGTCGAGCTCGTGCTCGTCGCCTGGGGCGAGCACCACGAGGTCGGTCCCGCTGGTGAAGGCCCCGGGCGGGCACGACATCGGCTCGATGGCCAGGCCCTGCCGCCGACGGGCCGGGTCGGGCAGGGTGTCGCCGCTGAAAAGCTGCAGGTGGGTCGCCGACCCCCCGAGCCACACCTCGACGACGCGGCCACCCTCGCCCTCCAGCCGCACCGTGGCGCGGCCGTCGCTCCCCCGCTCGAGCCCGGTGTAGGCGGTGTCGAGCACCAGGTCGCCGATGGCCCGCGGTGCGCGGAAGTCGTACGTCGTGCCCGCGACCGCCTCGCTGCCCACCGGGTTGCCCCGGTCGTCGACGAGCAGTCGCTGCATCGCCGGCACGGTGAGCACCGAGTCGTCCACGCGGACACCGGCTGTGACGTACGGGTGCTGGCCGACGCCGTAGGGCGCGGAGCGGTCGCCGTCGTTGCGCGCCTGTAGCCGTACGGTGAGACCGGCTTCGCCGAGGTGGTACGTGGCGCGCAGCCGGACCAAGAACGGGTACCCGGACTGCGGCCACACCGTCGTCGTGAGAGCCACCCACTCTTCCCCACGCTGGGCGGCCGCCCATCCCGCCCACCGCACCAGGCCGTGGATCGCGTTGCGCGCCGGGACCTCGGTCAGCCCGAGCTGGTAGTCCTCGCCGTCGAAGCGGTAACGGCCGGTCCGGACCCGGTTGGGCCACGGGGCCAGCACCTGACCGCGGCCACCGTCGGGATGGCGGTCCGCCGGGAAGCCGTCCACGACCGGCCGACCGGCCACGTCGTAGGACCGCAGGGTGGCACCGGCCTCCGTGACCACCGCGGTCTGGTCGCCATGGGTCAGCTCGTGCTGTACGCCCGTCGGGAGGCTGGTCGATTCGTTCATTGCC
The DNA here is from genome assembly GCA_026786145.1 of Spirochaetaceae bacterium. GTDB lineage: Bacteria > Actinomycetota > Actinomycetes > JACCUZ01 > JACCUZ01 > JAJAYQ01. Next base: position 7,988 of record JAJAYQ010000021.1, on the reverse strand, counting down.
CCATTCTGGGGTGAGTGACGGGACTTGAACCCGCGACATCCGCGACCACAACGCGGCGCTCTACCAGCTGAGCTACACCCACCAGGTGCACCGCGCGTGCGCGGCCGGGGAAATCATACAAGCCGGGTCGGGCCGGTCAGCCACGCTGCGTCTCAGGCTCGGTGGGGAGCTGGAACTGGGCGGCGAGGGCCTTGACCGTCGCGGCGTCGGGCCCGGGCGGGGCCACGAACACCGCCCGTCGGTAGAACTTCAGCTCCTCGATGCTCTCGCGGATGTCGGCGAGCGCCCGGTGCCCGCCGGCCTTGGCGGGGGAGTTGTAGTAGATCGTCGGGAACCAGCGCCGGATCAGCTCCTTGATCGAGGACACGTCGACCAGCCGGTAGTGCAGGTGCTCGTCGAGGCGCTTCATGTCGCGGGCCAGGAACCCGCGGTCCACGTAGACCGTGTTCCCCGCCAGCGGCGCCTTGCGCGCACCTGGCACGTGCTCGCGTACGTAGGCGAGGACTCGGTCCTCTGCCTCGGTCAGGGTCACGCCGGCCGCGAGCTCGTCCAGCAGCCCGGAGGAGGTGTGCATCTCCCGCACCACGTCCGGCATGGTCGCCAGGGACTCGGCCGGAGGCTTGATGACGACGTCCACGCCCTCGCCCAGGACGGTCAGGTCAGCGTCGGTCACCAGCGCCGCCACCTCGACCAGCGCGTCGTGCGCGAGGGAGAGCCCGGTCATCTCGCAGTCGATCCACACGATCCGGTCGTTCCGCTCGCTCATGACGGTCACCTTAGATGGCCCCGCGTGTCGGGAGCCCATCACAACCCGTGGAGCAATCGTTACCCTGCGTTGGGTTTGTTGTTTCCTCGCGAGGCGCAGTATGGGAGGAGTCGCACCGAGAGGGGGCCGTCATGGCCACAGAACACGGCGACCGGGCGGTTCGTGAAGCGCCGCTGAGCCTGATCCCGGATGAGCCTGCCGAGCCCGAGCAGTACGGGCTGCGGGTGAACTGGCAGTCCGATGAGGTCAAGATCGAGGCGGCCGAGTTCCTGGTCGCCACCCGCGTGCAGCAGGACGCCCGGATCCGGGCGGCGCACGACCTCGAGCTGCTGCGCGCCACCGAGGACTGACACGGCGAGGTCACGAGTCGGTGACTCGGGAGGCGCGGAAGTCGCCGCCCCGTTTTCCTTGTCCGCGTGATCCGTGCTGCCGTGCTCCCAGTCCGGGTCCTCGCCATCGTCTTCAACCACGCCGAGGACGCGGATGACTACACCGGTGGGGTGACGACAGCGCCACGCGGTTCGGGCGCATGATCGTGTCGTACGGCAGCCCGTACCGTGTCGTCCCGGCCCGGCAGGGTGCGTACGACCGCGCGGTCAGGACGTTCCGACGGGAGCACCCCGAGTTCCGTAAGGACGTGGACCGGGTGGTGCGCTACGTGACCCGCCGCGGACTGCCGATGCGCGCCCCCCACGTCGAGGACAGCCGCGGCGAGCGGCTCGGCCGCGCCTCGACGATCCCCAGGGCGCTGAGCATGGCAGCGACCGGCACCGCCGACGTCATCGTCTTCTCCGGCCGGGCGGCGGCGCAGGACTACCTCGAGAACGCCGGCGACAACGCCTACCGGTACGGACGCGCCGTCCTGTCCTACGGCGTCCCCACGCGGGTCATCCCGGCGGACCGGGAGATCTACCAGCGGGTGCTGCGCCGCATCCTGGGCTGAGCGCGCCCGGCAGGGATCGAACCTGCGGCCAACTGCTTAGAAGGCAGTCGCTCTATCCGCTGAGCTACGGGCGCGAGGGGACCACGGTACCGAGCGCGACCGGCGGATGAGCGTGGCGAGCCGTCGGTGGGAGCTGATTTAGGCGAGGATCAGGCCCGTGGCTCCGGGCGCTGACAGCTCAGACAGCAGGATGCTGCTCGTCGCCCTCGAAGGGCTCGGCGAGCAGGTCGCTGCGCTAGGCCTTCCGCTGGACACGGCCGCGGCGGATTCAGGGCGCCGGCTGCGCCGTGAGGTCGCCGACCAGCTCGACGACTACGTGCTCCCGCGGCTGCGCCGCATCGATGCGCCACTCCTCGCGGTCGTCGGCGGTCCGACGGGGGCCGGCAAGTCCACGCTGGTCAACACGCTGGTCGGGGCGCGGGTCAGCGCGGCCGGTGTGCTGCGCCCGACGACGCGTGGGGCGGTGCTGGCCTACAACCCTGCCGACAGCGCCTGGTTCGAGCAGCCGCGAGTGCTGCCGGGGCTTGCTCGCACGACTGGGGCCGACACCAACGACCCCTCCGCCGTGAGGCTGGCGCCGAGCGAGAGCATCCCGTCCGGCCTGGCCCTGCTCGACGCCCCGGACATCGACTCGGTGGTGACCGCCAACCGCGAGCTGGCGACCCAGCTCCTGGCCGCCGCCGACATGTGGCTCTTCGTCACCACCGCCTCCCGCTACGCCGACGCCGTGCCGTGGGACTTCCTCCGGTCCGCCGTCACCCGGGGGACGGCGGTGGCAGTGGTGCTCGACCGGGTGCCGCCCGAGGCGACCGACGAGGTACGCGCCCACCTGGCGGCGATGCTCACCGAGGAAGGGCTCGGCGCCGCCCCCCTGTTCCTGGTGCCCGAGGCCACGCTGTTCGACGCGATGCTGCCCTCGGAAGCCGTCGACCCGATCCGCAGCTGGCTGCACGGTCTGGCCTCGGACGCGTCGCTGCGCGCAGCCGTCGTGCGTCACACGCTCGACGGTGCTGTCCGCTCGCTCAGCGCGCGGGTCTTCGAGCTGGCCGCCGCCGCGGACGACCAGGCGGAGGCGCTGGCGCGGCTGCGGCGTGCGGTCGACACGGCGTACGACGAGGCCGTCGCCCACGTCGACCAGGCCAGCGGTGACGGGTCGTTGCTGCGCGGAGAGGTGATGGCCCGCTGGCAGGAGTTCGTCGGGACCGGCGAGCTGATGCGGGCCCTCGAGTCGAAGATCGGCCGCTTGCGCGACCGTGTCACGGCGGCGGTGCAGGGCAAGCCCACCCCCGGCGACGACCTGGCCGAGGCGCTGGAGTCCGGTGTCGAGGCCCTGGTGCGGTCCGCCGCGGACGACGCTGCCGAGAAGGCGGGCACGGTGTGGCGCGACGACCCCGCGGGCCGGGGTCTGCTGGGGGAGGAGGACCTGCGTCGTAGCTCGCCAGCACTGGCGGAGACCACCGCCCGCGCGGTCCGCGACTGGCAGGCGTACGTGCTCACGCTTGTGCGGGAGCAGGGCCAGGGCAAGCGGATGACCGCCCGGTACCTGGCCTTCGGCGTCAACGGCCTCGGGCTGCTGGTGATGATCCTGGTCTTCGCGCACACGGGCGGGCTGGTCGCCGGCGAGCTGGCGGTGGCCGGTGGCGCGTCGGCTCTGAGCCAGAAGATCCTGGAGGCGGTGCTCGGCGACCAGGCGGTCCGCGCTCTGGCGGAGTCCGCGCGGGAGGACCTACGCCGGCGGGTCACCGGTCTGCTGCAGGCCGAACGGGCGCGGTTCACTGAGCGGCTGGAGGCCGCGCCGGTGAACGAGGGCGCGGGCGCAGCACTTCGGATGACCGTGCAGGACATCGAGGACACCCGGTGACCGCGTCATGAGTCCGCGACTGCGGGGGCGGCACCGGCGGGCCGACCTGCCGGCGATGCTCGTCGCCCTCGACGAGGCCGTCGAGGCGCTGGAGGGCCGCGCCGACCCCGAGGCTCTGCGGCGCGCCCGGTCCTTGTCGGAACGCGCGGGGGAGCGGTTGCGCCTCTCCGGCGAGCACACCGTGGTGGCGCTGGCCGGGTCGACGGGCAGCGGCAAGTCCTCCTTGTTCAACGCGTTGTCCGGGTCGGACCTCTCACCGGTCGGCGTCCGTCGCCCGACCACGGCGAAGGCCTTCGCCAGCGTGTGGGGGACGGAGGGGGCGGCACCCCTCGTGCAGTGGCTGGGCGTGCCACGCCGCCAGACGACATGGCGACACGGCGCAGAGGACCAGCCGGACACCTCGGCCGGCGGGGGCGGGGCTCCGCCGGCCGTCGACGACGAGCTCGAGGGGCTGGTCCTGCTCGACCTGCCCGACCACGACTCGACCGTGACCGAGCACCAGCTCGAGGTGGACCGGCTGGTGGAGCTGGTGGACCTGCTCGTGTGGGTGGTCGATCCGCAGAAGTACGCCGACCAGGTGCTGCACGAGCGCTACCTGCGCAGGCTGTCCGGGCACTCGGCCGTGACCGTGGTGGTGCTCAACCAGGTCGACACGGTGAACCCGTTCGCTGCGGCGGAGTGCGCCGAGGACCTGCGTCGCCTGCTCGACGAGGACGGGCTGCGCCGGTCACCGGTCCTGACCACGTCCGCGCGCACCGGGGCCGGGCTGGACGGTCTGCGCGCGCTGCTCGTTGACGCGGTGTCGCGTCGCCGCGCGCGCAACGACCGGCTGGTGGCCGACGTGGAGCGGGTGGTCGAGGTCCTCAACCCGGCCGTCGCCCTCGGGGAGCCCGATGGTGTCGCCTCCGCCGAGCGCGCCCGGTTGGTCGAGGCACTGGCTTCGGCGGCCGGCGTGCCGGTCATCGGCCGGGCCGTCGAGAAGTCGTGGCGGCTGCGCGCGGCCGGCTCGCTCGGCTGGCCGCCCACCCGGTGGGTGCGCCGACTGCGGCCCGACCCCCTGCGCCGCCTGCACCTGCGTTCGGGCGAGCGCCGCGAGGTGCGCGACATGGTCCGTTCCTCGGTGCCGAAGCCGACGCCGGTGCAGCGCGCACAGGTCGACACGGCCCTCCGGAAGGTGTGCGACGCCGGTGCGGTCGGACTCCCCGACCCGTGGCAGCGATCCGTGCGGAGTGCTGCCGACGGCAGGGCCGGCGATGTCCGCGACGCACTCGACCGCGCCGTGGTGGGCACCGACCTCGGTGTCGACCGGGTGCCGCTGTGGTGGCGGTTGGCGGGAGCGCTGCAGTGGCTGCTCGTTGCCGCTGCCCTGGTCGGGGCGGGATGGCTGCTCCTGCTCGCCTTCGGGAGCTACCTGCGGCTGCCGGACCCGCCGACGCCAGACGTGCGGGGTGTGCCGGTGCCGACTGCGCTGCTCGTCGGAGGGGTCGTGGTCGGGCTGGTTGTGGCGTTCGTGGGGCGGCTGGTGGCTCACGCGGGCGCTGCCGCCCGCCGGCGACGGGCCGAGTCGCGCCTGCGCTCGTCGATCGAGAAGGTCGCCACGACGTTGATGCTCGCTCCAGTCGACGAGGAGCTGGCGCGGCACAAGCGCGCCCGCGATGCCCTGGACCGCGCGCGCACCGGCTGACCGTCCACAGCAGGTCCGTTCTCCTTCGCTGTCCCCAGCCTGCAGGTGCGCCCTGTCCGAGCGAAGCCAGCACCTCCATCGTCTGACTCAGGAGCGGCACAGTGCCGCACGGACTGAAGGAGACGACAGGTGAACGAGACAGTCATCACGGTCGTGGGCAATGTCGCGCGGGAGCCCAACCTGCGGGTCACGACGAATGGGACCCGGGTGGTGAGCTTCCGACTTGCCTCGACCGAGCGAAGGTACGACCGGGCTCTGGGCGGATGGCGCGACGGAGAGACGATCTTCTACACGGTGACGTGCTGGCGCAACGTCGCCGAGAACCTCATGGACTCCGTCGAGAAGGGGCAGCCGATGGTGGTGCACGGCAGGCTGCGTGACGGGACGTATGAGAAGGACGGCCAACGGCACGCGGTCTTCGAGATCGAGGCCTACGCGCTGGGACACGACATCTCGCGTGGTGTGAGCAAGTTCACCAAAGCCTCCGTCTCGGGTGGTCGGAGTGAGCCGCCGAACGACGACGGCGAGCGGTCCGGCCTCTCCGCGGTCCGGCCACCGACCGAGGACGCCGAGGCCGGGGACGACTCGTTGTCCCCGAGCGCCGCCTGAGGAGCCCTGCCCACAGTGGCGGGCGAGCCCGGCGAGCGCCATTAGGCTGGAGGCATGGCGGAGTTCATCTACACGATGTACAAGGCGCGTAAAGCGCACGGCGACAAGGTCATCCTCGACGACGTGACCCTCTCGTTCTACCCCGGTGCGAAGATCGGGGTCGTTGGGCCTAACGGCGCCGGGAAGTCCACCGTGCTGCGGATCATGGCCGGGCTCGACCACGCGTCCAACGGCGACGCGCTGCTGGCTCCGGGCTACTCGGTCGGCATCCTCGAGCAGGAGCCCCGGCTCGACGAGAACAAGGACGTCCTCGGCAACGTCGAGGAGGGGCTGGGCGAGATCAAGGCCAAGGTCGACCGGTTCAACGAGATCGCCGAGCTGATGGCGACCGACTACAGCGACGACCTGTTGACCGAGATGGGCACGCTGCAGGAGCAGATCGACCACGCCAACGCCTGGGACCTCGACTCCCAGCTCGAGCAGGCCATGGACGCACTGCGCTGTCCCCCGCCCGACGCCGACGTCTCCGTGCTCTCCGGTGGGGAGCGCCGCCGGGTCGCCCTGTGCAAGCTGTTGCTCAGCCAGCCCGACCTGCTGCTGCTCGACGAGCCCACCAACCACCTCGACGCCGAGAGCGTGCAGTGGCTCGAGAGCCACCTGGAGAAGTACGCGGGGACCGTCGTCGCCGTCACACACGACCGGTACTTCCTGGAAAACGTCGCGCAGTGGATCCTCGAGCTCGACCGCGGCCGCGCCTACCCGTACGAGGGCAACTACACCACCTACCTCGAGACCAAGCAGTCCCGGCTGAAGGTCGAGGGCCAGAAGGACGTCAAGCGGGCCAAGCGCCTCAAGGACGAGCTCGAGTGGGTGCGCTCCAACGCCAAGGGCCGTCAGGCCAAGAGCAAGGCGCGTCTCGAGCGCTACGAGGAGATGGCCGCCGAGGCCGACAAGACCCGCAAGCTGGACTTCGAGGAGATCCAGATCCCGATGGGGCCGCGGCTGGGCAACGTCGTCATCGAGACCGACAAGCTGACCAAGGGCTTCGGTGACCGCCTGCTCATCGACCAGCTCACCTTCTCCCTGCCGCGCAACGGGATCGTCGGTGTGATCGGGCCCAACGGCGCCGGTAAGACGACGCTGTTCAAGATGCTGATCGACGAGGAGACCCCGGACTCGGGCTCGATCAAGGTCGGCGAGACCGTGCAGATCTCCTACGTCGACCAGAGCCGCGGCGGCCTCGTGGACCCCAAGAAGACCCTGTGGGAGGTCGTCTCCGACGGCCTCGACCACATCAAGGTCGGCCAGGTCGAGGTGCCCTCGCGGGCGTACGTCTCGGCGTTCGGTTTCAAGGGCCACGACCAGCAGAAGCCGGCCGGCGTGCTCTCCGGCGGGGAGCGCAACCGGCTCAACCTGGCGCTCACCCTCAAGCAGGGCGGCAACCTGCTCCTGCTCGACGAGCCGACCAACGACCTCGACGTCGAGACGCTGTCGTCGCTGGAGAACGCCCTGCTCGAGTTCCCGGGCTGCGCCGTGGTCGTCTCCCACGACCGCTGGTTCCTCGACCGGGTGGCGACGCACATCCTGGCCTACGAAGGTGACTCGCAGTGGTTCTGGTTCGAGGGCAACTTCGACTCCTACGAGAAGAACAAGGTCGAGCGACTGGGCGCCGACGCGGCGCGTCCCCACCGGGCGACCTACCGCAAGCTCACCCGCGGCTGAGCATGGCCGACAAGGTGCGGCGGTGAGGCATCGCTTCCGCTGTTCCATGCGGTGGTCCGACATGGACGCCTACGGCCATGTCAACAACGTCATCTTCCTGACCTACCTGGAGGAGTCGCGGGTGGACATGCTCTTCGCCCTCGACGCGGAGTACGGCGGGAAGGCACTCGCCGAGGGCGTCCTGGTGGCCCACCACGAGATCGACTACAAACGCCCCCTCGTCTACCATCCACGGGGCGTCGATATCGAGATGTGGGTCGGCTACATCAAGGGTGCGTCCTTCCAGATCCGCTACGAGATCCGCGACGAGACGACGGTGTTCGCGCTCGCGGCGTCGGTGCTGGTGCCCTACGACCTCGACGCGCAGCGCCCGCGACGGGTCAGCGCCGAGGAGCGGACGTTC
>JAJAYQ010000020.1 GCA_026786145.1 Spirochaetaceae bacterium | reverse complement strand
TCGACGTCTGTCACCCGCTCCACCCGGTAGGCCGCATCGGAACGGTTGACGTCGAGGGGCAGCACCGCGATGCCGAACCGGCGCGCGTCGTCGAGGATGAGCCGCTTGGGGTACATGCCGGGGTCGTGGGTGAGGACCCCTGCCAGGAAGGCCGCCGTGTGGTGGGTCTTGAGCCACGCCGACTGGAAGGTGGGCAGCGCGAACGCGGCGGCGTGGGCCTTGCAGAACCCGAAGGAAGCGAAGGCCTTGAGCACCTCCCAGACCTTGTCGACGGTCGCGACGTCGTAGCCGCGGGAGAAGGCGCGCGGCCGCAGCCAGACCTCGACCTCGGGCTGACCCTCGGTGGTGCCCAGCGCCCGGCGCATCTCGTCGGCCTCGGCCAACGTGCACCCGGTGAAGACGCTGATGATCTGCAGCACCTGCTCGTGGAAGACCACGACACCGCAGGTCTCCTCGAGTGCAGGACGCAGGTCCTCGTGGAGGTACTGCGGCTCGGCCCAGCCCTGCCGCGCCCGCAGGAACGGGGTGACCATGTCGCTCTTGACCGGGCCGGGCCGGAACAGCGAGATGTCGGTGATGAGGTCACCGAACGTCTCGGGGCCGAACTTGCCGACGAGCTCGCGCTGTCCGGGCGACTCGATCTGGAACATGCCCAGGGTGCGGGTCGACTGGACCAGCGCGAAGGTGTCGGGGTCGTCGAGCGGCACCTGCGTCTCGTCGTCCAGATCGATCAGCGGGTCGTCGGGCGAGCCGTCGACCCGGCGTACCTCCTGGATCGCATGGGACATCGCCGACTGCATGCGGATGCCGAGCACGTCGAGCTTGAGCAGGCCGAGCTCCTCCACGTCGTCCTTGTCGAACTGGCTCATCGGGAAACCCAGCCAGCTCGCCTCGACGGGGGTGCGGTCGAGCAGCGTGGTGTCGGAGAGCAGCACCCCGCACGGGTGCAGAGCGACATGGCGCGGCAGCCCGTCGAGCCGCTCCACCAGCCGGAACAGCAGATCGAGATTGCCGTGTCCTCCCAAGCGCGACGCACGCAGCTCGGGCAGCTCCTCGAGCGCGAGCCGCACGTCGCGGGCCCGGATGTGCGGGAACGCCTTGGCGATCTGGTCGATCTCGCCGGCCGGCATGCCCAGCGCCGCTCCGACGTCACGGATCGCGTGGCGCACCCGGTAGGTGTCCATCATCGAGACGCACGCCACCCGCTCGCCACCGAAGCGGTCGAGGATCTGCTGGTAGACCTCGGTGCGGCGGGCGGACTCGACGTCGATGTCGATGTCGGGCAGCGCCTCGCGCAGCGGTGAGAGAAATCGCTCCATCAGCAGCCCGTGGCGGATGGGGTCGACGCCGGAGATGCCGAGCAGGTAGTTGACCAGGCTGCCTGCCCCCGAGCCCCGGGCCGCGACGCGCACCCCCATGCCGCGGATGAGGTCGACGACGTCGGCGACGGTGAGGAAGTACGACGGGTAACCGAGCGTCTCGATGACCTCCAGCTCGTCGTCCAGCCGGCGGCGCACCTCCGGGGTGGCAGTCATCGTGCGACGGCCCAGCCCGGCCTCGCACCGTTCGCGCAGCATCGCCTGCGCCATCTCGACAGCGTTGCCATCGGCCGCGCTCCGCCTCCGCTCGTCCCTCGCTCCGGACGTCGCCGCTCCGGCGAGCACGTCGAGGTCAGGGAAGTGCACTTCCCCGATGCCGAGGTCGGCCCGAGGGTCGACAGCGCACCGGTCGGCGACCCGACGGGTGGCCGCGAGCAGCCGGCGGGCGGCACCCTCGTCGAGCCCGGCGGCCGAGGAGACCTCCTCCGCCACGGACTGCATCTCCTTGCCGGACTTGAGGTATCCCTCGGCGTTGACCCGGTCGATGTGGCGCGCGTCCAGTGCGACCAGCCGGCGTGCGGCGTCGAGGACGTCGGTGGTGGGCGCATCGGACGGGTCGGCGTAGCGGACGGCGTTGGTGAGCACGGCGGGAACCCGCTCGTCGGTGGCGAAACGCAGCATGCGTGCGGCACGAGGCCGGTCGTCGGGACCACGGTGGGACACCACCTCGAGGAGCAGGTCGCTGCGGTCGACGACCTCCCGCCAGGAGTCGAGGACCAGCCGGGCCAGGTCTGGCCGGCGAGCGGTGAGGGACCGGCCGAGCTCGGAGGTGGGGCCGAGGAGCACCAGCAGTCCGCCCGATGCCGACGCGGCACGTGCCACGTGCTCGGCGACCAGATCCAGGGTGGTGACGGGCTTCCCGCGCTCACCCCGCAGGTGGGTGGCCGACACCAGCCGGCACAGCGCCGCCCAGCCCGCCTTGTCCTGCGCCAGCAGGGTGACCCGCGGGTGGCGGGGGTCGACCGTGGCACCGCCCCGAGCCGGTTGCCGGCGGGTCGGCTGGTGGCTGGCCGGCTGGTGGCGGCCCTGCAAGGACGGGTGGGCGCCGACGAGCAGCCCGCTGGGCTCGATCGCGAGATCGACCCCGAGGACCGGCCGGATGCCTGCGGAGGCAGCGGCCCGCGCGAACTTCACCGCACCGTAGACGCCATCACGGTCGGTGAGAGCCAGGGTGTCCATGCCGTGGTCCGCGGCACGCTGGACCAGGACGTGGGGATGGGAGGCCCCGTAACGCAGCGAGTAGCCGGACGCGACGTGGAGATGGACGAAAGGATCACTGGGCACCGGCTAGCTGGCCCGGTGCGCCAGCTGGGGAAGGACCGGCTGGTGGTCGAGGCCCAGGGTCGTCTCGACCAGTGCGAGGAAGGTCTGCACGTCGCGGAGCAGGTCGTCCGCCTCTCGGGGGGTGACCGCCCGGCTCAGCCCGGCCTCGGCAGCGGCCCGCTTGCCCGCTCCCGCGGCGAAGAACGCCGCCCACTCAGTGAGCTCGGGCGCGACCTGGGCGAGCATCGACCACACGTTGCGCGGGCGCTTGCTGGCCACCGGACGGGTCCGCACGGCCAGCACCGCGGCTGCGGTGCGCAGCGCGGCGAGGTGGGAGGAGGCGTAGCGCTGGGTCGCGACCGAGGTCACCATCGCCTCGGCCACGTCGTGGCGCGCTGTCGCGAGCAGGTCGTGGGCCGCCGCCACCACCGGGGGACGGCGTACCAGCGGGTCGGTCCTGCTGGTCCTGCTGGTCCTGCTGGTCGTGCTGGTCGTGCTGGTCGTGCTGGTCGTGTCCGTCGTCATGTCCGTCCCATCAGTCCTGCGTGCGCAGCAGCGTCCAGCCGCCGGCCGCCCAGTCGAAGCACAGGTCGTAGACGCCGGAGCCGGCGACCCGTCCGGGGCTGGCCTCCACCCGCCACACCTCGCGCTCGGCGGACCCGATGGACCCGGTGGACCCGGCCGTCGATGCCTGGGATGCCTGACCGACCTTCCACCACGCACCGGTCTCCACCCAGTGGGCCAGCACCTCGCGGACGGCGTAGAACCGGCCCCGCCACAGGAACTCGGCCGGGTCCTCGTCGCGGCGCCGGACCTGCACCGTGTCGTCGTACCGTCGGGTCATCCGGTCCTCCCCTGCGCCACCTCTGACGTCCCGCCCGGTGCACCAGGGGTCGAGTCCGGCGCACCAGGCGAGAAGCACACTATTCGAACACATGTTCGAACAAGGTCACAGTAGACCCGCCCACCGACAGTTCGTCAAGCCCCCCAGCCATCCCCGGCACCCCGTGCCTCCATCGGGGCGGCGCTACCCTCCCGGCATGCATCCCGGGGTGGAGCGCGTCCGGCGGACGCTGACCGCGCTCGGCGCTGCGGGCGAGGTCCGGACCCTCGACGACTCGGCGCGCACGGCAGCCCAGGCCGCCGCCTTGCTCGGGGTGACGCCGGCCCAGATCGCCAACTCGCTGGTTTTCTCCGCCGACGGTGCCCCGCTGCTCGTGATGGCGTCAGGTGGCCACCGCGTCGACACCGCGAAGGTCGCGGCCCTCGTCGGCGCCGAGCGGGTAGAACGCGCGGACGCCGACTTCGTGCGCACCCACACCGGCTTCGCCATCGGCGGGGTCGCCCCCGTCGGACATCCCGAACCGCTGCTCACCCTGGTCGACTCCGCGCTCGCCGACTTCGACCAGGTCTGGGCGGCCGCGGGACACCCGCACAGCGTGTTCCCCACGACCTACGCCGAGCTGCTGTCGATGACCGGCGGTCAGTCCGCCGACATCGGCGCGGACTGATGTCCGCCGCCCGTCCAGTCCACGGTGCCGTAGAAGAGGAACAACCCGTGGCCGCCAGGCTGCCCGCGCTCACTGAATCCGCCGCCGGGATGTTGTTCCTCCGCCAGCGCACGACCTCGACGTGGACGTCTCCGCGGAAACGTCTTTCGCTGCTGGAGGCGCTCGGCCTCGCGGAGCTCACCCACGACGCTCGGCACAACCGGATGCGCGCCCTGTAGCTCTGGGCCCCGCCGCGGTTGTCCGGACGCACGTCAGGAGAATCGCAAGGACGGTCAGGACCGCCCCCCCAGCACACCTCTCAGCAGATCCAGGTCCCTGCTGATCACCGCGTCCACCCCCACGCTGCGCGCGCGGTCGAGAGCCTCGGTCGTGTCCACCGGCCAGGCCATCACGAGGTCGGTGCCGCGGTGCAGCTCTTCGACCAGCGCGGGGGTCAGCAGGGACAGTCGGACCGACACACCGTGCACGGGGGCACGGGCGACCCGCGCGCGCAGCCGCGAGACACCGCGACGCGTCGCAGCGGACAGGACCCGCCGCACGGGCACGTCGAACGCGTCGAGCATCCACCAGCTCTTGGTGCACACCGTGAGACCGCGGTCCGGGGTGGCCTCCCGCAGCAGCCGGGCCACCGACGGGGCCAGCCGGGGGTGGACCCCCTTGAGGTCGATCATCAGCCGGTGGTCGTCGCCCAGCGCTGTCACGAGCTCCGGGAGATCGAGGTGCTCGTGCCGCCTCCGGTGCACGACGCCGGTTGCATCCCAGAGCCAGGGCAGCCCGCCCATCGTCCGTAGGTGGCGCACCTCGAGCCGGCCACGGTAGGCGTGCACGTCGGCCTCGACGAGGTCGACACCCGCGTCCAGCGCCTCGCGCAGGCCGCCCAGGCTGTTGCCGCGACGGTGGGCGACGGCGAGCACGAGAAGAGGTTAGAGAGTGCCGGGAGCGGCCATCGAGCGCGGGGCGATCAGCCGGCGCAGACCGAGGCTGGCCCCGCCGAGCAGCAGGGCAGGCAGCCAGGCCAGGACGGCGGTCAGCGCCACCGCTCCGAGAGCCGCCGTCCACGTCACCCCGAGAGAGGCAAGTCCCAGCACCAGCGCGCCGTCCCGGGGGCTCGCCCCGTGGACACCCGGGATGATCCCGGCGACCTGGCTGGCGCCGAACACCCCGAGCAGGGCCAGCGGCTGCACCTGCTCGCCCATGGCGGAGACCGTCCCGATGAGCAGCCCCATGATCGAGAGCTGGTAGGCCATCGAGATCAGCACACCCTTGAGCAGCACCCGGGGCACCGGCAGGGGCCGGGCCGCGAGCAGCCCTGGGCGTACCCGGTGCACGACGAGGCCGGCGACCAGAGCTGTCAGCGCGATGCCGGCGGCGGCTGCCAGCAGCTGCGGGGGCAGGGTGGCGCCCGCGATGACGACGAAGACACCCAGCCCGATGGCGCCGACGAGCCGGTCCAGCCCGACCTCGGCCAGCGCACACGGCCGGTTCATCCCCGTCCGCTGCAGACGGTGCATCCGCCAGAGGTCGGCTCCGACGTGTGCCGGCGAGGCGAGTCCGAAGAGCTCGCTCTCGGCGTACGCCCGGAGGTGCCAGCGCCGGCTCTGGCCGCTCACCGACAAGGCGTGCCAGCGCAGCGGGCACAGGAGGTACTTGCCGACCACCCAGGGGAGCAGCCCCCACAGCACGGGCTGCCACGAGTGCGACGTGGCTCCGGGAGCGCGGTCCATGCTCCAGGCCGAGGCGGCGAGACCGGCTACCAGTCCTGCGCCGAGCAGCCAACGACCTGTCCGGGTCCCGCGGCGGGCCGGAGCCAGTAGTTCGTCGGTCGTATCGGGCACGGAGGGTTGGCTTCTCCATCGGAAGAAGAGCGGATTTCACCGCTCTTACCCCCCTCGACCGCCGTCCACCACTGCTTGAGCAATTCCGTAGGGTCGGGAGCGTGAACGATGCCCCTGGTGTCCCGGCCCTGGTGACCCTTCACCTCTGGGGCGTGCCCACGCGGGCGGTTCCCTCCTCCCTCCTGCGGATGGGCCTGCACCGCCGGGCCCTGAGGCGCGCCGGTGGGCCCACGTTCGCCAAGCTCCTCGGCACCGGTGACGGACGCACCTTCACGGTGCGCGACGCGGACCCCCACCACTGGGGACTGCTGGCGACCTGGCGCGACCATGCCGACGCGGCGGCCTTCGAGCACGGGGCGGTGGCCCGGTCGTGGGGCCGGATCGCCACGGAGCGGTTGCGGGTGGACCTGCGTCCTCTGTCCAGCCGGGGCGAGTGGGCACGCCGGCGTCCGTTCGGCGACCCCGTCCCAGATGCTCCCGCGTACGCCGGTCCGGTCGCCGCTGTGACCCGCGCCCGTATCGCGCCTCGGCAGATGCTGCGGTTCTGGCGCTCGGTGCCACCCGTCTCCGCCGACCTGCACCGCAGCCCCGGCCTCCGGCTCGCCTTGGGGGTGGGGGAGGCACCGGTGGGGCTGCAGGGGACGTTCAGCCTGTGGGAGTCGGGTTCGGCACTGACCGAGTTCGCCCACCGACGACCGGCGCACGTCGAAGCGGTGCGGCGCACTGCCGAGCTGGGGTGGTACACCGAGGAGCTCTTCGCCCGCTTCGCCGTCCTCGACATCGACGGCACGTTCGAGGGGAGGTCGCCGTGAGCCTGGAGCTGCTCCCTCTCGTCTTCACCTCGGGGTGGGCGAGCGGCGTCAACGCCTACGCCACCGTGCTGCTTCTCGGCCTGCTCGGCCGGTTCGCCGGCATGGACGCCGTGCCGGCCGGGCTGGAGCGCACCGACGTGCTGGTCGCGGCGGGAGCCCTCTACGCCGTCGAGTTCGTCGCGGACAAGATCCCGGTGGTCGACTCCACCTGGGACGCGGTGCACACCGCGATCCGGCCCACCATCGGCGCGGTCATCGGCCTGCTCGTGGCGGGCGACGCGGACTCCCTCGAGACGGCGGTCCTCGCCACGACCGGCGGGGTCACCGCCCTGCTGTCGCACCTGGTGAAGTCAGGACTGCGGCTGGCGGTCAACACCTCTCCGGAGCCGGCGTCGAACATCGGTGTCAGCCTCGCCGAGGACTTCTCGGTCGCCGGGGTCATCGCCGTGGCCATGGCTGCCCCGTGGGTGGCGGCCGGCATCGCGGCGTTCCTGCTGGTGCTCGGCGTCACGCTGGTGGTGCTGCTCGCGTCCCGCATCCGGCGAACCGTGGCGCGTCGACGAGCCAGGCGCGCCAAGGCACCCGGATAACCACATGAAAGCGGCGGACGGAGACAGCTCGGCGGCCGGGTTCGACGCGTTCGTGCTCGGCTCGGGCCGCCGACTGCTGCGCACTGCCTACCTGCTCACCGACGACCATGGAGCCGCCGAGGACCTCGTGCACGACGTCCTGGTCCGTGCCTGGTCGCGGTGGTCCAACGTCTCCGGGGGCGGCGATCCCGAGACCGTCGTACGACGGATGCTGGCGGGTGCATCGACGCGGCGCTCTGGTCAGCGGCAGCGCGCGGTGGCCGTCCTCTCCTTCGACGAGGACCTCCCCGACGCGCAGATCGCCGACGCCCTCAGGTGCTCGACCGGCACCGTGGCGAGGCTGCGGACCAAGGCGATGCACACCATGCGTGCCGTGCCGGCCGGGGAAGATCGCGACCTGCCGGCCGATGGCGCGGCCCTGCGCGAGACGGCGCGGCGGATCCGGGTCCGACGGCAGCAGATGGCAGCAGTGACGACGGCCGCCCTGACCGTCGCCGCGACGCTCGTGGCCGTCGCCGCATGGCCAGGGTCTCCCGCCCGGGCGCCGGTTCCCCCGCCGTTCCCCGTGGGCATCGAGGCACGAGGTTCCTCGTTCGAGACCCAGCCGGACCCGTCATGGCTGCAGGTGCCGCTCACCGACGGCATGTACGCGCG
>JAJAYQ010000019.1 GCA_026786145.1 Spirochaetaceae bacterium | reverse complement strand
GTCATGGACCGGGAGGACCTGGTCGAGATCCAGCAAAGCTGTGGGACGGACGCGATCCTGCCCAAGCCCTTCTCGCGGCGCGACGTCGCCGCCGCCCTCGGTCCCTGGAGCTCCGGGACGGGCTCATGAAGCAGACGATTCTCGTCGCCGACGACGACCGCGACATCCGCGAGCTCGTGGTCTTCAAGCTCGAACAGTCGGGGTACGGCGTGATCGAGGCCGAGGACGGTGCCGCTGCCTTGGAGGCTGCCCGGCTGCACCGGCCCGACCTCTGTGTGCTGGACGTCATGATGCCCGGCCTCAGCGGGGTCGAGGTGATCCGCGAGCTACGTCGAGACCGGGGCTGCGCCGACGTGAAGGTGATCCTGCTGACAGCCCGCGCGCAGGAGGCCGACGTCGAGACGGGGTTCTCTGTAGGTGCCGACGACTACGTCGTGAAACCGTTCAGCCCACGCGAGCTCGTGAGTCGGGTGCAGGCGGTGCTGGCGAGGTCCTCGGCGTGACCACATCCACGGCCCTGCTCGTGGCGTTGACGACGATCACGGTCTTCCTCGCTGTCCTGGGCATCGGCATCGTGGCCGTACGAGCCGCGCGCCACCAGAGCACCTTGCGCCGGGCCACGATCGTGTCGTCGGTACGTCCTGCGTTGCTCCGCGTGCTCGCCGAGGACGATCCCGCTCAACGGGCAGAGCAGCTCAGCGCGCTGCTCTGCGCGATCGACGACCGCACATGGCGTGCCCTAGAGCCGACCGTGACCGAGCTTCTGGGCAAGCTACGGGGTGACGCCCATGCCACGTTGCGCGAGATGGTGGAACGACAAGGCACCGTCGAGCGGGCGCGGCGCCGGGTGGACAGGCCCGGGGCTGTCGGCCGAGCGCGTGCCGCGGAGGTCCTCGGTGGGCTCGAGGACCCCGACGTGACCGATGCTCTCGTGCGGCTGCTCCACGATCGGGACGCTGAGGTGCGCCAGGTCGCGGCACGGGCTCTGGGTCGATCCGGGGACCCACGGGGCGCCGCGCCGGTGCTCAGCTGCATCCAGGACAGGTCCGTCCCGCCGAGAGTGGTCAGCCAGGCGCTGTTGCGGCTCGGTGCCGGCGGACACCCCGCGCTCGTCGCGTCCCTGGACATGCCCGATGAGCTGTCGCGAGCGGTCGCCGTCGAGATCCTGGGTCTCTCTGGTGCCGTGGCAGCGGCACGAAACGTCGAGCGTTGCCTGCGCGAGGACCGCTCCATCGAGGTGCGCATTCGCGCGGCCCGCGCGCTGGGCAAGGTCGGCGCCCGCTCGTCCCTCGACGCGCTGCTCGAGGCGACGGAAGCCGGGCAACCCGCGGGCCTGCGTGCCGTGGCTGCCCGTGCCCTGGGCGACCTCGGCCACACGGGTGCCATCCCTACGCTCCGGGCACTGCTCGAGGACCCGGTCCATCGCGTGGCATCGAATGCCGGCCGGGCCTTGGCCGCCCTCGGTAGCGCAGGGAACGGCGCGCTGCAAGAGGTCGTCGATGCCCCGGCGAGCGTGCTCAGCGGCGCTCATGCGCTGGAAGCCCTGTCTCGAGCCCGGCTCACCGGTCTGGGTGCCCGATGATCGACCGCATCGATGAAGCCGTCGTCGGGCTGCTGCATCTGCTCGACCTACCCGTCCTCATCTATTTCCTGTGCATCAACACCAGCTACCTCGTGCTCATCGTGCTCGCCGCGATGGAGTTCGCCCGGCACATCCGCCGGATGCCGTTCGCGGGCCTGGAAGAGGCATACGCCAGCCCGCTCACGCGGCCGGTCTCGGTCCTCGTTCCGGCGTACAACGAAGAGGCCGGGAT
>JAJAYQ010000018.1 GCA_026786145.1 Spirochaetaceae bacterium | reverse complement strand
GTGGGACAGTGCTGGTGAGCGGGTGGCACGAGTCATCAAAGGTGCGCCATGAGCGTGGAGACCGACGTCAGCCAGGACACAACCCCCGAACCCTCGGTGGGCTGGGGCGAACGGTTGGCCGGGGCACTGCTCCGGCTCGTTGTCATCGTTGTCGCCGGAGCGGTGCTCGGGCTGCTCGTCGGCGGCGTCGGGGGCCGGCTGGCGATGATGCTGCTGGCAGTTCTGACCCCGGAGGCGACCGGTGTCACCAGCGACGACGGCTTCGTCATGGGGCAGTTCACCGCGTCGGGCACGCTGAACCTGCTGGTGGCCGGGACATTCCTGGGAGCGATCGGTGGCGTGCTCTACGCGCTCCTGCGCGGCCTGATGATCGGACCGCGCTGGTTCCAGGTGCTCTCCATCGGTGTCGGGCCCGCCGTCGTGGTGGGCTCGATGCTCGTCCACACCGACGGTGTCGACTTCCGGCTCCTGCAGCCTGCCTGGTTGGCGATCGGACTGTTCGTGGCGATACCGGGGGTGTACGCCGCCCTGCTGACGCTCGTGGCGGAACGCCTGCTCCGGGCGGTCGGTCTCCTGTCGATGCCACCGCTGGGTGGCAGGAGAAATGGCGCGACGGCGAAAACCCTCTGGGCAGTGCAGTGGGCTGCGCGCCTCGGCCTGGCCGTGGTGTTCGCCGCCGGGCTGCAGGACCTGGCGAAGGACACCGCCGAGCTCCTCTGAGCGATCTGAGCCTTGTGTGCCCTACTTCGAGGGCTGGGGGACGGCGCAGTCGATCTTGGGGTTGAGGCCGACGTAGTTCAGCGGGCCTGCGCCGATCGTCAGGACGGTCGAGCCGACCTTGGCGCAGTTGGCATCCGACCCGGAGAAGTAGTCGCGCTGGACTGCCGCGAGGACACCGATGACGAGCCAGACCACCAGAACTGCTGCTCCGATGCGCATGGTTTGCCTCCTGAGGGTCTGGTCAGACGGTCGGCGGAAGCGTACCGGTCGTTCTCTCAGGCCTCGAGGCGGCGCTTGACCTTCTGCAGCTGCACCGTCACCGACCACGTGACCTCGTCGGCCGGTCGTGCGCCGTTGACGGTGATCAGCTGCTCCCGCTCCGCGTAGTAGGCGATCATCGGCCGCGTCTTGGCGTCATAGACCTCGAGCCGGTGCTCGATGACGTCCTGGGTGTCGTCGGAGCCGCGCCCGCGGGCGAGCAGCCGACGTACCAGCTCCTTGCGTTCGACCTCGAGGTAGATCGCGATCTGCACGGCGACGCCGAGCTCCTTGGCCGTGTCATAGGCGATCTTGGCCTGCTCCACCGTGCGGGGGAACCCGTCGAGGACGTAGCCGCCCGCCTCGCTCGCCGCCACGATGGGCTTGCGCAGCATGTCCAGCACCATCTGGTCGGGCACCAGGTCGCCCCGCGTCACGTACTCCTTGACCGCCTTGCCGAGGGTCGTCTCGTCGGTGACGTGCTGGCGCAGCAGGTCACCGCTGGAGATGTGCGTCAGCCCGAGACGCTCCGCGAGCCGGACCGCCTGGGTCCCCTTGCCTGCACCAGGTGCACCGATCAGCAGCAGCCGCATGGTCGTGCATCCTGCCTGGTCCGGGGTGTCTCTCGCACCCGCGTCCACCCCTACGCTGGCGCCCGTGACCGGCACCCGCGCGCGTTTCGAGGCGATGTGGGCTGACCTGCACCCTGTCGGGCGCTCCCCCGTGACTGCGGGCTATCGGCGCTTCGCGTGGTCCGAGGCGGACCTGACCTGCCGCGAGTGGTTCGTCGGCGAGGCCGTACGCCGGGGGCTCGACGTCACGGTCGACCGCAACGGCAACCAGTGGGCCTGGTGGGGTGACCCCGACGGCGGCGGCGCCGTCGCGACCGGGAGCCACCTCGACTCGGTGCCCGACGGGGGTGCTTTCGACGGACCGCTGGGCGTGGTGAGCGCTCTCGCCGCGGTAGACCTGCTGCGAGACCGTGACGTGCGACCGGTGCGACCGCTCGCGCTCGTCAACTTCACCGACGAGGAGGGAGCCCGCTTCGGGGTCCCCTGCGCGGGCTCTCGACTGATGACGGGTGACCTCGACCCGGACCGGGCCCGGTCCCTGCGCGACGCCGACGGGACCACGATGGCCGAGGCCATGAGCGCCGCCGGCCACGACCCGGCCCACCTCGGGCGGGGCGAGGAGGACCTCGGCCGCCTGGGCGCGTTCGTCGAGCTGCACGTGGAGCAGGGCCGGGCCTTGGTCGACCGGTTCGCAGCCGTCGGGGTGGCACGTGGCATCCGTGCGCACGGGCGGTGGCGCCTGGACCTGTACGGGCAGGCCAACCACGCCGGCACAACCCGCCTCGCTGACCGCGACGACCCGATGCTGCGGCTCGCGGCAGCCGTCCTCGCCGCTCGCGAGAGCGCCGACCGGCACGCGGCTCTCGCCACCATCGGCAAGGTCAACGTAGAGCCGGGCGGGACCAACGCAATCCCCTCCCTCGTCCGTGCCTGGCTGGACGCGCGGGGCGATGACGAGGCGGCCGTACGCGCCGTCGTCGCCGCCGTCGGTGCCGCCGGCGCGGCCGAGCCGGTCGAGGAGTCGTGGTCGCCGGAAGTCACCTTCGGTCGACCGCTGCGGGACCGCATCGCCGGCCTGCTCGGCGGAGCGCCCGTCCTCTCGACAGGAGCCGGCCACGACGCCGGCGTACTGTCCGGTGCCGGTCTGCCTGCCGCGATGCTGTTCGTCCGCAACCCGACCGGT
The DNA here is from genome assembly GCA_026786145.1 of Spirochaetaceae bacterium. Classification (GTDB taxonomy): domain Bacteria; phylum Actinomycetota; class Actinomycetes; order JACCUZ01; family JACCUZ01; genus JAJAYQ01. Next base: position 24,748 of record JAJAYQ010000018.1, on the reverse strand, counting down.
GTCAGCCACTCGCCCGCCGAGCACGCAGACATCGACGACTGCCTCGCGGGCGTCGAGGCGCTGGCGACCGTGCTGGCGGACCTGCTCACCGGACAGTCATGACGACCTACCTCTGCGAGCTCGCGTGGCTGCCGCCCGGCCGGGTCGCGAGCGATGTCCGCATCGAGGTGGCCGACGGTCGCATCGCGTCCGTCGTCGAGGGCGCGTCGGGAGGGGATGACCACGCGGCGGGCGTAGACGTCCAGCGGCTCCACGGGCTGGTGCTCCCGGGGCTGGCGAACGCGCACTCGCACGCGTTCCACCGGGCCCTGCGGGGGCGGACCCAGAGCCCAGCGGACGGTCGCGGGTCGTTCTGGACCTGGCGCGAGCAGATGTACGCCGTGGCCGGGCGGCTCGACCCGGACACCTACCTGGACCTCGCCCGGGCGACGTACGGCGAGATGGTGCTCGCCGGGGTGACCTGCGTCGGCGAGTTCCACTACCTGCACCACCGGCCCGGCGGCGGAGAGTACGACGAACCGAACGCCATGGGTCTCGCGCTGGTGCAGGCCGCCCGCGATGCGGGGCTGCGCATCGCACTGCTTGACACGTGCTACCTCACCGGCGGTATCGGGAAGCCGCTCGAGGGGGTGCAGCTGCGTTTCGGCGACGGCGACACCGAGGGCTGGGCCGCCCGCGCAGATGCTCTGCGCGCCCACGAGGCGGACGACTTGGTCGTCGGTGCCGCCATCCACTCGGTGCGTGCCGTGCCCGCCGACCAGCTGGCTGCGGTCGCGAGCTGGTCGCCCACCGCGCCGTTGCACGTGCACGTCTCGGAGCAGCAGGCCGAGAACGACCAGTGCCGTCGCGCGTACGGCGTCACGCCGACCCGGCTCCTGCACGACCACGGCGTTCTGGGACCGCGTGCGACCGCCGTCCACGCCACCCGGCTCGGCGACGAGGAGGTGCGCCTGCTTGGTGCCTCCTCGACGTCGGTGTGCATGTGCCCGACCACGGAGCGGGACCTGGCCGACGGCATCGGTCCGGCCCGCCTGCTCAGGGACGCCGGCTCACCCATCACCCTCGGCTCGGACAGCCACGCCGTCGTCGACCTGCTCGAGGAGGCTCGTGCGGTCGAGCTCGACGAGCGGCTGGCTACCGGGCTGCGCGGAGCCTTCACGACAGCAGAGCTGCTCGACGCCGCGACGCGGGCCGGCCACACCTCGCTCGGCTTCGCCGACGCGGGAGTGCTCGCGCCCGGCGCGCGCGCGGACCTGGTGGCGGTGCGGCTCGACTCGGTGCGCACCGCCGGCGGGTCGGTCGCGGAAGCGGCGGACCGCGTCGTCTTTGCGGCGACCGCGTCCGACGTGACCGACGTGGTGGTCTCCGGGCGGCGCGTCGTGGGGGACGGTCACCACCTGTTGCTCGGGGACGTCGCGCGACGCCTGTCCGGGGCCATCGCAGCCGTCAGCTAGCCCGCTGTGCTGGTGCCGGGCTGGACCAGCCCCGACTCGTAGGCGAGGACCGCGACTTGCACGCGGTCCCGCAGGTCGAGCTTTGCGAGCAGGCGCGACAGGTATGTCTTCACCGTGGTCTCGCTCAGGAACAGCTCCGCAGCCAGCTCGGAGTTCGACAGCCCGCGGGCCACCCCCTTGACGACGTCGAGCTCGCGCTCGCTGCACGATCGCAGGACGGCAGGGCGGCCCGAGGGCTGCGGCTGTGCGGCGAACCGCTCGAGAAGCCGACGGGTCAGCGCCGGAGCGAGCATGGCATCGCCCCGCGCCACGACCCGCACGGCGTGCACGAGATCCTCCGGCGCGACGTCCTTGAGCAGGAACCCGCTCGCCCCGGCCCGCACCGCCTCGTACACGTGCTCATCGAGGTCGAATGTCGTCAGGATCAGCACCCGCGGGCGACTGGCGGCGTCCGGGACGCACAGCAGTGCGCGCGTGGCGGCGATGCCGTCCATCCGCGGCATCCGGACGTCCATCAGGACGACGTCCGGGCGCAGCTCGCGCGCCGCGGTCACTGCAGCGGCGCCGTCTGCCGCCTCGCCGACGACGTCGATGCCGTTGGCCTCCAGGATGAGGCGGAACCCGCTACGCACCAGCTCCTGGTCGTCGACGACCAGCACGCTTGTCACGCGGGACCCTCGGGCACCGGCAGGACCGCTGTCACCGTGAACCCGCGGCCTGGCTCGGTGTGGACATTCAAGGCACCGCCGTACAGCCTGACGCGCTCGCGCATACCGACCAGTCCGTGACCGGGGTGCGCGGCCTCGGCGCCCTGGCCGTCGTCATGCACCGTGACCTCGAGCCGGCCGGGAACATGGTGCAGCCGCACGCAAGCCGACGCGGCGCCGCCCGCGTGACGTCGTACGTTGCTCAGTGCCTCCTGCACGATGCGGTACGCCGCGAGATCGACACCCGGTGGCAGGCCCGTCGGTCGGCCCTCGACCAAGAGCTCCACCCGTAGGCCGGCAGCGCGGGCACCCGCCACCAGGTCCGGGATCGCGGCCGTCCCGGGCTGAGGGTCCAGGGCTGCCTCGTCGTCGGGTGTCCGGAGGACGCCGACGAGGCGGCGCATCTCCGCGAGCGCCTCCGTCCCCGTCGTGCGGATGGACTCCAACGCCTCCAGCGCCCGTGCGGGGTCGCGATCGACGACCTGCGTCGCCGCACCGGCCTGCACGACCATCACGCTCACGGAGTGGGCCACCACGTCGTGCATCTCGCGCGCGATCCGGGCCCGCTCCTCCGCAACCGCCTCCGTCGCCAGTCGCGTCGACTCGGACTCGGCCAGCCGGGCCCGGCCGTCGGACCGCCTCGCCCGCAGCTCACGCTCATGAACAGTCCGACCGATCCCCCAGAAGACCGAGAGGGCCGTCCAGTGGAACGCGATCTCACCTGGCGTCCCGAGCTCCGGAACCCGCACGTCGAAGTACAGGAGCGCCGCCGCCATCACGAGCCCGCCCGCCACGCCGTCGCGCTGGGAGCCGTACCGGGCGACGGAGTAGGTGGCCACGGCAAACACCACAAAGCCGCCGTAAAAGAGAACGAGCGGCGGCGAAACAAGGTGCACGAGCGGCCAAGCAGTGACGGCGGCCACCTGCGTCACCAGAGGGACGCGGCGACGCACCGCGAGCCAGCCGCACGACCAGAGCGTCAGCAGGGTGGTGACCTCACGTGAGCCGTCTCCGAGGGCCGAAGGGAGCGGCACCCACACCTCGAGCACGCCGAGGACGCCGAGGACCACGGCGATGGAGACGTCCAGCACCAGGCCGCGTGCCCGCGCAGCGGGGCGGTCGGCGGGTGATCCCTCCGCTGCCACGAGCCAACCGTAGCCAGCACAGGCCCCGCAGGGGTCGTCCTGGTGACGACCCGATGATCACCCCTGGGATACCCAGGTGTAGCCGGGCGGACGACGCGGACCCAGCACCCGCGCTCCTAGCGTCGGCGCCGACCACATGCCCGTACGTCAGGAGGCTCTCGATGACAAGCACCGCCAGGTACCGTCGGCTGATCACTGCAGGCTGCCTCGTCTCCACCGCCCTGCTCAGCGCCGTCAGCGTTGTCCTCCAGCCCGACTTCGGCGACACCACCGACCAGCGCCTGGCGCTGATCGGGGACGCCGGCCGCGCCGCCACCGTCTCGGCGGTGACGTTCGTCCTCGCCCAGCTTCCATTCCTGGGAGCGGTGCTCGGCTTGGGGCACCTGCTGCGGGACAGGGCGCCTCGGCTGGCCAACCTGGCTCCGACGGTGGCGGTCATCGGCGGATTCGGGCACGCGGTCTTCGGCGGCGCGATGCTTCTCACGGTGTCGATGGCCAGCCAGCCCGGGCCCCGCGCGCCGTACATCGCGGCGCTGGACGACTTCGAGTCCAGCCCCGCCTTCGTCTTCGCCGCCATGGGGCTGCTGGGAACCGTGCTCGGGATCCTGCTTCTCGCCGCCGGGCTGTGGCGGGCCAAGGTCGGGCCGCGCTGGGTGCCCTTGGCACTTGTCGGGTTCGTCGTCGTGGAGTTTGCCGGGACCGCCCTCTCGACCTGGGCCTCACCGGTGTCGGTCGCGCTGTACCTCGCGGCGTTCGCGGCACTGACCGCGACGGTCCGGACCACCCCCGACCAGGTATGGGAGACCGGGACTGTCAGGCCCCTCGTGCACACCGACTCCTGACCGACGGGCAGTCAGCCAGATGGGGTCGGATCCGGCTCCCTGGCAGCCGCCACCGCCGCGTCGGTGTCGGTCGCGACCAGCAGCGCGCCCCCGGACACGAACAGCACGAGCAGCGACAGGATCGCCAACCGGTAGGAGCCGGTGACGTCGACGACGACGGCGAAGATGAGGGTCCCGATCCAGGCCGTGCCGCGCTCGGCCAGCTCGTAGAGGCCGAAGAACGCGGCCTGCCGGCCGTCCGGGACCATCAGCGAGAACAGCGACCGAGCCAGCGCCTGTGAACCACCCAGGACCAGGGCGATGACCGCGCCCAGGGCCCATGCCTCGCCCGTGGTGCGCAGCGCCAGGTAGGCGTAGACCACCACACCCACCCAGCCGGCGAGGCTCACCAGCAACGCGGTCTTGGTGCCGGTGCGCGCGGCCAGTCGGGCGAAGGCCAGCGCCCCCAGGACGGCCACCACCTGGATCATCAGGATCAGGGCCAGCAGGAACGACGTGGCGTCGTCGGCGTCGCGGCCCTGGGCGACGTACAGCTCCTGGGTCAGGAACACCGACGCGAGCGCGATGACGGCCTGGATGGCGTCGTTGAAGAGCAGGAAGGCTCCGAGAAACCGAGCAGTGAGCGGCAGGCGGCGCAGCTCGCGCGCCACCGTACGCAGGTCACGGACCGACGTGCGCAGCCCCTTCCACAGGCTCTCCGGCAACGGGGCGCCGCCGACACCGACGGGCGCGAGCCGACGCATCGCGACCAGGCCGAAGACGGCCCACCACAGCGCGGCGGCCACGACCGACCCGCGCACGACGGTGCCGGTGGACAGTCCCAGCCCGGGTCCGACCGAGATCGCGACCAGTGCGAGAGCGAGCAGCGCCGCACCGCCGAGATAGCCCGCCGCGAACCCGTTGGACGACACCCTGTCCCGTTCCTCGGGTGCCGCCACGTCGGCGAGGAACGCGTTGTAGGCGACGATAGCCGCGCCGAACGCGACGTTGGCAACCACCAGGGCGACTGCGGCGCTCCTCCAGCCGGTGGCCAGCGCGAAGGCCACCGTCGCGAGGACCCCGATGGCGGTCGCGACCGCCAGCAGGCGGTGCTTGCCACCGGCCCGGTCGGCGAGCGCACCGAGCAGCGGCAGCAGCAAGACCTGCAGCACGACCGATGCGCTCGTGACGTACGCGTACACGCTGCCGGCGCGCGGGTCCCACGCGAGCAGGTCCACCCGACCGTCGGGTCCGGCAGCGTCCTGTGCGAGCGCGGTGAGGTAGGGCCCACCTAACGCGGTGACGACCGTCGTGACGAACGCGGAGTTGGCCACGTCGTAGAGGATCCAACCGCGGCGCGCCCGCCGCTCCCCCACTGCTCCAGAGCGACCTTCTTGCTGCGACTCGCCGGAGAGTTGCTCCACAAGGTCGCTCCGGCTGCTCAGCCGCCGGACTTGCGGCGGAACTGGCGCTGGTGCTTGTCGTTGGTCGCCGGTCCGACGTGGAGCCCGCCGAGATGGTCCTCGCCCTGAGCCTTCTTCTGCTTGGCCTGCTTGGCCTCCAGTGCCTCCCGCATCCGTCGTTGGACGTCGTTCTCGGCCTTGTCCGTCTTCTTCTTCTCGGCCACGCTGGTCACCCGTCCTCGTCGATCAATGTCGTTGCTTGCCATCCTCGCAGCGCCGGCCGCGTCAGCGCGACAGGTATGCGAGCACCCCGTCGGCGAGTCCACGCGCGTAGCGGTCGCGGCACGAGGCCGACGTCATGCACCGGGCGTCACCGGCGTTGCGCATGTTCCCCAGCTCGACCATGACCGTCGGCACATCGGCCATGGTGAGCGTCCCGAGGTCGCGGCGGGTGTCCAGACCGTCCCCGCCGTACGCCGTGGAGGCGCCGAAGCCGACGCCGAGGAGCCCGGCCCGGACGTGCCCGGCGAGGACGCTCGAGCGACCGGCGATGTCGTCGGTGTAGCCCGGTCGCGCACCCGGACGGATCACGAAGAAGCCATGGGTCCCGGCGGCTGCCCCGTCCCCGTGCACCGAGACCTCGAGGTCGGCGCCGACCTCCGCCCCGAAGCGGCCTCGCGCGTCGACACAGGGGCCCCAGTCGTCGCGGCTGTTGGTGGTGCGGGTCATCCGGACGGTGGCCCCGAGCGCCTCCAGCCGGACCGCGAGCCGTCGGGAGACCCACCAGGTGAACGTCGCCTCGGGGAACCCACCGTTCGTCGCCGTCCCGGTGGAGTTGCAGGGCTTCCAGAGGCCGACCCAGACCCTCCGATCGACCTGCGCCGGGAACCGGCTGTTCCCCAGCTGGTGACCGGGGTCGATGGCGACCACCCGGCCGGCGAGCGGCAGAGCGCTGGTGGCCGCCGCCGGCGAAGCCTGTCCCGGAGCACCTGCCAGCACGGCACCTGCCAGCACGGCACCTGCCAGCACGGCACCTGCCAGCACGGCGCCGGCCAGCACGGCGCCGGCGAGCAGCGCCGCGGGTGGGTGGGACATAGGGATCAGGAGTCGCTGGAGCGGGACCAGAGGTTGATGCCGGACTCGACGGCGTGCGCGTCGATCGACGTGAGCTCGTCCTCGGTGAAGTCCAGTCGGTCCAGCGCGTCGAGGTTGGCGTCGAGCTGCTCGACACTGCTGGCGCCGATGAGAACCGAGGTGACCCGTTCGTCGCGCAGCAGCCAGGCCAGCGCCATCTGTGCGAGCGACTGACTCCGGTCACCGGCCATCGTGTTCAAGGCGCGTACGTGATCGAGGCTCGCGTCGGTGAGCAGCGCCGGGTCCAGAGACTTGCCCTGCGCGGCCCGGGACCCCTCGGGAATGCCGTCCAGATAGCGGTCGGTCAGCATGCCCTGGGCCAGCGGGGAGAACGCGATGCACCCGACGCCCTCCTCCTCGATCACGTCGAGCAGCCCGTCCTCGACCCAGCGGTTGAGCATCGAGTAGGACGGCTGGTGGATGAGCAGCGGCGTGCCGAGGTCGCGCAGGATCTGGGCCGCCTCCCTGGTGCGGTCCGGCGAGTACGACGAGATGCCGGCGTAGAGGGCCTTCCCGTCCCGGACCGCCGTGGCGAGGGCGCCCATCGTCTCCTCGAGCGGGGTGTGGGGATCGAAGCGGTGGGAGTAGAAGATGTCGACGTAGTCGAGGCCCATCCGGGACAGCGACTTGTCGAGGCTGGCCAGGACGTGTTTTCGGGAGCCCCATTCGCCGTACGGGCCGGACCACATGTCGTAGCCCGCCTTCGTGGAAATGACGAGCTCGTCGCGGTGCGGACGGAAGTCGTCGGCGACGTGGCGCCCGAAGTTGGTCTCCGCGGCGCCGTAGGGCGGCCCGTAGTTGTTCGCCAGGTCGAAGTGGGTGACCCCCCGGTCGAACGCCCGGCGCAGGATCGCCCGCTGGGTGTCGAACGGCTTGTCGTCCCCGAAGTTGTGCCAGAGCCCCAGGGAGACACCCGGGAGCTGGAGCCCGCTGCGGCCGCAGCGCCGGTAGGTCATCGCGTCGTAACGGTCATCGGCGGCGGCGTAGGGCATGGTCCCAGTCTGGCATCGCGTCAAGTAATCGCTCGCAGTGGCCGATGACGCTAAGACAAAGGTTCTCGTGGGAGGAGCACGCGGTGGCTCTCCCTGCGCTGCCCGGGGCACGTCCCGCGGACTGGGTCGCCCAGGTGACCGCGGCCTTCGCCGACGACGTGAGCCGAGCGGTCGCGACCGGCCGGGCCACCAGCGTGGCCCTGGACCGGGCCGCGGACCTGCTCGGTGTCGTCGAGGCGCGGCTGCTCCGGACCGGTGCGATGCGCCCGTGCGACGGCGACCTCGCGTGGCGGGACGTCCCTGCGGGAGGCGGGCGACGGCTGGCCGTCGGAGCCGCCAAGGACCTGCTGTGGACCGCGCGACTCGACACGGCGCTGCAGGAGATGGGCACGATGCTCGCGATGGCCCTGCGCGTCGAGGCCGCCCAGTCCCTGGAGCGGGACCTCCACGCGGTCCAGGCGGGGGCGACCTCGGCCCTCGTCCGCAAGCTGGAGTACCGCCAGCAGGTCCTCGACGAGATGGTGCGGGTGCAGCGATCGCTCGCGCGCCGGGCTCCGTTCCAGGAGAAGCTCGACCTGGTGACCGCGGCGGCGGCGCGGGTCCTGGGCGTCGAGATGGTCGCGATCCGGCTCGTGGACCCGGAGCGACCCGACGAGCTGATGATCGTGTCGGGCGTCGGACTCGACTCCGAGGCGCCCCGGCACAGTCCCGTGTCCGGCTCAGGGGTGGGCGGTGCGGCATTCCGCGGCAACAAGACGGTCAGTGTTGACGACTACGCCGAGCACCCGGCGGCGATGGCGACCTACCTCAAAGGCGGGGTGCGAGCCGCCATGGGGACGCCCGTGCAGCAGTTCGGCCGCGCCGTGGGGAGCATCGTGGCCGCCACGTTGACCGCAGGTCGACGCTTCGACGACACCGACCGGGAGACCCTCCGTGCGTTCGCCGACCAGGCGAGCATCGTCCTCACCGAGCAGCACCTGTTCACCGAGATGCAGCAAGGCTTCATCGACCCCCTCACCGGCCTGGCCAACCGGGCCCGCCTGCACGACCAGCTCACCACGGCTCTCGAGCTCACGACCGGCGGCGGCGCCGGGCCGGCGGTGCTCTTCGTCGACCTCGACGGCTTCAAGCTGGTCAACGACGCGCTCGGCCACGGCATCGGCGACGAGCTCCTGGTGCGGGTCGCCGAACGGCTGCGGGACGTCGTGTCCTCACCCTTCCTGGTGTCGCGCTTCGGTGGTGACGAGTTCACCGTGCTCCTCCCGGCCATCAATGACCTCCGGGTCGCCACCCGAACGGCGAGCGACCTGCTGGCAGCCCTCGAGCCCCGCTTCGTCGTGTCCGGGCACGACGTGTCCGTGTCCGCGAGCATCGGCATCGCGTGGGAGCGGCGTCGGCCGGAGACGGCGGCCGACACCGCCGTGGACATGCTGCGCTGCGCCGACACGGCGATGTATCGCGCCAAGGCGGCCGGCCGCGGGCAGTTCGCGGTGTTCGAGGAGTCGATGCACGACGAGCTGGTGCGGGCAATGGCCCGCGAGCGCGACCTGCGCAACGCCGTGGAGAACCATGACCTCACCACCCACTTCCAGCCGATCGTCGACCTCGGCACCGGAGCCTGCGTCGGCGCGGAGGCGCTGGTGCGCTGGAACCGGGCCGGCGAGCTGGTGCCTCCGGCGCAGTTCATCGAGCTCGCCGAGGAGACCGGCCTGATCGTCGGAGTCGGCCAGCAGGTCCTGCGCAGCGCGTGCGAGGTCATGGCGTCGTGGGCAGCCGCGGGCCTCGACGGGCTCACGATGAGCGTGAACCTCTCGGTGCGTGAGCTGGAGAACTCCGAGCTCGTGGAGAACGTACGGGCCGAGCTGGCACGTCACGGGATCGTCCCCGGGTCGCTGGTGGTCGAGCTCACGGAGAGCGCCTTGATGCGGGACGTGACCGTGATGACCGAGCGGCTGGCCGCCCTGCGCGGGCTCGGGGTGCGGATCGCGATCGACGACTTCGGCACCGGGTACTCGTCCCTGGGCCGTCTGCGGTCGCTGCCCATCGACATCCTCAAGATCGACCGGTCGTTCGTGGACCTCGTGGACACCGACCCGGGCAGCCACGCGATGCTCAGCGCGGTGCTGCAGCTGGCGATGGCCCTCGACCTGCAGGTGATCGTGGAGGGCGTCGAGCGCGACACCCAACGGGCGGCCCTGCGGGCGCTCGGCTGCGAGTGGGCCCAGGGCTACCTGTTCTCCCCAGCCGTCCCCCCGGAGCGGCTCGAGCGACTGGTGCAGGGACCGGCGCGCCGCAAGCTCCCGCAGTCGATAGGCGCCTCGGTGGCGTGAGCCCCGGCGCGGCCGTACATAATGGACGGCTGCTCAGGAGGGGAGCTCCCACAGGTGGCCGAGGACTCCGAGGTCGGACGGGAACAGTCCTATCTCGATCTGCTGTACGCACGCCTGGACCTGCTCCGGGCGCGTACCGCCGAGGATCTCGCCGCCGTGCGCCGCGAGGGCCCCAGCGGCACGCCCCAGAACCGTTCCGAGCGCGACGCGTTCGCGACCCTGCACGAGCAGCGACTGGCCCAGCTCGAGGCGGTGGAGGACCGGCTCGCCTTCGGCCGGATCGACCTGACCGACGGCGACCGCCGCTACATCGGCCGTCTCGGGCTCTCCGACGAGGAGCGCACCCAGCTCCTGGTGGACTGGCGGGCACCCGCTGCGCGGTCCTTCTACCAGGCGACCGCAGCTGCCCCGCACGACGTCGTACGCCGTCGCCACTTCGCGACCCGCGGCCGCTCGGTCGTCGGCGTCGAGGACGAGGTGCTCGACCTCGACGCGCTGCCCGAGGGCGACCGGTCCACCCTGGCCGGCGAAGGCGCCCTGATGGCCGCCGTCGGTGCCCGCCGTACCGGCCGGATGGCCGACATCGTGGCGACCATCCAGGCCGAGCAGGACCGGGTGATCCGCAGCGATCTGACCGGAGCGCTGGTCGTGCAGGGCGGCCCCGGCACCGGCAAGACGGCCGTGGCGCTGCACCGAGCGGCGTACCTGCTCTACACCCACCGCGAACGTCTCGCTCGAAGCGGCGTCCTGCTGGTCGGGCCCAACCCCCTGTTCCTGCGCTACATCGAGCAGGTGCTGCCGTCGCTGGGCGAGACGGGTGTCGTGATGTCGACGGCGGCCGAGCTGTTCCCCGGCGTCAGTGCCGTGGAGGAGATCCGGCCCGGTGTCGCCGCGCTCAAGGGCGACCTGCGGATGGCCCGTGTGCTCGACCGTGCGGTGCGGGACCGCCAGCGCGTCCCGGACTCCCGGCGCAAGCTCGTGGTCGAGGGCACGACGCTGGAGCTCGCCCCGGAGCGGGTCGCTGCGGCCCGCGGCCGCGCCCGGCGTACACGCAAGCCGCACAACATGGCCCGCGAGGGTTTCCTGCGCGACCTGCTCGACCAGCTCGCCGGGGACCTGGCCCGCGCGATCGGGACCGACCTGGACGCCGACAGCCGAGAAGACCTGCTCTCGGACCTGCGGGACAGCGCTGACGTGCGCCGCGAGCTCAACCTCGCCTGGATGCCGCTGGATCCTCGTCGGACGCTGGCGGACCTTTTCGCTGACCCGGACCGACTGGCTGTGGTGGCACCGGACCTGACCTCGCACGAACGCCGGCTGCTGCACCGGGAGCGCGGGTCGGCGTGGACCGTCGCCGACGTGCCGCTGCTCGACGAGCTGGCCGAGCTGTTGGGGGAGGACGGCACGGCCGACCGGCTCGCCGCGCATGCAGCACAGGCCGCCCGCATGAGCGAGCTCGAGCACGCGCGCGACACCCTGTCCATGGGGGTGGGCTCGGGGCTGGTCTCGGCCGAGCAGCTCGCCGACCGTTTCGCCGACAGCGGCCCGACCCTCACCGTGGCCGAGCGTGCCGAGAGCGACCGCACCTGGGCCTACGGGCACCTCGTCGTCGACGAGGCGCAGGAGCTCTCACCGATGATGTGGCGCTTGCTGATGCGCCGTGTCCCGTCCCGTTCGCTCACCCTTGTCGGTGACGTCGCTCAGGTCGGGTCGCCGGCGGGTACGTCGTCGTGGGCCACCGTCCTGGACCCCTACGTCGCCGGCCGGTGGCGCTTGGAGGAGCTCACCGTCAACTACCGCACCCCCGCGCAGGTGATGCGGGTCGCCGCCGACACCCTGGCCGCGGCCGGCGTCTCCGCGTCGACACCGGAGTCCGTTCGCGAGGGCGACTCGCCGCCCGCCGCGCGACGGATTGCCGCGGGCGACCTCGTCGCGGTGGTAGACGCCGTGCGTTCGGAGCTGGGGCAGCTGGGCGCCGGACGGCTTGCGGTGGTGACCGTGGCAGGCACCGACGACGCGCTGCGCGACGGTCTCGCCGCAGCGTTACCACCGGGCACGGTGGGTCGGGGTCGCGCCACCCTGGACAGCCCCGTCTCGGTGCTGGCCGTGCCGGCGGTGAAGGGCCTGGAGTTCGACGGCGTGATCGTGGTCGAGCCGGCAGACATCCTGGCGGGTTCGCCGCGCGGTGCCAACGACCTCTACGTCGCTCTCACCCGCCCCACCCAACGACTCCTCGTCCTGCACTCCGCCGACCTTCCACCGGGCATGGACGCCCTCACGCCGACCTGAGGGGGTCAGTCGTCCCGGAGGGTGGGGCCGAGCCTCTCCAGCACCTCGGGGTCCTCGATCGTCGAAGGGACCGGCTCGTCGCGACCGTCGGCGATCGCCCGCATCGAGCGGCGCAGGATCTTCCCGGACCTCGTCTTCGGCAGCCCGGCAACGACGTCGACCTGCTTGAACGACGCGACGGCCCCGATCTCGTCGCGCATCCGCGCCACGAGCTCGGCGCGCAGCACGTCCGGGTCGATGTCGACGCCCGCCTTGAGCACGACGAAACCGCGCGGCACCTGTCCCTTCAGCTCGTCGTGCACGCCGATGACGCAGCACTCCGCGACCGCCGGGTGCCCGGAAACGACCGCCTCCATCGACCCGGTCGAGAGCCGGTGCCCGGCCACGTTGATGACGTCGTCGGTGCGTCCCATCACGAACACGTAGCCGTCCTCGTCGACATACCCGCCGTCCCCGCTGAGGTAGTAGCCGTCGAAGGCCGAGAGGTACGACGCGACGAAGCGCTCGTCGTCGTTCCACAGGGTCAGCAAGGCACCCGGCGGCAGCGGAAGCCGCACGCAGATCGCACCCTCGGTCCCGGCAGGGACCTCCTCACCTCCCGGGTCGAGCACGCACACGTCCCAGCCGGGCACCGCCACCGTCGGCGAGCCTGCCTTGATGGTCATCGGCTCGAGACCGCGCAGGTTCGCGGCGATCGGCCACCCGGTCTCGGTCTGCCACCAGTGGTCGACGACGGCGACGCCGAGGCGGTCGGTGGCCCACTGCCAGGTGTCGGGGTCCAGCCGCTCCCCCGCGAGGAACAGCGTCCGCAGTGTCGACAGGTCCCGTCCGGCGAGCAGCGTGCCGTCCGGGTCCTCCTTCTTCACCGCCCGGATCGCGGTGGGCGCGGTGAACAGCGCCTGCACGGCGTACTCCTCGATGACGCGCCAGAAGGCACCCGCGTCAGGGGTTCCGACGGGCTTGCCCTCGTAGAGCACCGTCGTGGCCCCGACGAGCAGCGGCGCGTAGACGATGTAGGAGTGACCGACAACCCACCCGACGTCTGACGCCGTCCACCACACATCACCGGGCCCGATGCCGTAGATGTTCTCCATGCTCCAGCGCAGCGCGACGGCATGCCCCCCGTTGTCGCGCACCACGCCCTTGGGCTTGGCGGTGGTGCCGCTCGTGTAAAGGATGTAGAGCGGATCGGTGGCCGCAACCGTCACGCACTCCGCGGGCTCGGCACCCGCGACGAGCTCCTGCCAGTCCAGGTCGCGCGGTGCGCTGAGCTCCGCACGAGCCTGCGGACGCTGCAGCAGCACGACGTGCTCGGGCTGGTGCGTCGCCAGCGACAGCGCCCGGTCCAGCAGCGGCTTGTACTCCACGACGCGGGTGACCTCGATGCCGCAGGACGCGGTCACCACGACCTTCGGCTGCGCGTCGTCGATGCGCACCGCGAGCTCATGCGCGGCGAACCCGCCGAACACCACCGAGTGCACTGCCCCGAGGCGGGCGCACGCGAGCATCGCGACGACGGCCTCCGGGACCATCGGCAGGTAGATGACGACCCGGTCACCCTTGGTCACCCCCAGCCCGGCGAGCGCACCGGCAAAGGTCGCTGTCTCGTCGAGCAACTGGGTGTAGGTGTAGGTCCGCTTGGTCCCCGTGACGGGGCTGTCGTAGACCAGGGCCAACCGCTCGCCGTCGCCCGCGGCGACGTGACGGTCCAGCGCGTTCTCGCAGGTGTTGAGCTCGCCGCCGACGAACCACCGGTGGAACGGTGCGCCCGTCCCATCGAGGACCGTGCGGGGCGGGGTGCGCCAGTCGATGGCCTGGGCCGCCTGCGCCCAGAAGGCGGTCGGGTCGGAGATGCTCTGCTCGTACGCCTGCCGGTAGGACCCCATGGGCACATGATCGCCTGCCGCGACCGCTCTGTCAGCGGCGCTGGGTGCGACGGAGCGGGCGGCGCAGGCGCGAGCGCGCGGTCTGCACGGGGTGGGCCAGCCCGGACGGCGGCGGGGTCGGCCAGGAGTTGCGCAGCTCGGCCCTCGCGTCACTGTCCACGTCACGCAGGAGCCGGTCGATGTGGGAGGTGAGCGCCCCGTGCGTCGTCCACTGGTCCTCGCGCATCCGCTCCTCCTGCCGCAGCAGGTCGGCCAGCCGGTGCCGGTCCTCCCATGCGTTGCCCAGCGACTCCCGCAGCCGCTGGTCCTCCGGTCCCGCTCCCACCACCTCCGAGCTGATCAGGGCGCCGTAGCTCTCGACCGCATCGGCCACGTCGGCGAGCAGGTCGGAGAGCGCAGCCCGGACGTCCTCGCCGTAGATCCGCTCGGTGTTCTCGGCCTGCGTCAGGTCCGCCAACGACCGGCACACGCCGCGCAGCGAGACCGCTGACCGCTCCAGGGCGTCGAGCCCCGACCGCAGGCTGGCACCCGCGTAGGGCCGGCTCCACGCTCGCGGGTTGTAGCGCAGGCTGTCAGCTGCCTTGTCCAGCGCCCGGTCGGCGCGCAGCACGTCCCGCCCGAGTCCGCGCGCGTCATCCAGCCACCGCTCGGTCTGCTCGCGCGTGTACTCCTCGCGCACCTCACGCGACACCTTGCGCAGGACCGACGCCGCGACCCGCGCCAGGTCCTGCACGGCGTCGGAGGCGGGGCGCACGTAGAGCGGCGGCGCGATCACCGACCCGATGACGACGCCGACCACGGCACCGATCATCGTCTCGTACACCCGACCTTCAGCGGCGGTCTCCGCGCCGCCGACCGCGAGCACGAGCATCGCGCTGATCGGCACCTCACTGACCTCGGCGCCCAGCCTCAGCAGCCGCCCGAGGACCAGCGACCCGGCCACCGCGATGCCGAGGCTCCACCAGGTCAGCGGCAGCCAGGTGGACAGGCCGACGGCGACCAGCACCCCGGCGACGACGCTGACCACCCGGCGCAGCCCGGTGCGCAACGTGTCGTAGAGCGTGAGCTGCACGACGAGCAGGGCGGTGAGGGGCGCGAGCACCGGACGCGGGTTGTCCGAGAGGGGCAGCGCCACGGCGTACGCCGTGACCGCGGCCAACGTGCTCTTCATCGTGCGCACGCCACGCAGCCGCACCCGGCCGTCGCGGACCAGCACGAACGAGGGCAGCCGCACGGACCTCACCCTGTCATGCGGGCGCAGCTCACCAGTCCAGGCCGCTGCGGGCCAACGCGGCCTCAGTCTCCAGCCGCTCGAAGGCCTGCAGCGGAGCGGTCTGCGACGAGGGGATCTCCAGCGTG
Organism: Spirochaetaceae bacterium; assembly: GCA_026786145.1. Taxonomy (GTDB): domain Bacteria; phylum Actinomycetota; class Actinomycetes; order JACCUZ01; family JACCUZ01; genus JAJAYQ01. The sequence goes on along the minus strand of JAJAYQ010000018.1, from coordinate 9,228 downwards.
CGGCAGGCCGCAAGAAGCACATAGTCGTACGCCAGGGAGGCTGCCCGTAGTCGCTCCATCTTGGCGGGCTGCTCGGTCACGTAGGTCTGCTCCAGCAGGTCCGCGAGCCGGCGCAGGTCGGCGACGAGCTGCTCCACCGACACCGTCTCTGGGCGGGGCGGCCGGGGCCGCAGGCGGTACCACGCGTCGCCGATGGCAGCCAACGGCCGGCCGAGATGTCCCAGGAGGCCGGCGGTGCAGAGCACGACAGCCAGCAGCCCGACCACCGCTGCGACGGACACGTCGCTCACCTCCCCGTCCCCCAGGATGCCTCTATCGCTTGAGCCTGACCAGGCCTTCCTGCACGGCGGAGGCCACCAGCTTCCCGTCCTCGGTGAACAGCCGTCCCGCCGCCAGCCCTCGCCCACCCGACGCGGAGGGGGACGCCTGGTCGTAGAGAAGCCACTCGTCGACCCGGAATGCCCGGTGGAACCACATCGCGTGGTCGAGGGATGCGGGCTGCAGCCGCGGGTCGCCGATGTAGGTGCCGTGAGGGGTCACGGCCGCCGACAGGAGGGTGAGGTCACTTGCATAGGTCAGCACCGCGGCGTGCAGGACCGGGTCGTCGCCGATCGGGTCCGACGCCTTGAGCCATACCCGGGACCCGGACTCCACCCCTGACTCGCGGTCGGCGTGCACCTGGCCGGCGTACCGCACGTCCAGCGACGCCCACTCGCGGTCCCAGTTCTCGCGCGGGCGGCCGGACAGCTTGGCCAGCACGTCGCCGAGCTCGGGGCACTGTCCCGGCGGATCCACCTCCGGCATCGCGTCCTGATGTTCGAGGCCTTCCTCGGGCACCTGGAAGGACGCGGACATGTAGAAGATCGGCAGCCCGTGCTGACGGGCGACCACCCGGCGGGAGCTGAAGGACCGGCCGTCCAGGGTGCGCTCGGCCGCGTAGAGGATCGGGACCGACGTGTCGCCGGGGCGCAGGAAGTAGGCGTGCAGCGAGTGCACCACCCGGCCTTCGTTGACCGTGCGGGCGGCCGCGACCAGCGCCTGGCTCGCGACCTGGCCGCCGAACACGCGCTGCAGCGACGTCTCGGGCTGCCGGCCGCGGAAGAGGCCGTCCTCGATCGTCTCGAGGTCCAGCAGGGACAGGAGCTCCTCGGTCGACTGGGGCATGGGTGTCATGGTGACGCGTCCGTAGAGACGGCTAGCGTTCGGGTCATGATCCGCTTCGCCCTCGCTCCCCGCTGGTGGGCGTGGCACCTGGCGCTGGTGGCCGTGCTGGTGTCCTTCGGCTGGCTGGGCTGGTGGCAGCTGGACAGCTTCGGGGCGACCGCGGCAGGCACCAGGCCCTCCGGGAGCTCCCCTGTCCTCGGGATCGACGACGTCACGGCGCCGGGGGGACGCCTCGGCGCGGACGACATCGGAGCGCGGGTGCGGGCGACGGGGACCTGGGACCCCGAGGGGCAGCTGGTGGTGCCCGGGCGAGAGGTGCGCGGCCGGGCGGGTGCCCTCGTGCTGACACAGCTGGTCACCGGGGAAGGAGTGCTGCCGGTGGTCCGGGGCTGGGTCCCCGAGGGCACCGACGTACCTGCACCTGTATCGGGCGTGGTCACCCTGACCGGGGTGCTGCAGCAGTCAGAGACCGAGGCTGACTCGGCCGTCGCACCAGGGGGGCTGCGCGAGGGTCAGCTGTCCTACGTGGCGACCGTCACCCTGCTGGAGCGCCTCCCGTACGACGGTGACGAGCTATACGACGGCTTCGTCGTGCTCCGTTCGCAGGACCCGGCGGACCCGGTCGGGCGGCTCACCCAGGTCCCCGCGACCGACACCGCTGACAGTGCCACCGGGACCGGCGGGCAGGTCGGTAGGTGGCGCAACCTGGCCTACGGGCTGCAGTGGTGGCTGTTCGCGCTCGCTGCGGTGGTCTTCTGGGGGTCGGTCCTCAGGCGGTCGAGGACGGAGCACCTGTCCGGTCCTGACCGGGAGGCAGATCCTGACGGCGAGCCAGCTCCGCGCTCACTCGTCGTTCCGCGACGAACGACATGAACGGCACCGTGCCGGCGAGCAGGACCAGCACCGTCTTGCCGATGGACCAGCGCAGCCGGTAGGCCAACGTGAAGGCGGTCACCAGGTAGGCGAGGTAGAGCCACCCGTGCGCGGTCCAGAACCAACGGGCGATGCCCTCGCCGATGTACCACGGCCAGAAGCGCAGGCCGATGAGAGCGCCCACCGACAGCACCAGACCCGTCGTCCACGCCATCACCCGGAACCGGGTGACCTCCCCCGTCGACGCGGTCGCGGCTCCCGATCCTTGTCGTGTGGGCACAGCCCCGACCCTACGTGGACCTCTGGCGGGGGTCGCCGCGGCGGTCCAGGTCGACGACGTGCCTCGCGGTGTTCACCGAGGCTTTCCGGTCGGCCCCGACACCCACCTGGTCGCCCTCGGCGATGTCGGCGACGCCGCCGGCACCGCCGAGGACGTTGGTGGCGTCGGTGAGCCGGTACGTCGCGACGAAGCCGTCCTCACTCCTGACGGTCAACGACGTGTCCGACACCGCGGTCACCTCGCCGCGCTGGCTCACCACGGTGCGGTAGCCCCCGTCGGCGTCCGGCACGACGAAGGTGCCGTGCAGCGCCCCACGGCCCGGTCCGCCCATCCGTCCGTGACCGAAACCTCGGCCGAAGGCATGCCCCCGTCCACGGAAGCCATCAGCTCGGCCGTCACCTCCGTCGTCGTCGGCGCTGGGCGAGGCCGACCCCGCAGCGGCAAGGGCCAACGGCTCGGTCGTGTCTGCCCCGTCGCCCGCGAGGGCGACACCGGTGGCAACCGCCACGACCAGGGCCAGGGCGGCTGCCACGGCCTGCAGGCTTCCTCGGACCCGGCCGGAGCGGCGGGGCGTGTCCGTTCCCGACACGATGGTGTCGACCGGGTCGGACTGGTCCGGTTGGTGCGTCGTCATGTCCAATCCCCTAACGGCGAGGTCTGCTGGCGTCGGTCCCCATCGTGGGGCACCAACCTGTGACGGACCTGTCAGTCGGCCGCCAGCTGGGAGAGCAACGGCAGGTCCACGGCGAACGTGCTGCCCTGTCCAGGCTCGGACTCGACCGTGACGTGGCCCCCGTGGGCAGCCACCAGGGCCGCCACGATGGACAGGCCCAGGCCGGTGCCGCCCGCGGACCGGGTGCGGGACGGGTCGGAACGGTAGAACCGTTCGAAGACCTTGGACCGGTCCTCAGGGGTGAGTCCCGGGCCCCGGTCGTGCACGGCGACCCGGACGTGGCCAGGGCGCCCGCCCCCGTAGTCAGTGTCCAGCGTCACCGCGACAGCAGTCCCGGCAGGGGTGTGGGTCAGGGCGTTGGACATCAGGTTGGTGACGACTTGGCGCAGGCGCGGCTCGTCGCCCAGCACGACGGGTGCCTCGTCGCCGTGGACCGAGAGGTCGACGGCACGGTCCGGTGCGAGCAACCGGGCGTCGCCGACCGCGTCGGTCACGATCTCGAGCAGGTCGACCGGCGTCCGCTGAAGCGGACGCTGCTGGTCGAGGCGCGCAAGGAGCAGCAGGTCCTCGACGAGCAGGCCCATCCTCGACGCCTCATCCTCCACGCGGCGCATCACCCGCTGCACCTCGTCCGACCCGGTGACTGCGCCCTGCCGGTACAGCTCGGCGAACCCGCGGATCGAGGTCAACGGCGTCCTCAGCTCGTGGCTCGCGTCGGCGACGAACTGGCGCATCCGGTCCTCGCTGGCCCGCGCCGAGGTCTCGGACCGCTCCCGGGCGCGGAAGGCGGTCTCGATCTGGGCGAGCATGCCGTTGAGCGCGCGCGAGAGCCGCCCGACCTCGGTCCGGGGATCGCCCTCCGGCACGCGTCGGGACAGGTCCCCGGCCGCGATGGCCGCCGCCGTCGTCTCGACCTCCCGCAGCGGCCGGAGGCTCGAGCGCACGACGACATACCCGGCAGCACCGAGCAGGGTGAGCACCGCGGCGCCGACGAGCATCTCGACGAGCACCAGCTGCCGTGTCGTGTTCTGGACATCGGTCAGCGAGATCCCACGCACGAGTAGTCCTGGGGTGTTGTTGAAGGTCACCGGCTGCACGATCACCCTCCAGCGCGGCCCACTCCCTCGGGACGGCACCGAGAACGGCTCGGAGTCCGCCTCGGAGACCGTGTCCGGGTCGATGACAGGCGGAGTGACGTCGAGATTGTTCGTCCGTCCGAGCAGCTCACGGCCGGACGTGTCGGCGACTCCGACGTACTCGTCCCGTCGGGTCTCGAACGGGTCGTTGCGCTCGCCGCCGAAGTCTCTCGGCCGGGGCTCTCGCTGCGCGATCTCCGCCAGATCCTGGTCGACCTGGTCGACGAGGTAGGCACGGATCGACGCGGTCACGATGGTGCCGGTCGCGACGAGGCCCACCGCCACGAGGACGACCAGCGCTGCGACCAGCTTGACCCGCAGCGGCACCCGCGCCAGGAGGCCGTCGGGGTTGCCTGCCACCGTCACTCGCGCGGAATCCGCAGGACGTAACCGACGCCACGCAACGTGTGCAGCAGCCGGGGATCCGTGGTGTCGACCTTGCGGCGGAGGTAGGAGACGTAGGACTCGACGACATTGGCCTCACCACCGAAGTCGTAGTGCCAGACGTGGTCGAGGATCTGTGCCTTGGACAGCACCCGGCCGGCGTTCTGCATGACGTAGCGCAGCAGCTTGAACTCCGTCGGAGAGAGCGCCACCAGAACACCGGCCTTCCAGACCTCGTGGGTGTCGTCGTCGAGCTCGATGTCGGCGAAGACCAGGCGGGACGGATATCCGGAGCCGCCCGCTGCTGTCCCCGTGCCCGACGTACGCCGGAGCACCGCCCGGATCCGCGCCACGATCTCCTCGAGGCTGAACGGCTTGGTGACGTAGTCGTCGCCGCCGACCGTCAGCCCGGTGACCTTGTCCCCGGTCGCGTCGCGCGCGGTGAGGAACACGACCGGGGCCGTAGACCCCTCGCCGCGCATCCGGCGCACGACGGCGAAGCCGTCCATGTCGGGCATCATCACGTCGAGGACGACGAGATCCGGACGCGATCGGCGGGCCTCGGCGAGCGCCTCGCGGCCGTTGGTCGCGGTGGTCACCTCGAACCCGGCGTAGCGCAGGCTGGTCGCCAGCAGCTCGAGGATGTTGGGCTCGTCGTCGACCACGAGCAGCCGGGCCTCGGGCTGGGACTGCTCGCCGGCTTTCTGCGTCGCGCTCACGCCTAGGATCGTCTCACCGGGGCCTGCCCGGTCGCTGGACATCACCTGTGAGAATGCTGGGAGAGCCTCGATGCGCGCACGCACCCTCGGGACCGGCCCGGACACCGAGCTGGAGGTCGCGGCCCTGGGCCTGGGCTGCATGGGCATGAGCGAGTTCTACGGCACCGCCGATGACGCAGAGTCGATCCGCACCATCCACCGGGCGCTTGACCTCGGCGTGACGATGCTCGACACGGCCGACATGTACGGACCCTTCGTCAACGAGGAGCTCGTCGGCCGGGCGATCGCCGGTCGGCGGGAGCAGGTCGTGGTGGCGACGAAGTTCGGTAACGAGCGGCGACCCGACGGCTCGCGGGTGGGCATCAACGGCACCCCTGACTACGTACGCCGGGCGTGCGAGGACTCACTGCGTCGACTCGGCGTGGACGTGATCGACCTCTACTACCAGCACCGCGTCGACCAGAAGACGCCCATCGAGGAGACGTGGGGGGCGCTGGACGAGCTCGTGAGCGCCGGAAAAGTCCGCCGGCTCGGGATCTCGGAGGCGTCTGCCGCGACGATCCGTCGGGCGCACGCCGTGCATCCGATCACCGCGCTGCAGACCGAGTGGTCGCTGTGGACGCGCGATGTGGAGGCCAACGGCGTGCTCGACACGGTCCGCGAGCTGGGCATCGGCTTCGTCGCGTACTCGCCGTTGGGCCGTGGTGCGCTGTCGGGGGCCATCACCAGCGTGGACGACCTCGCACCCGACGACTTCCGTCGCAACCACCCCCGCTTCCAGGAGGAGAACCTGGCGGTCAACCTGCGGCTGGTCGAGCGGGTGCGGGAGATCGCCGACACCAAGGGCGTGACGCCGGCGCAGCTCGCGCTCGCGTGGGTGCTGCATCGGGGCGAGGACGTGGTCCCGATCCCGGGCACCAAGCGCGTGAGCTACCTCGAGCAGAACCTGGCTGCTGCGGACATCTCCCTCAGCACCGAGGACCTCGCCCGGCTGGACGAGGCGGCCCCGGCTGGGGGCACGGCCGGCGACCGCTACGCCGACATGTCCACGGTGGACGGCTGAGACCAAGGCTGGCGGCTGGTAGGAACTGGCCCATCCGGGCATGACGAAGGCCCCTCCACGCATGAGTTGGAGGGGCCTCGCCAGTCCGCCACGCCGACAGCTGATTGCTCAGCCGTCGCCGCTGCGGACAGCGCCCGCGTCCGCTACCACCCGATTGCTCGGCCGGTGCGCTGCGCTCGCGCTTGCGGTGCACTCGCTCTCCGTCGGATCACTCCGTCGGTGCGCCGCACACCTCGTGCCTCGTCCGCTCGCCCGCCGATTGCTCAGCGGGTGCGCTTCGCGGCACGAGCCTCGTCCGCTTCCCGTCCGATTGCTCGGCCGGCGCGCTCCGTGACCTTGTGCCCCGCCCGGTTCCCGTTGATTGCTCAGCAGGTCGATCGCGGCACGGCCCCGATGCCGTGGGCGGCCGATCGCTCGGTCGTCCACACCTCGGAACCACGTCGACAACTTCCGAGAACCCACCGGAAACTGCGGTCTCCCGCTGCTCCCTGCGTCCCGGAGTCTCCCCCGGGCCGGTCCCCGTCGCTGTTGACGTGTCGTATTTCTAGTGTGGCCACGGCATGCCCGGCAAGGGGTTCTTCCGATGTATTTCCACGAGTTTTTCGGTCCACAGGATGCTCCACAGCCTGGTGGCACTTGTCCCCGACTGATCCCGGTTGTCCACCGACTCGTCCACCGATCCGTCCACAACCACGGCGTTGTCGTCTCGTTCCCGTCCACTATCCGGACACCTCTGGACCCCCGTCGGAGGATTCAGGCGAGGTAGGGGCAGTGGCGGCAGCCACGGTCGCAGCAAGTGCCCCGGTCGGCGAGGAACCGAGCGGTGAGCACGAAGAGACCTGTCGAGGGGTCGAGGTACCCGGGCTCATCGGCAGCCATCGCCACGGCGTGAGCGGCGAGCAGCTCATCACGCCCCGGCGTGTCCGCCGAGAGCCGGCTCGGGTGCGGCTCCGCCAGCGGTCTCGGGGATGTCGGGGATGTCGGGGACGGTTCAGGCACGATGCGAGCCTACGGAGGCATGCAGACCCCTGCGGGGTCGCGGAGCAGCCCCGGCCGGATGGCACGATGGGACCCCATGCGACGAGGACCCGCCCTGGTGGCGCTGCTGCTGGCCGCCACGGCACTGGGCGGGCTGAGCGGCTGCTCGGTGTTCGGCAGCGATGGCGCCACTGACAACACAGCCAGCGGAGACCGCTCAAAGCCCTCTGCCGGTGCGGCGAAGCCGAGCAACGGAGCTGCCGCCAGCAGCCCACCCGCCCCCGTCGTCGACCCCGAGGCCCGCAGCGGCTGGGGTCCGACGCTCGGCGAGATCGAGCAGGCCCGAGCAACCGTCGTGAGCCTGACCCTGGACGAGAAGATCGCCCTCGTGCTGATGCCCGGGTTCTGGGGCTACGACGGGACCGACCCCACGCCAGCCGAGGCGGCTCAGAACGAGCTCATGCACGGCGTCCCGTCGGCGGTCGACGCGGTCACCGCCCGGCCGTACGGCGGGTTGTTCCTGCGCCCGGAGGTCATCGGGGACGCCGACCAGATCCAGTCGCTCGCGACGCAGCTCCACGACGCGGGCGACGGACCCGACGGGCTGCCGCTGCTGATCTCGATGGACCAGGAGGGCGGTGTCGTCCAGCGGCTCAAGGAAGGCGTCGCGGTCGTGCCGTCGGCAGCGTCGGTGGGTGCGACCGGCGACCCGGCGTACGCCCATGAAGTCGCCCGCGACAACGGCCGCACCCTGCTGGGGCTCGGCGTGACGATGGTGCTCGCCCCGGTCGCCGACGTCGACCCCGACGGCTCCTCGGTGATCGGGTCGCGCGCCTACTCCAGCAACCGCAAGACAGCCGCAGAGATGGTCGTCGCCACCGTCGAGGGCTACCTCGAGGCCGGCGTGGTGCCGGCGGTGAAGCACTTCCCCGGCCTCGGGACGGTGACCGGCGACAGCCACCGGTCGCTGCCGATCCAGGACAAGTCCGTGGCCCAGCTGGAGCGGACCGACCTGCGGACGTTCGCGGCCGCCATCGATGCCGGTGCGCCGGTGATCATGACCGCTCACGTCGCCGTGCCGCAGATCGAGGCGGACGTCCCGGCGTCCCTGAGCGCCGAGGTGATCGGCACCCTGCTGCGGGACCGGCTCGGCTTCAAGGGGGTTGCCATCACCGACTCGCAGGGCATGGGACCGGTGCACGGGCCCTACGGACCGGCAGAGGGCGCAATCCGCTCGCTGCTCGCCGGCAACGACCTGATCCTCAACTCCCCCAAGCCCGACAAAGCCTTCCGGGCTCTGCGCAGGGCAGTGGAGAGCGGTCGCATCCCGCAGGAGCGTCTGGACGAAGCGGCCACCCGCGTCGAGGCGCTGCGCGTCTATCAGCAGCGGCTGGCCTCAGCCGCCGGCTGACCCGTCGTCGCCCGCCGCCGGGACCACGTCGACCGCTCAAGGTGCTCGGCGAGCCTCCCGCTCGTGAGGATCTCGCCTGCACGTATCGTGGCTGAGCGTGCCGATCGTGCCGGATGACAAGGACCGGACCTGGGTCCTGAGCCGCTCGTGCCCGGAGTGCGGCCTCGAGGCTGCCGGCATCTCCCGCGAGCGGGTCCCCGACATGGTGCGCGCCTCCACCACCACCTGGTCCGAGGCAGTGGGACACCCCGACGCCCGCACCCGTCCTGACGACGCGGCCTGGTCGACTCTGGAGTACGCCTGCCACGTCCGGGACGTCTGCCGTCTCTTCGACGAACGACTCGTCCTGATGATCGAGAAGGACGACCCGGTGCTCGCCAACTGGGACCAGGACGAGACGGCACGCACGATGGCGTACGCCGATCAGGACCCCGGCACGGTCGCGACAGAGCTGGCGGCCGCGGCAGCCACGTCGGCCGACCGGTTCGCCGCCCTCTCCGAGGACCGGTGGACCCGCCCCGGGCGGCGCAGCAACGGGTCGGTCTTC
>JAJAYQ010000017.1 GCA_026786145.1 Spirochaetaceae bacterium | reverse complement strand
GTAGCGGTCACGGTCGTCCACCAGGACGGTGACGTCGTTGGCTGCCAGGACCTCCAGTGCGGTGGCCCAGGCAGGAGCCGAGAGCGCGTGGGTGTCGCGGCCGATGAACAGCGGGCCGTCGACCCCGTGTGCCGCGCGGTGCTCGCAGATCGCCTGGGTTGTAGCGGCGATGTGCGCCTCGTTGAAGGCGAGGTCCAGCGACGAGCCGCGGTGCCCGGAGGTGCCGAAGGCGACCTGCTGCTCGGGGACGTCCGCATCGGGTTTCCCGGTGAAGTAGGCGGTGACCAGACGGGGGACGTCCACGAGGTCGCCCGGCTGCGCCGGCTGTCCTGCCCGCGAGTGCTGGCTCATGGCGACCAGCGTGTCAGACTCGGGCCGGGCCGGGTGGCAGCCGAGGGCGAGAGGCAGGCGCGGGTGAACGACGCAGTGGCCCGGCTCCCCGTACCCGACGACGACGGTGGGCGGATCCACCTCGACCTGGTCATGGCGGCGGCCGAGATGGGCTCCTTCGACTGGGACATCCGCGAGGACGTCCTGGTCTGGGACGAGCGGATCTGCCGGATCTTCGGGATCGACCCGGAGACGTTCGACGCGCGCATCGCGACGTTCTGGGCGGCGCTGGTCGCGGAAGACGTGCCGGCCGTGGAGTCCGCCGTGGAGATCGCGATCGCCACCTGCGGGGAGTACGAGGCGGAGTACCGCGTCCGGCACCCCGACGGAACGGTGCGCTGGGTCGACGCCCGTGGTCGGGTGCTGGCCGGAGCTGACGGCCAGGCCCACCACCTGCTCGGGGTGGCGCGCGACTCGACCGAGCTGAGACTCGCCCGTGACACGGTGGCCCGGGCCCTCGAGCACATGGCCGACGCGTTCCTGGCCGTCGACGACTCGTGGCGGGTCACCTTCCTCAACCACCACGCCGAGACCCTCGTCAATGCGGGCCAGGAAGCGGTCGGTCAGCCGCTGTGGGAGGTGTGGCCGGCATTGACTGCAGGTGGCCACGAGGCGGCACTGCGCGATGCGATGCTCCATGGCGCCGCGGGTGTGCTTCCGCTGTACGTCGCCCCGACGGACCGGTGGTTCCAGCTGCGCCTCGTCCCCGCGTCCCAGGAGGGCGGCGGACTGTCGATCTTCGGTGCCGACGTGACGGCCGCCCGGGCTGCCGAGGTCGAGGCGGCGCGGGAGCTGAACCGGCCCGAGCAGGCTCGTCGCGTGCTGGCCTACATGGCGGCGTTGGCCGAGGCCGACTCGCTGCCGGAGGTCATCGACACCGTCGCCACCATGGTGCTGCCGGCCTTCGGCGCGACAGGGATGCTCGTGTCGCTGATGGAGACAGGACGGCTCCGGCTCGCGGGCCACTCGGGCTACGGGCCGGCTGCCGTGGACCTGCTGGGAGTGCTCGGCATCGATGACGACTCTCCGATCGCCCTCGTGCTCCGCACCCGGGAGCCGCTCTTCCTGTCCTCGCCCGAGGCCTACCTCGGCCGGTTCCCGTCCAAGCGGGACCTGGTCGAAGCGACGGGCAAGCAGGCCTGGGCGTTCCTGCCCCTCACCGTCTCCGGCCGCGCACTGGGGACGCTGACCATCAGCTTCGACGAGCCGCGTGAGCTGGCCCCCGAGGAGCGCTCGCTGCTGGTCAGCGTCGGCGGGCTCATCGCCCAGACCGTCGCCCGGGCCCGGCTGCGCGACCTCGAGCGGACGCTCGCCGCCGAGCTGCAGTCCCAGCTGCTGCCCCGAGCCCTCCCGCAACCAGCCGGCCTGAGCGCTCGGGTGCGGTACCTGCCGGCTACCGACGGCATGGGCGTCGGCGGCGACTGGTACGACGTGCTCGAGCTGCCAGGGCAGCGGGTCGGGCTGGTCATCGGCGACGTCCAGGGGCACAACATGCGCGCGGCAGCGGTGATGGGCCAGCTGCGCAACGCCTTACGGGCCTACGCCGCCGAGGGTCACGAACCGGCCGCTGTCCTCTCGCGGACCAACCGGCTGATGAGCGACCTGGACCCGACACTGTTCGCCACGTGCTGCTACCTCGTGGTCGACCTGCGCACCGGCTCGGCGACGCTGGCACTGGCGGGTCACCCGCCGCCCCTCGTGCGCACCGCTGACGGGCAGGTGTCGGCCTTGATGGCTCCGGTCGGCCCGCCTCTCGGCGTCGCGCCCGAGGACGAGTACCTCACCCGCGAGGTCGTGCTCGCCCCGGGCGACGTCGTTGTGCTCTACACCGACGGCCTGGTCGAGGACTCACGTCGCAGCTTCGACGAGGGCACCGAGGCGCTGATGGAGGTGCTGCGGGTCACCCCGCCGGACGACCTCGACGTCCTCGCCGACCGGCTGATGGCGGTGGCGCTAGCCACCGGACACCGCTCCGACGACATCGCCGCCCTGGTGGTCCGCCACGACGGCCCGCTGGAGGCCGACCCTCCGGTGAACGCGCGCACCGTGGTCGACCGGGCCGACCCCCGTGCGGCGAGGGCGTCACGAGACTTCATCGCCCGGTTCGTCGGCTCCCCGGAGCTGGTCGACGTCCGCGAAACCTGCGCGCTGCTCGTGTCCGAGGTCGTCACCAACGCCTTACGGCACACCGACGGTCAGGTGGTGCTCGAGCTGTGGCGCTTCTCCCGTCGGCTGCGGGTCGAGGTCTCGGACGAGGAGTCGCGGGGGCCTGTCGCCGGCGGGCGTCACCTGCTCGACGACTCCGGCCGCGGCGTCCCCCTGATGGACGCGCTCAGCGACCGTTGGGGGACCGCGCCGAAGGGGGAGGGCAAGGTCGTCTGGTTCGAGCTCGACCTGCCTGCGTGAGGTTCATCGCTGAGCGGTCGGTGGCGTCAGGCCGCGCGATGCCCCTGCGGGCGCGGCCGGCGGCCACGACGGTGCTGGTGGGCTCCCGAGCCGTTGCGCCTGTCACCGTCGCCACCGGGACGGCGGTTGCTGCCCTCGTACGAACGCGGCGGCGCCGTGGAGACCACCACGGGCTCGCCCGACTCGGCCAGGTCACGGACGGGCTGGTCGCCGGGACGGGCGTGCACCGGGTCGACGACCACGCCGGCGCGGCTGAACATGTGTCGGGACCCCTTGACCTGGTCGGGGGACAGGACGGACACGACGACGCCCGAGGCGCCGGCGCGGGCGGTACGCCCCGAGCGGTGCAGGTAGTCCTTGTGGTCGTTGGGCGGGTCGGCGTGCACGACGAGGTCGACGTCGCTGATGTGGATGCCGCGAGCTGCTACGTCGGTGGCCACGAGCACCCGTGACTCGCCGCGCGAGAACGCGTCGAGCGCGCGCTGGCGCTGGCCCTGGTTGCGGTTGCCATGGATGGCCTCGGCGCTGACGCCGAGGCGGCCGAGCTGCTTGACCAGCCGGTCGGCCCCGTGCTTGGTGCGCACGAAGAGCAGGGTGCGGGCCGGGCGGGCCGCGATCTCGGCGAGCACGTCGACCTTGTCCTCGTTGCGGACGACGATCGCGCGGTGCTCCATGGTCGTGATGGAGGACTCGGCGGAGTCGACGGCGCGCGCGACCGGGTCGGTGAGGTAGGTCCGGACCAGCCGGCCGACCGCTCCGTCCAGGGTGGCTGAGAACAGCAGCCGCTGGGACCCGGCAGGCGTCATGTCGAGCAGCCGCTTCACGTCGGGCAGGAAACCCATGTCGGCCATGTGGTCGGCCTCGTCAAGGACGCACACCTCGATCTGGGCGAGTGAGCAGGACCGGCGCTCGATGAGGTCCAGCAGGCGGCCGGGGGTGGCGACGACCAGGTCGACGCCCCGCTCCAGGGTGGCGATCTGGCGACCCAGCGGCGCGCCACCGAACACGGCGACGGTCTTGACCCCGATCGCGTGCCCGAGGGGCTCCAGGGCGTCGCGCACCTGCACCGCGAGCTCCCGGGTCGGGACGAGCACCAAGCCGCGCGGGGTGCGTGGTGCCGAGGCGGTGCCGGCGAGCCGGGCCAGCATCGGCAGGCCGAACGCGAGCGTCTTGCCGGACCCCGTCCGGGCCCGACCCAGGACGTCGTGACCACCCATGGCGTCGGCGAGAGTGGCGGCTTGGATGGGGAACGCGGTGCGGATGTCGCGGCGCTCCAGAGCCGTGACGAGAGCCTGGGGCAGGCCGAGCTTCGAGAACGACGTCTCGGTCGGCGCCGGGTTGGCGGCTGCGGCCTGCTCGAACCAGACCTCCAGCTCTCGGTCGGCCGAACGCGAGGCGGCCGAACCGCCCGCCTTGGGCGACCTGCTGGCGCCGCCGGTGGGGCCAGCAGATCGCGAGGACCGACGCGGCCCGGAGGAGGTACGGGAGGAGGGGCGCCCCGAGGACGCGGGGCGACCTGAGGACGCGGGGCGACCTGAAGACGCCGGACGGGCGTACGAGGATGACATGACTGTGCTCCGTTGCGGTCTTGCGGCCGCAACCGGAGGGCTTCACCGCCGGCTGGGAGCCGACGGGAGCACATCTCGTGGAACGACCACACGGGCAGCTCGCCCGCGGGAGTGGTGGCAATACGCCACCGGTGAACGCACCCAACTCTACCGGTTCCGGGCCGACTCCCTCGCCACCGGCGATGTGTCCCTGCTCACGTCCCGTCCCCACCCGGGGCGAGTCCCCAACGCGCCTTGAGGGCGAGGATGCGACGAACCGAGTCCTCGGCCTGTGCGCGGGGCAGGGTCCCGTCGGCCAGGGCTCTGCGGATCGCCGCGACCGCACGCAACGGCCGGGCGTCGCAGGCCATCGCCCAGTCGGCGCCGGCCCGCAGGGAGCGCACGGCGGCGCGGGCCGGTGTGATGCCCAGTGACGAGCTGGCTGCAGCCATCGAGAGTGAGTCGGTGAGGATCACCGTCTGGGGCCCGGCAGACCTGCGCAGGTACGTCATGGCGCGAGGGGACAGGCTGGTGGGCACGCCGCCCCGCGTCAGCCCGCGCGAGAGCAGGTGACCGACCATGACGACCGGTGCACCCGCCGAGAGCTCGCGACCGAAGGGCACGAGGTCGGAGGTCTCCAACCGCGTGAGTGGCGCGGTGCGAGCCGGCCCGGTGTGGGAGTTGCGGGCCCGGCCGTGCCCGGGCCAGTGCTTGAGCACGGTGACGACGCCGCCGTCCTGCATGCCCAGTCGCCACGCACGCGCCTGCCGGGCCACGAGGGCGGGATCGGCACCGAAAGAGCGCCCGAGCGAGTCGATGTAGTGGCCCGGGACGGCGAGGTCGACGACCGGGGCGAGGTCCATGCGCACCCCGAGGCGCCGCATCCGCAGGGCGTACGCGGCCGCCGTGCGACGTACCCGCGCAGGGGACCAGGTGCCCATCGTGCGGGCCGACGGGAGCTGGTAGATGGCCCGACGGAGGCGCTGCACGGTGCCGCCCTCCTCGTCGCTGGCGATGAAGGGGAGGACGGGGGTCTCCGCCGCCCGCCGCACGCCGATCAGCTGGTCCCGAAGGTCGGCGGGAGGGCGGTCGCCCAGAAGGGTGATCCCGCCGATACCCGCCCGGGCGTGGCGCCGTGCCGTTCCCAGGTCGGCCGCGTCCACGCAGGAGACCGTCAGCTGCGCGGCCAGTCGCCGGCTGCCCCAGTGCGATGGGTCGGCGACAGCCGACACCGAGGATGGGACGGCGACAGCCGAGATCGCGGCAGGGTCCGCGAGAGCGGTGATGGCGGCGGCGAGCAGGACGCTGGAGACGGCGGCGAGCACGGGACATGACCGTAGCCGCTGGAGGTGAACGGGCGGCGTCAGCGACGACTGGCGCAGGCGATGCACTGCGACGCCCAGGGCAGGGCCTCGAGACGCGCGGCTGCGATGGGACTCCCGCAGCTGTCACAGCTGCCGTACGTCCCATCGGCCAGCTTGGCCTGAGCACGAATCACCGCTGCCAGCGTGTCGCCGAGCTGCTCGTGCGCCGCCACCTGGGTCAGCCGCTCCACTGCGACGCTGGTCCCGTCACCGACGCGCTTGCCGAACGAGATCCCGCCTGCGTCCGGGACCGCGGCGGAGAGGTGGGCGAGCTCTGCCTCAAGGTCCGCCCGCTTGGCGGCCAGCGCGCCGCCGATGGACCTCACGTCGTCACCGTCGTTGTCCACAGGCTGCGCATCCGCGCGGTGAACACGGCCCGGCCGTCGGCCACGTTCACCCGCTGCACCAGCAGCCGCACCTCGACCTCGGTCCCGTCCCGGCGCAGGGCCGGAACGGTGATCTCGCGGTCGAGGATCGTCGTCTCCCCGCTCAGCAGCTGAAGCGTGAAGGACGCGATGTGCGCATTCCGGAAGCGCGGGGGGATCACTGCCAGGAGACGTTGGCCCACCAGGTCGTCGTCCCAGCCCAGCAGCCGCATCGCCGCCGGGCTCGCTGCGATGATCCGGTTGGCGTCGTCGCCGGCCACGACGGCGTCGGGAGAACGTAGGACCTCGCTGGGATCCCACTCGACGGGTGCCCGGGTAGGGACCGACGGGTCCGCCGGAACTCCCGGCCACGGGCCGGGGAGGAGCCCGGCGGCCTGGTCGCGCACCTGCCCGCAGATCCACCGGCGGAGGAGCCTGATCTCGGGCAAGGTCGCCGGGGCCAGGGTCAGCCCATGCTCTGCGAGGTCGGTGACATGGTCCATCACGATGTCCAGGTCGGCGAAGCGGGCAGCGGTCTCGTGTCGCATCGGGACCGCCATGTCGACGAGGTCCGGTAAGTCGGCGACGGGGCCGAGGCCCTCCAGCACTGCGGCGACGGCGGTGAACGCGTCGTTCGCTGCCGCCTCGTCCCCGAGCGGGGCACCTGATGAGGGCGCCTCGTCGTCCCACCGAGAGAGCAATAGCTCCCGGAGCAGCGCGTCGGCGTGCTGCTGCCAGGCGCGGGCGAGCAGGACCGGCAGACCCTGAAGGTGCACGGTGAGCTCGGCTGAGCCGCCGGCGGACAAGGGGGTTGGCAGGGTGTCGGCTGGGTCGGATCGTCCTGTCCCGAGCTCGAACCAGACCGTCTTTCCGCTTATCCGGGAGCTCCCAGGGTCACCCGCCGGGGCACGGTCGGGGTCGGGGTCGGCGTCGGTGCCGTGCCGGTCCGACAGGATCTCGACGAGCTCGAGACCCCTCCCCGTGGTGGCCGAGGTTCCGTAGTGACGGGGCGTGGGCTGGTTGGGGCTGCCGTCGTGGACAGCCACCCGCACGCCGTCCGGGCCGGCGACCACCTCGAGCTCGATCGACGTCCGCGCGTGCACGATGGCGTTGGTCACCAGCTCGGAGACCAGCAGCCCCGCGACGTCGGCGAGGTCGGACCGGTCCGCGTCGGTCAGCGCTTCGAGGACGAGCTGCCGGGCCAGCCGGGCGCTCTCGGGCCGAGGGCCGAGCCGACGCCGTCGCTCGACGAGTCGC
This sequence comes from Spirochaetaceae bacterium, assembly GCA_026786145.1. Lineage (GTDB taxonomy): Bacteria > Actinomycetota > Actinomycetes > JACCUZ01 > JACCUZ01 > JAJAYQ01. The sequence goes on along the minus strand of JAJAYQ010000017.1, from coordinate 2,932 downwards.
CCTGAGTCCGCCGACACCTGACCGACCTCCTGATCCTGACCACTCTGATCCCACAGGCTCGCCGTCATCGTGGCACGGGACCGGCGGCGCGGCTCGACGCCGCTCCGGTGAGAGGATCGGGAGGTGCCGGACCGACGACCCCGCCGACCCACCCTGCTGGGCAAGGCCGCCCTGGAGTCACTCGGAGGGTCCCCGGACCCGGCGGAGCTCGCCGAGGCCGCCCATGCCACTGCCTTCCTGCTGGTCGAGTCGGGCCGCGCCACCGACGACCCCGCCGCCCGGGCGCGCCTGGTGAGCCTGGTCGACGACGTCGGTCTGGACACCGTGGCCGACATGTGGGCTCAGCGCCCGGCCCGGTCGCTGCCGGGGGCGCTCTGGCGTCTCTACGCGCTGCGTGAGTGGGTCCGCACCGACGCCGTCCGGGCAGCTGCGGACTTCGCAGCGGGACGAGGGGCCGCGCCCGTGCCGCACGTCGTCGCCGGAGCGGCCGACCCGCCTACGCCGGAGGCGTTGCGCGTCCTGCTCGACGAGGTCCTGCACGGGGTGTTCGCCGGGGACCTGGCCGTGGCGCTCGAACGGGCGGGGGCGTTCTGCCGCGTCGTCGTGGCCGGCCGGGTCCGCCGGGCCGACGACGTCGAGGCCGGGGACCCGCTCGAGGCAGCCGCCCTGACCCATTCGTCGGCCTCGCTGCACGACACCGCGGACGACCTCGAGGCGGCGGCCGCGCTCTGGCGGACCTCGGACCTCGTCTGACAGGCGTCGACATGGGAAGGGGGCTCACCGCGGCTAGACTCTGACGCGGCCCTCTCGGGGGCTGGTGAGGGCGTCGGGCACGGAAGCCCCGGGTCCCAATTGAAGCCGCCTCGAGCGGCCTTGCGCCGTGAGGCGCTCCCGGCCCGGCGCCCTCTCACCCTGCTCAGACCCGCGCCACCGACGGCTCGTCCTGCACCTCGGTCACGTCGGACGGAGCGTCGCCGCACCTCCACCACGACTCACCCCGGCGGCCCATCGACTGCAGCGCGCCGGGATAAGGGAGTGTCACGGGTCGGTGTGTTCCCCACCGCCCTTGGGCTGCTCGGCCAGGAAGCGCTCGAGCTCGGCCCCCAGCTCGTCGGCCGTCGGGAAGCCGCGACGTCCGGCCAGCAGACCCTGGTCGTCGCCGGGGGCGTCACCGCCCCGCGCCTCGACGTACGTGTCGTACTGCTGCTCGAGGGCGTGCACGACGGCCGCGACCTCGGCCGATCCGGCGACCTGCTCGTCCAGCTCCACCCGGGCTGCCTCGGCGGCGGCGCGCAGCGTGGCTGTCGGCAGGGTCAGGTCGGTGGCGGCGGTGACGTTCTCGAGCAGGGCCGCGGCGGCGTCGGGGTAGTCGGCCTGGGCGAGGTAGTGGGGTACGTGCACCGCGAAGCCCATCGCGTCCTGGCCAGCCTGGCCCAGCCGCAGCTCGAGCAGATTAATGATGCTGCCTGGGACCTGCACCGTGCCGACCCAGGCGTCCCGGCCTGCGACCAGCTCGTTGCGGGTTGCGTGGGCCGTCACGGACGTCGGCCGCGTGTGCGGGACACCCATGGGGATGCCGTGGACGCCGATCGTCAGCCGGACGCCGAGCTCGTCGACCAGGCCCGCCACCGCGGCGATGAACCGCTCCCACTGCACGTCGGGCTCGGCGCCCGCGAGGAGCAGGAAGCGCACGCCGGCCGCGTCGGTCAGCTCATGCAGCACCAGCGAGGGGTCCTCGTAGGACTCCCAGTGGTCCTCGATGAACAGCATCGGCGGACGGCGGGAGCGGTAGTCCAGCAGCTGGTCGACGTCAAAGGTCACGAGCGGCCGGTGCTCCATGGTCCCGAGCAGATGCGCAGCGGCGAGCGCTCCCGCTTGTCCGGCGTCGATGAACCCGGTCAGGGCGTGCAGCAGCACCGGTCCGCCCGAGGGCTGGTCGCGCTCGGTCACAGCAGTCGGGTCGTGTGTCGGGTTGTGGACTTCGTAGAGGCCTCGGGGGTCGAGCATCCCCTCATCCTCCCACCCGGTGCGACGGGAATGGGCGGTCGCGTTCAGCAGGAAGCCCCTCGACCTCATGCGTCGAGGGGCCCTGCGTCCCAGTTCTAACCGATTCCCGCCTCCGGCCCGGGGCACGACACGCGCACCACCGGATTTGGCGTGCTCACGCGTCGCTGCCGAGCGCAACCGAGACCGTGGACTCTTCGCCGCCGCGGCGGTAGTTCACGGCGACCTCGTCGCCCGGCCGGTGCGAACGGATCGTGGCGATCAGCGAGTCGGCGCCGTCGACGGCCTGGTCACCGACGGCGGTGATGACGTCGTCCGGCCGGAGGCCCGCGTCGCTCGCCGAGCCACCGGGGGAGATCGAAGCGATCCTCGCGCCGTGGATGCGGTCAATGCCGCCCTGCGTGTCCCCGACGCTGACCCCGAGCTGGGCGTGCGTCGCGCGGCCCGTGTCGATGAGCTGGCGAGCGATCGAACGGGCCTGGTCGATCGGGATGGAGAAGCCGAGGCCGATCGAGCCGGCCTGGCCGCTGCCCGAGCCGAGGCTCGCGATGGCGCTGTTGATGCCGACGACCTCGCCGCGCAGATTGACCAGTGGGCCACCCGAGTTGCCCGGGTTGATCGCGGCATCGGTCTGGATCGCGTCGATGACTGTGCTGGCCGTTTCCGCGCCGCTCGCGTCACCCGTGCGGACCGGTCGGTTGAGCGCGCTGACGATGCCGCTCGTCACGGTGCCCTCGAGCCCGAGGGGCGACCCGATAGCCACCACCTGCTCACCGGGGTCCAGGTCGGCCGAGCTCCCGAGGGTGGCCTCGGTCAGCCCGCTGACCCCGTCGGCCCGGATGACGGCCAGGTCGGTCACCGGGTCCCGGCCGACGATGCTCGCGGACGCGGTGGAGCCGTCGGTGAAGGCCACCGTGAGGGTGCCACC
>JAJAYQ010000016.1 GCA_026786145.1 Spirochaetaceae bacterium | reverse complement strand
GGAGGTCCTGCGCTGCCGGCCGTGGCTGGCCCGCCAGATCGAGCTCGTCGACCCCGCAGTGGTCGTCGCGCTCGGCGGGACGGCGACGCAGTGGTTCTTCGGTGCCGGTGCGCGCATCGCGTCGCTGCGCGGGCAGGACCTGACGTACGAAGGGCGCCCGGTCGTCGTCACCTACCACCCGTCGGCCGCGATCCGGTTCGGCCCCCGCGGGGAGCCACTGGCGGCCCTGCGCGCCGACCTGGCCGCGGTCGCCCGGCGCGCCGAGGCGGTGCGTGGCCGGTGACGCCGTCGTCGGCCTCCGTGTCGTGGTCGGTCGAGGTGGATACCGCTGAGGACATGCACGCGCTCGGGATCCGGCTGGCGGGGGCGCTGCGGGCCGGGGACCTGGTGGTGCTCAGCGGCGGGCTCGGCGCCGGCAAGACGACGCTGACCCGAGGCATCGGCGAGGGCCTGCGCGTGCGCGGTGCCGTCACGTCGCCGACGTTCGTCGTCGCGCGGGTGCACCCGTCGACGGTCGGCGGCCCGGCACTGGTCCACGTCGACGCGTACCGGCTGGCCGACCTGGCCGAGGTGGACGACCTCGACCTCGACGCGTCGCTTGCGGAGTCGGTCACCGTCGTCGAGTGGGGGGCCGGGATGGTCGAGGGGCTGGCGCAGTCGCGGCTGGAGATCTCCTTCGATCGCGGCCACGGAGCCGAGCATGACGGCGACGAGGTGCGGACCGTCAGCGGCCGCGGCATCGGGGACCGCTGGGCGGATGCGGACCTGGCGGCCACCTTTCACTAGCCTCGGTCGCGTGCTGCTCGCGCTGGACACCGCGACCCCCGCAGTGACCGTCGCGGTCGCCGACGGTGACACGGTGCTGGCCCATCGCTGCACCGTCGACGCCCGCCGCCACGGAGAGCTGCTCGCCCCCACCATCGCCTCGGTCCTGGCCGAGGCCGGGATAGACCGCCGGTCGCTGACCCAGGTCGCGGTCGGTGTGGGGCCGGGTCCTTTCACCGGCCTGCGCGTCGGCCTCGTCACGGCGCGGACCCTCGGCGCCGTGCTGGACATCCCCGTCGTCGGCGTCTGCACCCTCGACGCGCTGGCGCTGCAGTCGGGTCTGGACGGCGAGTTCCGGGTCGTCACCGACGCACGGCGCCAGCAGGTGTACTGGGCGGCATACACGACCGACGGCGGCCTGCACCGTGTCGACGGCCCGCGCGTCGACGCTCCGGCCGACGTCGCGTGGGACGGGCCCGCGGCCGGGGTCGGCGCTTCGATCTACGCCGAGTCGTTCCCCGGCCACTGCGGCCCCGACCATCCCTCGGCCGCCGACCTGTGCAGGTGGGTCGTTCGCGGCCTGCCGCTGCTGGCCCCCGACCCGCTCTACCTGCGCCGGCCCGACGCAGTGGAACGCGACCTGCAGAGCGCCCGCAAGCGGGTCCTGTGACGGCCGGTGCCACCGTCCTGCGCCCGATGCGCTGGTGGGACGTCGAGGCGGTCCAGCGGATCGAGGCCGACCTGTTCCCCGACCCGTGGTCGGTCGAGGCCTTCTGGTCGGAGCTCGCCCACGTACCGGACACGCGGCACTACGTCGTCGCGGAGGAAGGGGGTGTGGTGGTCGGTTATGCCGGGCTGCTGTCGAGCGTCGGCCAGGCCGACGTGCAGACGCTCGCGGTCGCCCGCGACCGGCAGGGCGCGGGGCTCGGCGCAGAACTGCTCGACGCGATGCTCGGCGAGGCCCGGCACCGCCGAGCGAGGGAGGTGCTGCTCGAGGTGCGCGCGGAGAACACCGCGGCCCAGGCCCTCTACGCGAAGGCCGGGTTCGAGCGCATCGGCATCCGACGCGACTACTACCGTCCCGGTGGCACGGATGCACTCGTCCTGCGGCTGCGGCTGCGCGACGAATAGCCTTGACGGCATGGACCAGCTGATCTCGCGCGTCGCTCTCGCTACCGCAGCCGAGTTCCCCGACCTCGACGAGGACGGGGCCGTCCTCATCAACGCTTGCGCGCAGCACGGCATCGAGGCCCTGCCCGCCGTGTGGACCGACGAGACCGTCGACTGGTCGACGTACGACCTCGTCGTCGTGCGATGCACCTGGGACTACCACCTGCGGCACGCGGAGTTCCTCGACTGGGCCCGCCGGGTCTCTGCCGTGACCACCCTGGCGAACTCTGCCGACGTGCTGGCATGGAACACCGACAAGATCTACCTGCGCACCCTGCAGCAGGCCGGCCTGCCCGTGGTGACGACCGACTGGCTAGAGCCCGGTGACAGGTTCGTGGTGCCGCAGGGGGAGTACGTCGTGAAGCCGGCTGTGTCCGCCGGATCGAGGGACACCAACCGGTACCGGGCCGGGGTCCATGACGAGATGGCCACCGCGCACGCGACGGCGCTGCTCGAGGCCGGTCGCACCGTGATGGTGCAGCCCTACCTCGCCGAGGTCGACACCGAGGGCGAGACGGCGCTGTTCTTCTTCGGTGGCGAGTTCAGCCACGCAGTGCGCAAGGGAGCGCTGCTCACGCCGGCCATGGAGGTGGTCAGTGCCGCGTACAAGCCGGAGACGATCGAGCCGCGGGAGCCGTCCGCAGCCGAGCGCCAGGCCGCCGAGCAGGTGCTCGACTCGCTGGCCCTGCTGGCGCCGGCGTCCCGCGAGCAGCTGGTCTATGCCCGGGTCGACCTGGTGCCCGGGCCGGACGGCAGCCCGGTGCTGCTCGAGCTCGAGCTCACCGAGCCCTCGATGTTCCTGGTGTTCGACGGCACCGGCGGAACGGCGTCCGCGCAACGTTTCGCGACGGCCATCCAGGGT
>JAJAYQ010000015.1 GCA_026786145.1 Spirochaetaceae bacterium | reverse complement strand
TTCCACAAATTTCTTTGGTTTTTTCCTCTAATTCTTCCGCTGATTCCACTTTCGGATTCAGCCAATAGCTCACCTGATGCGGTTTAAGGTCGCTCTCTTTTTTAAAAATCTTCCAACCTGCGACGCTGAAATTCTTTCACATAGCTGCCTTTTATTTACTTCCTCCGCCAACTCCCGACTGCTCCAATCGTTAATCGGTCGCCCGCAGTCCTTCGGCGGTTCCAATGCCACCTGCCATATCCGACAGTATTGTTCGGCACTATATTTCATCGCCACCCCGGGACGTTGTTTGTCGGTCAGGATTTTTCGCACGCGATGCGCTAATTCTTTCGTCCGCTGCTTTTCCGATGGCTCTTGGGCGACTATCCTTAGCAGACATTCTTCGCCTTCCAACCACCTCGCCCGCCACTTTTTGACCGTGTTATTTTGCACCTTAAACTCTTTAGCGATCTGCGTATTGGGAACTTTTTCACCCATCCGCACGATGTAGGAGGCTCGCTCGACTAATCTTTTCTCGGATTTTCCGCTTCTGATGAAACCCTCTAAGATCGGATAAACTTCCTTTGGAATATGGATCGGTGGTGCAATCGGTATTGGCATTTAACTTTCCTTTTTTTATGGTATTTTGCCGATTGTAACACTTGTTATTTTTCAATGGAAACGAATACTAGATAATCCGAAAAAGTTAGCTGTCAGAAAGCAAAGATTGGAATAAGATTTGTTTGATGAAAAAAATAAACCAACTTACTGACAGCAATTTGAAAAACTTATTTGGTTTTTCGAGAGCTATTTTAGCTCAAATGACGGCGATTGTCTTGCCGATTTTGGAAGATGAACGAGAGAAAAGGCTGAAAAATCGTGCTGACCGAAAGAGAAAGTATGTCAAAAATGACGGCAGAAAACGAAAAGTTGATGCGTTGCCGCAAATTCTTGATGACTTTGATATATTTGCGACAGAATGTTAATCACAAGATGGTCGGGCAAATGTTTGGAGTGAGTGCCGATACTTCTGAAAATGTGTTTTATGAAGTAATTCCAATTTTGCAAAGAGAATTTCCCTCGCAAAAATGGGAAGCTGAGAAAAAATGGCGAAAAGGTGAGCAGAAATGGAGTCCGACGGAAGTGGATTATTTGTTGATAGACAGTTTTGAAACGCCAATCGGACGAGCCAGTATCAACGAAAAGCAGAAGAAAAAATATAGTGGAAAGAAGAAAATGGACACTTTGAAAAGTCAGTTAATAACTGACCAAGATGGAGAAATCATTCAAATTGATGCGGGATTTGACGGACCAAAATCGGATATCGAAATCTATCGGGACACGCGATTGAAGAAGGAATGGTTGGCGAAAGAGAAGTTAGGAGATAAAGCCTATCTTGGCGAAGATATAAAAACACCACAGAAAAAGCCGAAAGGAGGCGAATTGACGGAAGAGGAAAAAGAGAAAAACCGAGAATTATCAGCCAAGCGAATCAGGGTTGAGCATTCAGTCAGAAGAGTCAAAGGATTTAATATAATGAGACAAGAATATCGCTTAGGAAATTGGATGTTTCCAAAAATAGCGGAAACAGTGGTGGGATTAATTCAGTTTTCGCGGATTGTC
>JAJAYQ010000014.1 GCA_026786145.1 Spirochaetaceae bacterium | reverse complement strand
TACCATGTCGGCCCGGCGCGGGGGGCCCCCCCCCCGCCAGCGGCGACCAGCCGGCCGCGCCGGGGCTGGGCGGGGGGGCCGTTCGCGTGCGCGTCCCGGTCGAGCAAGCCGTCCTCGACTGCGCGCCGCGCGGCGAGGTGCCCCGCCGCGCCCAGGTCGGTCAGCGGCTGACCCTCCCGCAGCCGGATCCCCAGCAGGACCGACTCGACGCGCTGCTGCTCGGGGGTCAGGACCTCGCGGGCGGCGGCGGGGCTCTGTCCGTGCGCCAGCCTCCCCGCGTACGCAGTGGGGTGCCTGACGTTCCACCATCGGGTGCCGCCGACGTGGCTGTGGGCGCCGGGACCGGTGCCCCACCAGTCGTGGCCGCGCCAGTACCCCTGGTTATGACGGGACCGCTGATCCTTTGTGCGGGCCCAGTTGCTGACCTCGTACCACTGGTAGCCGTTCCTCGAGAGCAGCTCGTCGGCGAGCAGGTACCGGTCGGCCAGCTCGTCGTCGTCGGGCGGCGGCAGCTCTCCCCGGCGTACGCGCACCGCGAGTCGCGTGCCTTCCTCCACCACCAGCGCGTACGCACTGATGTGGTCTGGATCGCAGGCAAGTGCCGCCTCGAGGCTCGACCGCCAGTCGGCCATGGACTCACCGGGCGTGCCGTAGATCAGGTCCAGGCTCACCGCCTCGAAGCCGGCCGACCGCGCCCACTCCACTGCCCGCGGCACCCGCTCCGGGTCGTGGGTGCGGTCCAGGGTCGCGAGGACGTGCGGCACCGCGGACTGCATCCCGAAGGAGACCCTCGTGAAGCCCGCCTCCCGCAGCCGGGCCAGGGACTGCGGGTCGACGCTGTCGGGGTTGGCCTCGGTCGTGACCTCGGCCCCTGCGCCGATGCCGAACTCGCCGGCGACCGTGCTGAGGAGCATTGCGAGGTCGTCGGCCGGGAGGAGTGTCGGTGTGCCGCCGCCGAAGAACACGGTGGCCGCCGGCAGCTCCACCGCACCCAGCACCCGGCGGGCCAGCCGCAGCTCGGCGGCCGCCGTCGCGGCGTACGCCGCCTGCGACGCACCACCACCCAGCTCGGTGGCCGTGTAGGTGTTGAAGTCGCAGTAGCCGCAGCGGACTGCGCAGAACGGGACGTGCACGTACACGCCGAAGGGCTGTTCGCCGAGCCGCGCTACCGACGCCGCAGGGAGGCTCCCGTCGACCGGGACGTCCTCACCCTCGGGCAGAGCGCCGGGCATCAGCCCGCGGCGTACATCTCGTCGAGCAGGCCCTTGTGACGCGCCTCGACGGCACGACGCTTGACCTTCATGCTCGGCGTGAGGTCGCCGGCCTCGATCGTGAGGTCGTGGTCGAGGACCCGGAACTCCTTGATGGTCTCCCAACGGTTGACGCGGGCGTTGACCAGGTCGATGGCGCTCGCCACCTCGAAGCGCACGTCGGCGTGCTGGGAGAGCTCGGCGTAGCCGCCCTCGACACCGCGGTGGGTTGCCCACTGAGTCAACGCATCGACGTCGAGGGTCACCAGGGCGGTGACGTAATGGCGACCGTCGCCGTGGACCACGATCTGGCTGGCCAGCGCGCAGGCGCCCTTGAAGATCACCTCGATCGCCTGGGGGGCGACGTACTTGCCGCCGGAGGTCTTGATCAGGTCCTTCTTGCGGTCGGTGATGCGCAGGAACCCGTCCGCGTCGAGCTCGCCGACGTCGCCCGTGCGCAGGAACCCGTCGGCGTCGAACGCCTCGGCCGTCTGCTCCGGGAGGCCGTGGTAGCCGGCCATGACACCGGGCCCCCGCACGAGCACCTCGCCGTCCTCGGCGATGCGGACCTCGGTGCCCGGGATCGGGAGGCCGACAGTGCCCAGCCGGTAGTTCTCCGGCCGGTTGATGAAGGTTCCCGCGCTGGTCTCGGTGAGCCCGTAGCCCTCGAGGATCAGGATGCCCGCCGCGTGGAAGAACTCCGCGACGTCCTGGGAGAGCGCGGCGCTGCCCGAGACGAGGAAGCGCAGCTTGCCGCCGAAGCGGGCACGCAGCTTGACGAAGACCAGCCGGTCGGCGACGGCGTACTTGGCCCGAAGAACCGCACTCGGTTCCTTCCCGGAGCGTCGGAGCCGCGAGACCTCGCGGCCCACGCCCATCGCCCAGGTGAAGATCTTCAGCTTCGCGCCCCCCTCGTCCTGGGCCATCGTGACGACGCGGCCGTGGACCTTCTCGAAGATGCGCGGCGCGGCCGCCATAAAGGTGGGCGACACGACGGCGAGATTTTCGATGATCTTTTCCACGCGCCCGTCGACGGCGGCCGCGGACCCGGTCGCCAGCTGCGCGGCGAGGAGCACCTTGCCGAACGAGTGAGACAGGGGCAGCCAGAGGTACTGCACGTCCTGGGCTGTCAGCAGCCCCAGTGAGTCGACGGCGACACCCTCATAGACCCAGCAGTCATGGCTGAGCCGGACACCCTTGGGCCTCCCGGTGGTGCCGGAGGTGTAGATGAGTGTGGCCAGGTGGTCAGGGCGGGTGGCATCGACGCGGCTCGTGACCGTCGCGGGGTCCTGGGCGAGTCGCTCGGCCCCCAGCCGCTCCAGGTCGGCCAGGCCGATCACCCACTCGCCGTCGGTCGTCCCGTCGAACGTCACCACTCGAGCGAGGTCCGGGAGCGAGGCGCGGTGGTCGCGCAGCTTGGCGATCTGCGCGTCGTCCTCGGCGAAGACCAGGCGGGTGCCGGAGTCGGCGAGGATGAAGGCGACGTCGTCGGGGTTCGTCGTCGGGTAGACCGTCGTGGTCGCCGCCCCGGCGCACAGGATGGCGAAGTCGGCGAGGGCCCAGTCGACGCGGGTGGAGGAGATGATGGCCACTCGCTGCTCCGATTCGATCCCGAGAGCGACCAGCCCGGCGGCAATCGCCTGGACCCGCGTCCCGGTCTCACCCCACGTCATCGACTCCCACGCGTCGCCCACCGGTCGCCGGTAGGCCTCGTTGCCGGGGGTGGCGGCCACCCGGTCGAGGAACATCCTCCCGACCGACGATGGGCGCCGGTTCACCTTGTCCTCGACCTGCGTCGTTGCCGACATCGTGCGACCTCCTCCGACCAGCGCCCCGTGACAACCTTGACGCTAGCGGTTGGCTGGCTCCGACGTCGGCTGGTATGCCCAAGTTGTCAACGGTCCCGCGCAGCGAGGTCACGGCGGACCGAGTGCACCAGGTCGCGGGCCAGGTCCGCCTGCTCGTCGAGCATCCGCTCGAGCCGGGCCGCGTCGGTGCGGCGCGGGACGAAGACATCCCCCACGGTCACACCGTGCTCGGGCCGATGGACGATCTCGATCCCGTCCTCGGCGGCGACCGAGCCCTCCGACACCACGCGCAGGTAGGCACCCGACGCGCCGTGCTCGGTGAACCGCTTCACCCAGTGCGGCTCGTCCATCCAGCCCTGGAACGTCGCGCAGGGGATGCGGTGGCTCGCCACCTCGAGCACCAGCCCGTCCTCGCCCACCCGCCAGCGCTCCCCGATCACCGCACCGGTCACGTCGATGCCCGAGGTCGTGAGGTTCTCCCCGAAACAGCCGTTCGCCAGGTCACGGCCCAGCTCGGCGGCCCACCAGTCCAGGTCCTCGCGGGCGTACGCGTAGACGGCCTGGTCAGGACCGCCGTGGTGGCGCACATCGACGACCTGGTCCCCCGCGAGACCCACCGTCCCGACGCCGGCCGACCGGACGGGCACCCGCCCCTGCACGGGACGCTTGTCGATCGCGGTCTCGTCCAGGTCGCCCCGGGTGTCCGGCACCAGGGCATGGACGACGTTGACGGTCAGGACCCGCGCGGTCACTCGCTCGTCTGCGCTCACCGGACTGCCTATTTCTTCGACTTGTCGGCGGCAACGTCGGTAGAGAGAGCGGCGATGAACGCCTCCTGTGGCACCTCGACCCGCCCGACCATCTTCATCCGCTTCTTGCCCTCCTTCTGCTTCTCCAGCAGCTTGCGCTTGCGGGTGATGTCACCGCCGTAGCACTTGGCGAGCACGTCCTTGCGGATGGCGCGAATGCTCTCGCGGGCGATAATCCTGGCCCCGATGGCTGCCTGGATGGGCACCTCGAACTGCTGCCGCGGGATCAGCTCGCGCAGGCGCCCTGTCATCTGTACGCCGTAAGCGTAGGCCTTGTCCTTGTGCACTACCGCGGAGAACGCGTCGACGGTCTCGCCCTGCAGCAGGATGTCGACCTTCACCAGCGCCGCTGCCTGCTCGCCCTCGACCTCGTAGTCCAGCGACGCGTAACCACGGGTGCGGGACTTCAGGTTGTCGAAGAAGTCGAACACGATCTCGGCCAGCGGCAGCGAGTAGCGCAGCTCGACCCGCTCCTCGGAGAGGTAGTCCATGCCGAGCAACGTGCCGCGCCGCGTCTGGCACAGGTCCATGATGGCGCCGATGTACTCGCTGGGCGTGAGGATCGTGGCGCGGACGACGGGCTCGTGGACGTCAGCGATCTTGCCGTCGGGGAACTCGCTCGGGTTGGTCACGACCCGCTCGCTGGCGTCGTCCATCACGACGCGGTAGACGACATTGGGCGCCGTCGCGATGAGGTTGAGGTCGAACTCGCGCTCGAGCCGCTCGCGCACGATCTCGAGGTGCAGCAGGCCGAGGAAACCGCAGCGGAACCCGAAGCCGAGGGCGGCCGAGGTCTCCGGCTCCCACACGAGTGCCGCGTCGTTGAGCTGCAGCCGCTCCAGCGCGTCGCGCAGGTCGGGGTAGTCGTCCCCGTCGACCGGGTAGAGACCGGAGAACACCATCGGCTTGGGGTCCTTGTAGCCACCGAGCGCGGTCGTCGCCGGCTTGGTCGCCGTGGTCACCGTGTCACCGACCTTGGACTGGCGGACGTCCTTCACGCCGGTGATGAGGTAGCCGACCTCGCCCACACCGAGGCCGTCGGAGGGGTTCGGCTCCGGGGAGATGACGCCGATCTCGAGCAGGTCGTGCTGGGCCCGCGTCGAGAGCATCAGGATGCGCTCGCGGGAAGAAAGGTGCCCGTCGATCACCCGGACGTAGGTCACGACCCCGCGGTAGACGTCGTAGACGCTGTCGAAGATCATCGCCCGGGCCGGGGCGTCAGGGTCCCCCACCGGCGCGGGAACGTCGCGCACGATCTTCTCCAGCAGCTCCTGGACCCCGGCTCCCGTCTTGGCGCTCACCCGCAGCACGTCGTCGGGCTCGCAGCCGATGATGTGCGCGAGCTCCGCTGCGTACTTGTCCGGCTGCGCGAAGGGCAGGTCGATCTTGTTGAGCACCGGGATGATCTGCATGTCGTTCTCGAGCGCGAGGTAGAGGTTCGCGAGCGTCTGCGCCTCGATGCCCTGCGCCGCGTCGACGAGAAGCACCGTCCCCTCGCAGGCCGCGAGGGAGCGCGACACCTCGTAGGTGAAGTCGACGTGGCCCGGGGTGTCGATCATGTTCAGGGCGTACGCCCGGCCGTCCGCGGCCTCGAACGGCAGCCGGACGGCCTGGCTCTTGATCGTGATGCCGCGCTCGCGCTCGATGTCCATCCGGTCGAGGTACTGCGCGCGCATCGCCCGGCCGTCGACGACCCCGGTGATCTGCAGCATGCGGTCGGCCAGCGTCGACTTGCCGTGGTCGATGTGCGCGATGATGCAGAAGTTGCGGATGAGTGACGGGGCGGTTCGACCCGGCTCCAGATGTCGGGCGTGGGCAGGGCTTGCAGGCACGCAGGATCCAATGCAGTGGAGTACGACTGGGAACGCCGCCCATCCTCCCACGCGGCCGCAATTCGGTGGGCCGTTCCCGACCGGGAAGGGATCATCGACCCCATGCCGACCGCCCCCATCGCGTCGAGCCCGCGCCTGGACTGGGCCGGGGTGCCCGAGCCGGTGCGCCGCTCGGTCGAGGCGACGCTCGGGTCCTCGATCGTCTCCACCGTCACCCAGGTCGGCGGGTTCTCCCCGGGTGCTGCGGTGCGCGCTGTCCTGGCCGATGGGCGCCGGGTGTTCGTCAAGGCGTGCGGCTCGGCGCTCAACCCGGACACCCCGGACCTGAACAGGGCCGAGATCCTGGCCCTCGGGCTGCTGCCCGGAAGCGTGCCGGCACCCCAGCTGCTCACGTCGTACGACGACGGCGACTGGGTCGCACTCGTCCTGGAGGACGTCGAGGGACGCCGGCCGGGGCTGCCCTGGGGCCCGGCCGACGTGACGTCGATGACCACGTCCCTGGGTCGCGTCGCCGGGACCACGGCTCCAGCCCCGCTGAGGACGTTCGCCGTGGCGACGAACGTGTTGACCGGGTGGGACGAGGTTGAAGCGGACCCCGTCGGTCTGGACAGGGAGGTGGCGCGCCGGCTGCCCGAGATGCTCGAGCACCAGGCACTCGCCGGTGACGTGACGGTAGGCAGCGCGCTCGTGCACTGGGACGCCCGCAACGACAACGTCCTGGTCCGCCCGGACGGCGAGGCCGTGCTGCTGGACTGGGCGTGGGCCTGCTCCGGCGCCCCGTGGCTGGACACGCTGCTGCTCGCCGTGGACTTCGTGGTGCAGGGTGGCCCCGATCCGCACGACTTCCTTCGCACCACGGCGCTGACCCGCGACGTGCCCGACCGCGACTTGCGCGCCGTCGTGGCCTGCGTGGTGGGGGTCTGGACGGACCGGGCGCGGCGGCCGGCGCCGCCCGGCCTGCCCACCATCCGCGAGTGGCAGGCGCACTGCGCACGGGAGACGCTGCGCTGGCTCGACGATGGAGCGTGGCGTCGATGACGGCACGCCCGCCGTACGACCGGACGGCGGTCCGGCCCGCTTGGGAGGAGCTTCCCACCGCGGTGCGTCACCGCCTGGCGCAGCTGGCCGGCGCCGAGGTGATCGGTGCCGAGGTCGCGGGCGGCGGTTTCACCCGCGGGTTCGCCGGAGTCCTGAGGCTGGCCGGCGGCGGGTCCGTGTTCGTCAAGGCGGCGTCCCCGGACTTGCCGGTGGCCCCGTCCTCCTACCGCGCCGAGGCGTCCGTGCTCGCGAACCTGCCCTCGGGTGTGCCGGCGCCGCGGCTGCGGTTCACCGACGAGGTCGAGGGCTGGGTCCTGCTGGGGATCGAGGCCGTCGACGGAGGACGGATGCCGGGTCTGTCCTGGACGGACGGTGATGTCGCATCGGCGGTGCGCGCCTGCGAAGAGGCGGCCGATGCGCTGACGCCGGCACCGACCGGGCTGT
>JAJAYQ010000013.1 GCA_026786145.1 Spirochaetaceae bacterium | reverse complement strand
GGGCCGTGGCTGTCGAGCAGGCGCTGGTCGGTGGTGGTGCTCTCGACCTGGCCCCGGCGCAGCGTGACCGGCCCCTTGTGCTTCTCGGGGGTGTGATCCATGCCGACGAGGCTATCTCCGGTCTGCACCGTCAGCGCCGCGGTCGTCGTCGGTCAGCGCCTGGAACAGGGCGCCCATCCGGAGTACCTCGGCCGTCGTCAGCCGGTCGAAGAGGGCCGCCCGGACAGCGGCTACGTGTCCGGGTGCGACGGCCCGTACGGTGTCGAGCCCCTCGTCGGTGAGAACCGCCAGCGACCCGCGGCGATCGGTCGGGTGCTGCTCCCGGCGTACCCAGCCCTTCTCCTCGAGGCGGGCCACCGCGTGCGAGAGCCGGCTGGGGGACGAGGCGGTGATCTCGGCCAGCTCGCTCATTCGCAGGCAACGGCCGGGTGCCTCGGAGAGCATGGCCAGGACCAGGTAGTAGGCGTGCGGCATGCCGGCGTCCTGCTGGAGCTGGCGGTCGAGGTCCCGGTCGAGTCGGGCCACAAAGGCGAGGAACGTCCGCCAGGTGAGCTGCTCGTCGTCGCTGAGCCAGCGCGGGGTCGCCGGCTCGGGGGTCACCTCGGCGGTCGCCTTCGAGGTCATGGTGGCCGATGGTAGCGCAATAGTTGAGATCTCAACATCCTTGATGCGAGACTATCCATTCCGGGTCAATCCCGAAGGAGCCCCCATGCCGGTCCGTCGCCTCAACCACGCCGTGCTCTTCGTCCGCGACGTGAAGGCCAGCGTCGCTTTCTACGACGAGGTGCTCGGCTTCGCCCCGATCGAGGGGATGGCCGAGCTCAAGGGCGCCGCGTTCCTGCGCGCGCCGAGCTCGACCAACGACCACGACCTCGGGCTCTTCGAGGTCGGTGCGCAGGCAGCGGCGTCCGGCGCGGGCCGGGCGACCGTGGGGCTCTACCACCTCGCCTGGGAGGTCGAGACCCTCGCCGACCTCGTCGAGGTCGCTGACCGGCTCTCCGCGCGGGGGGCGCTGGCCGGGGCGACCGACCACGCGACGACCAAGGCGCTCTACGGCAAGGACCCCGACGGGCTGGAGTTCGAGGTCATGTGGCTGGTTCCGGCCGACCGGCTGACTCCGGAGATCCTCGCGGCGCGCGACAAGCTGCTCCCGCTGGACCTCGACGCCGAGATCGAGCGCTTCGGCGCCGACACGGTGGGCGGGCTGGGCATCTCGGTCCCGGCGCCCGCCTGAACGACCGAAGTGGACCGGCTGCGGCACGCGACACGCCGCGCCGAACCGGTCCACTTCGTGCGGGCGGGACTCAACCCACTTCGTGCGGGCGGGACTCAACCCACTTCGTGCGGGCGGGACTCAACCTTTCGCCGACTCGCGCGTCTTGAGGGTGTGCAGACCGAGGGACTGGCCGACCGGCAGGATGCTCCGGTGGACCACGGTGAACCCGGACCCGGCGCCGAGAGCACCGGGGTCGCCTACGAGCAGCTCTTCCACGGGCACTTCGGGCCCATGACGCGGTTGGCCGCGCTGCTCGGTGCGGACGACCCCGAGGACGTCGCGCAGGAGGCGTTCGTCCGGCTGCACAGTCGGAACAGCATGCTGCGCGACCCGCATGCGGCCGCCGGCTACCTGCGCGCGACGGTCGTGAACCTCACCCGGTCCCGACAGCGACACCTGTCCGTGGTGCGCCGTCACCGACCCGCAGTACCCGAGGACGTCGCGTCGGCCGAGGCGCACGCCGTACGCCTGGAGAGCAGCCGTGAGGTCGTCGCCGCCCTCGGCCGCCTCTCCGCCCGCCATCGGGAGGCGCTCGTCCTGCGCTACTGGCTGGACCTGACCCAGGCCGAGATGGCCGAGGCGATGTCGGTCAGCCGCGGCACCGTGAAGTCCCACGTCTCCCGGGGTCTTGATGCCCTCACCGCCCTGATGGAGGGAACGCGATGAACCAGCAGATCGAGGAGCAGTTGCGGGGTGCTCTCCGGGCCGAGGCCGAGAGGCGGGGACTGTCGCCCGACCCGTGGCAGGAGAACCAGCGCCGGGTCCTTGCTGCGGCATCCGGGCGCAGCCGGCGGGTCCTCACAGTTGCGGCGGTAGCCCTGGCGCTGACCACGTGGGCGGGTGGCATTGCCTTCGTCGCCGGTGGCGGT
>JAJAYQ010000012.1 GCA_026786145.1 Spirochaetaceae bacterium | reverse complement strand
GCCGGCGTTGTTGACCAGCACGCTGACGTCGTCGAGACCTGCGGCCAGCGCGGCGACCGACTCCGGTGAGGTGACGTCGAGGGTCACCGCCCGGGCGCCGATCTGCGAGCACAGATCGTCGAGGCGGTCCCGGCGCCGGGCCGCTGCGACGACCTCGAAGCCCTCGGCTGCCAGCCGCCGTGCGGTAGCCGCCCCGATGCCGCTGCTGGCGCCCGTCACCACGGCCGTGCCTCTGCTCATGCATCCATTCTCCCCGTCCGAGGGAATCATGGCCGAACCGGTGGCAGAACCGGTCGCGGGAATGGCTCGCGGGAATCGGTTCCGCCGGCCGGCGGTTCCTTCTCCTGGAGGCTCCTGTGAAGAACAGCGTGAGCGTGGCGGCACGGCGGGGCAGCGCGCTGCCCCGACGCGTCGCGATGGTCAGTGTGCACACGTCGCCGCTGGACCAACCGGGCACCGGCGACGCGGGCGGCATGAACGTCTACGTCGTCGAGCTCTCGCGCCGCCTGGCGGCCCTCGGCGTCGAGGTGGACGTCGTCACCCGGGCCACCAGCTCCGACCTGGCCCCCGCCGAGCCGCTCGCCCCCGGGGTGACCGTCCGCCACGTCACCGCCGGGCCGTTCGAGGGCCTGTCCAAGGAGGACCTGCCGGCCCAGCTGTGCGCGTTCACCTCCGGGCTGATGCGGGTCGAGGCCGCCCGCGAGCCGGGGTTCTACGACCTGATCCACTCCCACTACTGGCTCTCCGGCCAGGTCGCCTGGCTGGCAGCCGAGCGCTGGGACGTGCCGCTCGTGCACTCGATGCACACGATGGCCAAGGTCAAGAACCTCACGCTGGCCGAGGGTGACTCCCCGGAGCCGGCCGCCCGGGCCATCGGGGAGGCCCAGGTCGTGGCGGCCGCTGACCGCCTCGTCGCCAGCACCGACGAGGAGGCCGACCAGCTGGTCGAGCTCTACGACGCCGATCCCGACACCGTGGTCACCGTCCCCCCAGGAGTCGACCTGGACGTCTTCTCCCCAGGCTCCCGCTCCGCGGCCCGTCGCGCCGTCGGCGTCCCCGACGACGCCTATCTCCTGCTGTTCGTCGGACGCATCCAGCCGCTCAAGGCCCCCGACGTGCTGCTGCGGGCGTCCGCGCGGCTGCTGGCGCTGCAGCCCTCCCTGCGCGACCGGCTGGTCGTTGCCGTCGTCGGCGGCCCGTCCGGCAGCGGGCTCGCCCACCCGCGGGCACTGCAGGCGCTGGCCTCCGAGCTGGGGCTGGACGACGTCGTCCGGTTCGTCGAGCCGATGCCCCAGACGGATCTGCCCCGGTGGTACCGCGCGGCCGACGTGACGGTGGTCCCGTCGTTCAGCGAGTCCTTCGGGCTGGTGGCGATCGAGTCCCAAGCCTGCGGTACGCCGGTCCTGGCCGCGGCCGTCGGCGGACTGAACACGGCGGTGGCGAACGGCTCGTCAGGCGTGCTCGTTCCCGGGCACGACCCGGACGACTACGCGGAGGTGCTAGCCGACCTCGCCGGCAACCCGCTGCGCCGCACCGCCCTCGGCCGCGGGGCGTTGACCCACGCCGCCCGCTTCGGCTGGGACGCCACCGCCTCGGGGCTGCTCGACGTCTACACCGGGGTGCTCAGCGAGCGGGCCGTCCCCGCCTCGCTCGCGGTCAACCGGTGACGGGCACCGACCAGGAGCGAGCGGCGGAGGTCATCCGGACCGCACTGGCCGGGAGCGGCCTCGAGCACGAGGAGCCGACCGCCCACACGTTCGTCGTGTCGTTGCCCGGCGAGCGCAAGCTCAAGACCACGTGCAGCCTTGTGGTCGGCGCGCACAGCCTGTCGGTGAACGCGTTCGTGGTCCGCCGTCCCGACGAGAACCACGAGGCCGTGCACCGGTGGCTGCTGGAGCGCAACACGAAGCTGTACGCCGTGGCGTACGCCCTCGACCACCTCGGTGACATCTACCTCAGCGGCCGGGTCCCGTTGGCCTCGGTCACGGCCGACGAGCTGGACCGGCTGCTCGGTGCGGTGCTCGAGGCGTCGGACACGTCGTTCAACACGTTGCTGGAGATGGGGTTCTCCACCGCGATCCGCAAGGAGTGGGCCTGGCGGCTCTCACGGGGTGAGCCCACGTCCAACCTCGCTGCCTTTCCCCACCTCTCGCCTGACAGTCGCGGTGGGGTCGAGGGCGCGTAGCTCGGCCAGCCGTCGCTCCCGAGCCGGGCCGATGACGAGATGACCGATGACGGTTGCGAACGACACGACCGCGCAGGCACCCCACAACGTTGCGCCGCCGAGGTGCTCGTACGTCCAGCCCCCGGCCAGCGGCGCCACCATGGCAGCCAGGGCGAAGGAGAAGCCGAACACCCCCTGGTAGCGGCCACGCAACGCGGCAGGGGACAGATTGGCGACCACCGCCGGTCCGATCGCAGCGCCGATGACCTCTCCGACGGTCCACACGGCGACTGTCCCGGCGTACTCCACCGGCGTCGACGCCCAGGTCGTCGCACCGAACCCGAGCCCGACGAACACTCCGCTCGCCGCGAGGACCCTCGACGGCGGGAACCGTTGCAGCCACCGGGTCAGCGGCACGGTGACCAGCACGATGAGCGCGCCGTTGAGGGCGATCACTGCTCCGTACTGTGACGGCTGCAGCCCGTCGTCGCGCATCTGCACCGGCAGCGCCGACAGGTGCTGCATGAAGACCACGGCGAAGCCGAAGACCAGCACCACGAACGAGAGGAACACCCGGTCCCGCAGCACGTCGGTCATCGAGCCAGGTGCTCCGCCGCGTGTGCCGTGCACCTCCGGGCGGGACTCGGGCACCCGTAGGAAGATCAGCACCGCGAAGGCCAGCGTCGTGCCCGCGTCGACGAGGAAGAGGGTGAGGTAGCCGGAGGTCGCGAGCAACCCGGCCAGGGCGGGTGCGATGGCGAACCCGAGGTTGATCGCCCAGTAGTTGAGCGAGAAGGCCCGCACCCGGTCGGCGGGAGGGACGATGTCCGTGGTCATCGCTGCGAACGCGGGGCGGGAGGTGTTGCTCGTCAGGCCGAGAAGCGCCACAAGCAGCAGGACGAGCGTCCGGTCGGTCGTGAGCCCCAGGGCGACGAGGTTGGCCGCCGTCGCGAGCTGCGACCCCAGCAGGACCGGGCGACGGCCGAACCGGTCGGCGAGGTCGCCACCCCCGAGTGCTGCGACGACGCTGCCGAGGCCGAACGCGCCGAGCACCAGCCCGACGAAGGACGGCGAGAGCGCGAGCTCATCGGTGAGGTAGAACGCGAGGAACGGCAGGACGAAGGCACCGGCGCGGTTGACCAGGGTGCCTACCCAGAGCCACCAGAACGCCGGCGGCAGGCCGGACACCGTCGTCACGAAAGCACCGCGAAGCCGTCCCATCCAGTCGACCGTACGCGGCCGCACCGACATGGCTCGACCCGTTATCCGGGCCGGTGACCGGTCTGGCAGGCTCGTCGGCATGAGCGCCGCACCCCCGACGTACACCCTCGTCCTGCTCCGCCACGGGCAGAGCGAGTGGAACGAGAAGAACCTCTTCACCGGCTGGGTGGATGTCGGGCTCACCGACCAGGGCCGGGCCGAGGCGCGGCGCTCGGGCGAGCTGCTCGCCGAACGCGACCTGCGCCCCGACGTGCTGCACACCTCGGTCATGCGCCGGGCCATCGAGACCGCGAACATCACTCTGGACGCGGCCGACCGGATGTGGTTGCCCGTCCGGCGCACCTGGCGCCTCAACGAACGCCACTACGGCGCGCTGCAGGGCAAGGACAAGAAGCAGACCCTCGACGAGTTCGGTGAGGAGCAGTTCATGCTCTGGCGCCGGTCCTTCGACGTTCCTCCCCCTCCGCTGCCCGACGACGACGAGTGGTCACAGGTGGGCGACGCCGCCTACGGCGACCTGCCCGGTGAGGTGGTGCCCCGCACCGAGTGCCTCAAGGACGTCGTCGTGCGGATGCTTCCCTACTGGTACGACGGGATCGTGCCCGACCTGCGGGCCGGGCGCACCGTGCTGGTGACGGCTCACGGGAACTCGCTGCGGGCGCTGGTCAAGCACCTCGACGGCATCTCCGACGAGGACATCGCCGCGCTCAACATCCCGACGGGCATCCCACTCGTCTACCGCCTGGACCCGGACCTGCGGCCGACGACACCGGGCGGGGAGTACCTCGACGCCGACGCAGCGGCCGCGTCGATCGAGGCGGTCAAGAACCAAGGCCGCTGACCGCCAGGCCCCTGACGGACGCCGGACGTCGGACGGCTCAGACGCGCTCGGCGATGTCCTGCGGCTGCTGACCGGTCACCAGGAACACGACGCGACGCGCGACGGCGACGGCATGGTCGGCGAACCGCTCGTAGTAGCGCGACACCAGCGTGACGTCGATCGCGGCCTCGATGCTGTAGGGGGACGAGACGTCGAGCAGCGCGGTGAACAGGTCGCGGTGCAGGCGGTCCATCTCGTCGTCGTCCTTCTCGATCTGCAGGGCGGCCTCGACGTCGTGCGAGGCCAGCACGGCGCCCGCCTTGGCGACCAGCAGCTCGGCGACCTGGCCCATCTCGACCACGGTCGCCCGCAACGGGGCAGGCACGGCGGGGTCGGGGAAGCGGCGGCGGGCCGCCCGCGCGACGTGCCGGGCCAGGTCCCCCATGCGCTCCAGGTCAGCGCTCATCTTCAACGTCGTGACGATGACGCGCAGGTCGCTGGCGACGGGCTGCTGGCGGGCCAGGAGGTCCATCGCCCGGCGGTCGAGGTCGTCCCTCAGCGCGTCGACCGCGTCGTCGGCGACGATCACGCTCTCGGCGAGCGTGAGGTCGGCGTCGAGCAGGGCCGTGGTGGCGCGGTTGATCGCCGAGCCCACCAGCCGGGTCATCTCGACCAGCTGGCCGGTGAGGGCGTCGAGCTCCTCGTGGTACGCGTTTCGCATCGTCATCCTTCGCGCTGTGGTGCAGATTGTCCCGCAAGTTGTCATCGGCAGTTGTCCCCGCGACTCGTCGCAGTGGCGGGAGCACCCTGTCAGTGTGCCGTAAACGGCTCCCGGCGCGGAGGTGAACAGTCGTCGAACGCGGCGCGAGTGCGCCTGATCCGGCGTAGGCGGGTGGGCCGGGCACCTACGATCGGAGGCGTGGACGCGCTGCTTGCAGGCCTCGCCGGCGTCGTCGGCGTCCTGATCGGGGCCGCGGCCGTGCTCGCCTTCCGCGCCAGCGAGCACGAGACGACGCTGCCGGCGGAGGTCCGACCCGACCCAGTGCTGCTCAACGGGGCTGCCGACGTCCTCTCTGTCCTGCGGTCCGCGTCGGTGGTCCTCGACGCCGAGGACCGCGTCGTGCGCGCCAGCCCGTCGGCCCACTCCTTCGGCATCGTGCGCGGCGAGACGCTGCTGTCCGAGGACCTGCTGGACCTCGCGCGCCGGGTCCGCCGCGACGGGGAGGTCCGCGAGGCCGAGATCGAGCTGCCGCGGGGGACGATCGGGACGGACACGCGCACGGTCTTCGCCCGGGTGGCCGCTCTGAGCTCGTCGCTCGTGCTCCTGCTGGTCGAGGACTACACGGAGACCCGGCGGGCGGATGCGGTCCGGCGGGACTTCGTCGCCAACGTGAGCCACGAGCTCAAAACCCCGGTGGGGGCGATGGCCCTGCTGTCGGAGGCGTTGCTGGACGCGGCGGACGAGCCCGAGGCCGTACGCCGGTTCGCCAAGCGGATGGAGCACGAGACGGCCCGGCTGTCCCGGCTCGTACAGGACGTCATCGAGCTCTCCCGGCTGCAGGGCCACGACCCCCTGGCGTCCCCGACGTTGGTGTCGCTCGACGACGTGGTCAGCGAGGCCGTCGACCGCAGCCGGCTGACGGCCGAGGCGCGCTCGATCAGCCTGGTCTGCGGTGGCCGCCGCGGCCTCGAGGTCATGGGTGACGCGCGCCAGCTCGTCAACGCGCTGGGCAACCTGGTCGACAACGCTGTGCGGTACGGCCCCGAGGGCACCCGGGTCGTCGTGACCGGCAACCTCGTCGGCGAGGGACCCGGGGCGGTGGCCGAGGTCAGCGTCACCGACGAGGGCCCGGGCATCGCCAAGGCCGAGCGGGACCGGATCTTCGAGCGGTTCTACCGGGTGGACGCCGCGCGCTCGCGGGACACCGGCGGCACCGGTCTCGGCCTCTCGATCGTCAAGCACGTCGCCGCCGGGCACGGCGGCGAGGCCACCGTGTGGAGCGCCGAAGGCACCGGCTCCACGTTCACGATGCGGCTACCGGCCGCACCCCCATCCACGCCGCAGCCCGAGGAGAGTGTGTGACCCGCATCCTGGTCGTCGAGGACGAGGAGTCGTTCCGCGACGCCTTGTCGTACATGCTGCGCAAGGAAGGCTTCGAGGTGCACCTGGCCGAGAACGGCCCGGCCGCGCTCGAGACCTTCGACCGGCACGGTGCCGACCTCGTGCTCCTGGACCTCATGCTGCCCGGCCTGTCGGGCACCGAGGTCTGCCGTGCCCTTCGGGCCCGCTCGACGGTGCCGGTGATCATGCTGACCGCCAAGGACAGCGAGGTCGACAAGGTGGTCGGTCTCGAGCTCGGTGCCGACGACTACGTGACCAAGCCGTACTCCACCCGGGAGCTGGTCGCGCGCATCCGTGCGGTCCTGCGTCGGCACGGTGAGCCGGACGAGCTGGTGCCGGCGACGGTCGAGGCCGGCCCGGTGCGCATGGACGTGGACCGCCATGTGGTCAGCGTCGCGGGGGCGCAGATCGCGATGCCTCTGAAGGAGTTCGAGCTTCTCGAGCTGCTGCTCCGCAACGCCGGGCGGGTGCTCACCAGGGGCCAGCTCATCGACCGCGTCTGGGGGTCGGACTACGTCGGGGACACCAAGACCCTCGACGTGCACGTGAAGCGGCTGCGGGCCAAGGTGGAGCCCGACCCCGGGGAACCGCGCCACATCGTGACGGTGCGCGGGCTCGGCTACAAGTTCGAGCCGTGACCGACCCCTGCAATCGACCACGTAAAGCATGGGTGTGATCGCTTCAGCAGGCGTATACGCCTCCTGACGCGATCACACGACTCCCGTACGTGGTCGATTGCAGGGTCAGGGGGAGGGCGGGGACGTCGCGGGGGAGGGCCCCATCTCGGCGTAGTAACCGGTTGCGGCGACCACGACGGTGCGCACCGTGACGGGTGAGGTGCGGGCGAACGAGAAGGTCAGCGTGATGTTCTCACCGGCGGCCTTACCCAGGCCGGTGGCTGACGCCGACGGGTCGGTGCCGGATCCCAGGGTGAGCGCTCCCGACGCGGGAAGGTCGCTGGTGCCGGCCAGCACGACCGTCGCGTCGGGGCTGGTGACATCGGTGAGCCGGTCGTTGCGGTCGCCGCGGTTGACGACGGTCGCGCTCACGAGGCCGGTCGAGCCGTCCTCGCCGGCGACGACCAGGGCGTTGAGGACCCGGAGGTCTCCGGAGTCGGCCTGGACGCCGTCGGCCGGGGAGTAGGGCTTGAGCGACGTCGCCCCGAACCCGGACGAGCACCCGGCGAGCAGGGCCAGTGTCATGACAGCACCGACGAGAGTTCTGCGGGAGCGCTCCACGGCGCACAGGGTAGCGACGTCCCGGGCGGCGGGCGTGACCGGTCAGGTGAGGTCGGAACCCCGGGCCACGATCAGCGCGACGGCCACGGCGGCCGTGGCGACGGCCAGCAGGAACGGTGCCCGGCTTGTCGTCCGCCGCCGCCCCAGCACGGCGGCCGACGAGGCCGTGAGCGCGGCGACGCCCAGCCCGGCCAGTGCCCAGCCGGGGACCGGCGCTCCGGGTCCGAGCACGACCAGCCCGCAGGCGACCCAGAGCAGCACCGCGCCCAGCACGGCCGAGCGTCGGGCTCCCAGGCGTTGCGGGAGGCCGCGTACGCCCGCCGCGAGGTCCTGGTCGACGTCGGGGACCACGTTGAGGAAGTGCGCGCCGACCCCCAGCAATGCGCCGGCGCCCAGCGCCCACGGCTGCGGCCACGGGGAGCCGGGAAGACCGAGTGTGGCGAAGGCGGTCAACAGGCCGAAGCTCACGGCGTAGGGCAGCGCGGAAAGCACCGTCCGCTTCAGCCCGAGGTTGTACGCCCAGCCGCCCGCCACCGCGGCCAGATGGGCCGTCCCGGCCACCACGCCCGAGGCCAGCGACAGCGGGACGCAGAGGACGACGGCCAGTGCGCACGCCCGAACCACCAGCCCCGGGGACACCTCCCCGGTTGCGAGGGGCTTGTCGACGCGGCCGGCCTGCTCGTCGCGACGGCGGTCGAGCAGGTCGTTGGACCAGCCGATCGAAAGCTGGCCGCTGGCGACGGCAGCGGCCACCAGAAGGCACCCTCCGGCCGACCGTCCCGCCGCACCGGCGGCCGCAGTGGTGAAGGCCGTGACCGCGATGCTGGGGAGCAGATGTGCCGTCCGCAGCAGTGCCGAGACGGTCGCCACCGGCCTCGCCGCAGTTGTACGCACGGCGGTCAGTATCGCAGGGCGGATGCACGGGACCCGCGGTCTGTCAAGGGGTTCTGTCGGCTCTGACCAGGACAAACGTCCGCCGAAGAGGCCGAGGTGACCCGCGTCACCGTGTTATTCTTGGGGTCGCGAAAGGGGCCAACACCTATGGCATTCGAGGTCGGCGAAACTGTCGTATATCCCCACCACGGGGCCGCACTGATCGAGTCCATCGAGATGCGGACGGTCAAGGGCGAGGACAAGCTCTACCTGACCCTCAAGGTCGCCCAGGGCGACCTGACGGTCCGGGTCCCGGCCGAGAACTGCGATCTGGTCGGCGTCCGTGACGTCGTTGGGCAAGAAGGCCTCGAGCAGGTCTTCGAGGTGCTGCGGGCACCTCACACGGAGGAGCCGACCAACTGGTCGCGCCGCTACAAGGCCAACCTCGAGAAGCTCGCCTCCGGCGACGTGATCAAGGTCGCCGAGGTCGTCCGAGACCTGTGGCGCCGCGACAAGGACCGCGGCCTGTCTGCGGGGGAGAAGCGGATGCTGGCCAAGGCCCGTCAGATTCTCGTGAGCGAGCTCGCACTCGCCGAGCACACGAACGAGGACAAGGCCGAGACCATCCTCGACGAGGTTCTCGCTTCGTAATGAGATCGGCCGACGCCGGCCGATCCCGACTGATCGCGTCCGATTGTGTGCGTCCTCGACGCTGCATGAACCGTCCCGGGGGGGGGGGGGGGCCCGCGGGGGGGGGGGGGGGGGGGGGGGGGCGGCGCCGGGGGGCCCGCGCCTCGGGGGGTTCGGGGGGGGCGGGGGGGCGGCCGGGGGGGCCCACCCCGTTGCCGCTGTTCCTGGCCGCGCGGGCACTGCAGGGCGT
>JAJAYQ010000011.1 GCA_026786145.1 Spirochaetaceae bacterium | reverse complement strand
CGCGATGCCGACCTCCTCGAGGGCAGCCAGCGCGAGCCGGCGCGCCGGCCGGGCCGAGACACCGTCGAGCTCGCGCGGGAGGGCGACGTTCTCGGCCGCGGTGAGCGCGGGGATCAGGTTGAAGTCCTGGAACACGTAGCCGACCGCACGGCGGCGCAGCGCGGCCAGGTCCCGACGGTTCAGGGTGGCGAGCACGGTGCCCTCGACGGCCACGGTGCCGCTCGTGGGCGTGTCCAGCCCACCCGCACAGGTCAGCAGTGTCGACTTGCCGGACCCGGACGGGCCCATGACGGCGACCAGCTCACCGGGGGCGACGTCGAGGTCGACGCCGCGCAGCGCATGGACTGCTGAGGGCCCGGTCCCGTGGACCCGGGTCAGGGCGCGCATGGACAGCACCGACGGGACGGCGGCGGTCACCGGCGTACCTCGATGGTCTGGGTGTTCTGGGCGGTCTCGGTGTGGGAGGTGGTCTCGGGATGGTCGAGAGCTGCGGCGGCTGCCACGGACCGGTCGGTCGCGGCCCGGGCCAGGCGCGACTCGCAGTGGTCGAGCCAGCGGACCTCGGCCTCCGCGGCGAAGACCAGGGAGTCCAGGACCAGCAGCCAGGCGAGGTCGCCGCCCGAGCCGGTACTCCCCGTCGGTCGGGCGTCGGCCTTGAGCCGCGTGTAGTCCTGCAGGGCGCGCAGGGTGGCGGTGCGCTGGCCCTGCACGACGGCGCGTACGTCGACACCGGGCACCGTCACGGCCATCGCCAGCTTGATCGCGAGCTCGTCCCGCGGCGGCGACGAGCGGCTGACCGGGGTCCTGAACCAGTCGGCGACCTCGGTCCGGCCGGCGTCGGTGATCCGGTAGACCGCATGGCCGTCGCTGTCGGTGCCGGCCGGCGCCACCAGCCCGTCGCGCTCGAGGCGGGACAGGGTCGTGTAGACCTGCCCGACGTTCAGCGGCCAGGTGGCCCCGGTCCGGGCTTCGAACTCGGCCCGGAGCTGGTAGCCGTACATCGGGCCCTGCTCCAGCAGCGCCAGCAGGCTCTGTTTGATCGACATACCGAGTATGTATACCCGGTATGGTGCCGCCACGCAACCCCGTCCTCATGATCGTGAGGGGCAGACGGCCCTCTGGAGGCCGGATCCCCCTCACGATCACGGACAGGGGTGCGGGTCTAGGGGGTGAGGAGGACCTTGCCGACGTGGGTGCTGGACTCGACGAGGCGGTGGGCCTCGGCGGCGTCGGCCATCGGGAGGACCCGGTCGATGACCGGCCGCACCGTGCCGGCGGCGATCAGCGGCCAGACGTTCTCCCGCACCGACGCCACGATCGCTGCCTTCTCCTCGGCCGGCCGGGAGCGCAAGGCCGTGGCGAGGACGGCGGCTCGTTTGCGCAGCAGCATCCCGAGGTCCAGCTCCCCCTTGGTGCCGCCCTGGAGGCCGATGACAACGAGCCGACCGTTGGGCGCCAGCACCTCCACGTTGCGACCGAGGTAGGCGGCCCCCATGTTGTCGAGCACGACGTCGGCGCCGTGCCCGTCGGTGGCCTCCCGGAGCGCCGCCACGAAGTCCTGCTCCCGGTAGTCGATCAGGATCTGCGCGCCGAGCTCGCGGCACCGCTCGAGCTTGGCGGCCGACCCTGCGGTCACGGCGACCCGCGCCCCCACCTGGCGGGCCAGCTGGATCGCCATGGTCCCGATGCCCGAGGAACCGCCGTGCACGAGCAGCGTCTCGCCCGGGCGCAGGCCGGCGAGCATGAACACGTTGGACCAGACCGTGCAGGTCACCTCCGGCAACCCGGCCGCCGACACCAGGTCCACGCCGTCCGGGACGGGGAGCAGCTGGCCGACCGGGACGGAGACCCGCTCGGCGTACCCCCCGCCGGTGAGCAGCGCGCAGACCTCCTCGCCCACCCGCCAGCCTGTGACCCCCTCACCGAGCGCCACGACGCGGCCCGAGCACTCCAGCCCGAGGTAGGGCGACGAGCCCGGCGGCGGGTCGTAGTGCCCGGCCCGCTGCATGAGGTCGGCCCGGTTGACAGCGCTCGCGGCCACCTCCACCAGCACGTCGCCGGGCCCGGCCACGGGGTCGGGCACCTCGTCCCAGCCCAGTACGTCTGGCCCACCCGGCCCGGTCACCACGACGGCTCTCATGTGCTCACTGTAGGAAGCCAGGACCCCGCACCGACGGCCCGGAGGATCCGGCCGCGCTCAAGGACGCCACCGGCAGGGCCGATGGCAATGAGGTCCCCACTGGAGGTCTGTTCATGCTGCGTGACGCCGGCGTACGCACGAAGCTGCTCGCGGTGCTCGCGCTGCCCACGGTGCTGCTCCTGGTGGTGACCGCGATCCTGGTCGGGGGGCAGGCCGCGCAGGCCCGCCGGGCCGGCCAGGTGCGGGTGCTCGCCGACGTCGCCGCCTCGGTCAACGCCGTCGTCCACGGCCTGCAGCGCGAGCGCAGCGCGACGCTGCGCCGGCTGGAGCAGCCGGGACCGGTGCACCAGGCGGAGATGCAGGCCGCGCGGACCGCGACCGACACGCTCGTGGTGGGGCTGGACCAGCTCGTCGACGAGTCGTCCCTCGACGGCGCGACCGAGGCGGTCCGCTCCTCGCTCGCCCGATCGGCCGCCGCCCATGCCGAGCTGACCGGTGCACGTGCCTCCATCGACGCCGAGCGCTTCTTCGCCACCGAGACCGACGTCTTCTACGCCAAGGTGATCCGCGCCGACCTGGAGCTGCCCGGCCGGATCGCCGGGTCGGGCACGCCCGAGCTCGCCGCGGACCTGCAGGCCTTCGCCGCCCTGTCGAGCGCGATCGAGTACGCCTCCCACGAGCGCGACGTGGTGGAGATCGCCCTGCTCGCCGGCTCGCTGAACGAGGCGGAGTTCGCCCAGACCTCCGCCCTGCTGGCCCAGCAGCGGCAGTCCCTGCTGGACTTCCAGGGCTCGGCGGCGCCTCCCGTGTTCTCCCGGCTGGACGCGAAGCTGGCCCAGGCGGACAACTACGAGATCGACCAGGTACGCCGGGCGCTGTCCGACCTGCTCCGGGGCCAGCGGCCGGACCGCGCCGGGGCGACGGCGTGGGTCGGCGCGGCCGACTCCCGCATCCGGGCCATGACGGCGACCGAGGCGGGCCTGGTCGCCGACATCGGCAACGCCGCGTCGGCAACCCAGCTCGGTCAGGAGCGGCGCTCCCTGCTGCTCGTCGGCGCGGCGGTCCTCGGCCTCGGGCTGGCGCTGATGCTGGCCATCGGGTTGGCCCGCCGGATCACCCGACCGCTACGGCGCCTCACCGCGGCCGCCGGAGAGATCGGGGACGAGCTGCCGCGGATGGTCGAGCGCATGCAGACGCCGGGCGAAGGTCCCGGTGTGGCGGTGGAGCCGATCCCGGTCGAGTCCTCCGACGAGATCGGGCGCCTGGCCGAGGCGTTCAACACGGTGAACTCCGTGACCGTGCAGGTCGCGACGGAGCAGGCGGCGCTGCGGTCGAGCATCGCGGGGATGTTCGTCAACGTGGCCCGGCGCAACCAGGTGCTCCTCGGCCGACAGCTCAAGGAGCTGGACGGGATGGAGGCCAGCGAGGAGGACCCCGACGTCCTCCAGCGGCTGTTCACCCTGGACCACCTCGCCACCCGGATGCGGCGCAACGCCGAGAGCCTGCTCGTCCTGGCCGGCATCGACTCGACCCGGCGACTGCGCTCAGCGCTCCCGCTCTCCGACGTGATCCGTACCGCCGTGGGCGAGATCGAGTCATATGACCGGATCGACCTGTCGATGTCGGAGGACTGCGACGTGTCCGGCCGGCACGCGCTCACGGTCGCCCACCTGCTGGCCGAGCTGCTGGAGAACGCCACCCACTTCTCCAACCCGGAGACCCGGGTCGTGGTCACCGCGGCCCTGACGGCG
>JAJAYQ010000010.1 GCA_026786145.1 Spirochaetaceae bacterium | reverse complement strand
GGTTGCTGCCGAGCACGAGGCCGAGCGGGTTGCTGCCGAGCACGAGGCCGAGCGGGTTGCTGCTGAGCACGAGGCCGAGCGCGTCGCTGCCGAGCAGGAGGCCGCCCGCCTGGCCGCCGAGCAGGAGGCCGAGCGCGTCGCTGCCGAGCAGGAGGCCGAGCGCGTCGCTGCCGAGCAGGAAGCGGCCCGCGTCGCTGCCGAGAACGACGCGGCCAGGCTGGCCGCCGAGAACGACGCTGCCCGGCTGGCCGCCGAGCAGGAAGCATCACGCGTCGCCGCCGAGCACGAAGCGGCCCGGCTTGCCGCCGAGCACGAAGCGGACCGGCTCGCCGCCGAGCATGAGGCCACCCGCGTCGCCGAGCAGACCGCGGCCCGCGAGGCGTCGGAGCGCGCGGCCCGCGAGTCCGCGGAGCAGGACACCGAGGACGAGAACGTCTCGGCGGGCGCGGCCAGAGCCGCCCGGGCGGCGAGCATGCTGACCGAGCTCAACCGCGAGCCCGCCGAGCCGGTCGCGGCACCGTCCGCCCCCGCGGAAGCCGTCGAGGTGGACCGGCCGGAGGCCGTCGACGAGCCTGACGTCGTCGAGGACACCGGGCCGGCACCCATGGTGGCGCGCGACCACGCGGACACGGCCATGCTGCTGCGGGAGCTGTCCAGTCTCGGGTTCGGTCAGGACAACCGTCCCCCGCCCCCCACCTCCCCCGCCCCGCGCCCCGCATCGTCGGGGGCCGCGGCCACCGCCGACGCGAAGCGCAAGCGCAAGGGCCTCTTCGGCCGAGGCTGAGCAGCGAACTGGGGCACGATGACCGGGTGCGAGCGGTCGTCCAACGGGTGAGCGAGGCGAGCGTCCTCGTCGACGGAGCGGTCGTGGGACGCCTGGAGGGTCCCGGCCTGTGCGTGCTCGTGGGCGTGACCCACGACGACACCGAGGATGTGGCCGCGCGCCTCGCGGTCAAGATCCACGAGCTGCGCATCCTGCGCGACGAACGCTCCGCCGCCGAGACCGGTGCGCCCCTGCTAGTCGTCTCGCAGTTCACGCTGTACGCCGACACGCGCAAGGGCCGGCGGCCGACGTGGAACGCAGCGGCGCCGGGGAGCGTGGCCGAACCCCTCGTCGCGCACCTGGTGCGCACCCTGCGCGACCGCGGCGCCTCGGTCGAGACGGGACGGTTCGGGGCCGACATGGCGGTGTCCCTGGTCAACGACGGACCGGTGACGTTGCTCCTGGAGATGTGAGACTGCCGCTCAGGACCAAGGATCAGGCGGGGACCAGGACCTCCTGCGCCGCAGCGACGCCACCCGCCACCAGCGGCTCCTCGACCGGTGTCGAGCGCTTGATGACCGCCAACGCGATCGGGCCGAGCTCGTAGTGCCGAGCCGAGCTGGTCACCGAGCCGACCTGCCGCTCCCCCGCCATGACGGGGTCACCGTGGCCGGGGAGCTCGGAGTCCGACCCGTCCAGGTGCAGCAGGACCAGCCGCCGGGGCGGTCGGCCCAGGTTGTGCACCCGCGCGACCGTCTCCTGTCCCCGGTAGCAACCCTTGTCGAGATGGACCGCCGACCCGAGCCAGCCCACCTCGTGCGGGATGGTGCGGTGGTCGGTCTCGCGCCCGAGTCGCGGGATCCCGGCGGCGATGCGCAGGGCCTCCAGCGCCTCCACCCCGGACAGGTCGCCGGCGAGGACGGCAGCCAGCTGGTCGCGCGGGACGAAGGACTCGACGCCGAACGCCGTCGCCCGCGAGGGTGCCCCCGGGACAGCTGCTGGTGCGAGCACCACGGCGTATGCCGGCGAGAGGTTCTCCACCTCGACCTTCGCCCAGAACCGCATCGAGTCGAGGTAGCCGACCAGCGCCTCGGCGGTGCCCGGCTCGACATGTATCCAGGTAGCCGCTCCGTCGTCGACGAGGGACAGGGCGTGCTCGACGTGACCGCGCGGCGAGAGCACGAGTGCCTCCGTCGGCACTCCCGGCGCGAGGTGCTCGAGGTGCTGGGAGGTCAGCGAGTGCAGCCAGCTGAGCCGGTCAGCTCCCGACGCCCGCAGGACCGGTCGGTGCGAGAGGTCGACGGACGCGCGGCCGTCGACGAGGAAGCGCTGCTCGCGCAGCGGGTCGCCGTAGTGCGCCGCGACACCGGCATCGGGTGGCTCGGCCGCCACGGCTCCGGGCCGCTGCAGGCCGGGGCTGGTCACGGTGTACACGCCTTGCAGCGACCGTAGATGGCGAAGTGCGCGACGTCGGTGTCGAACCCGTGCTGCTCCGCCAGCTGCGCGACCAGCGCGTCGGCGATCGCGACATCGGTCTCGATGACCGAGCCGCAGTCGCGGCAGACGAGGTGGAGGTGGTCCTCGCCGGTGGACGCGTGGTAGGTCGGGGCGCCGTGCCCGAGGTGGGTGTGGGTGACCATCCCGAGCTGCTCGAGGAGCTCCAGCGCGCGGTAGACCGTGGAGAGGTTGACGCCGCCCGCGGTGCGCTGGACCTCCGCGCAGATCTCGTCGGGGGTGCCGTGCCGCAGCGTCTCGACGGCGCCGAGGACGAGCTGGCGCTGCGGAGTGATCCGGTAGCCCTTGGCGCGCAGGGCCTCCGGCAGGCTCGGGAACACCTCGGCGGGCCGATGCATCGTCATACCCGCTCCAGGGTCGCGGACAGGTGCGGCTGCAACGGCTGGTCCACCGCTGCCATGTCGTACGCCCAGAGCAGCTTGCCGTCCACGAGCCCGTAGAGCCGGTGCCCAGCCGTGTAAGGCTTGGCGGTCTCGGTGCGCGCGACGACGTCGGTATGCAGCTCGATCTTGGCGCCGACGGCGCTACCGACGTAGATCTCGGAGTAGCCGGTCGGGTGGGAGAGCACCAGCTCGAGCGCACCGTCGGCCTCGGGCCGCCAGTAGCCGGTCTCCTGCGCCAGCGGCCGGACCTCGTTGCCGTCGTCGTCGAGCAGCCAGCTGCGGCTGAGGTGGTGCACGAAGGGCTTGCCGGGCAGCTCGGTGAAGGCGAGCTCCTGACTGAAGCGGAACTCCTCGACCGTGGCGTAGCCGCCGACCCCTAACCCCCGCCAGGTGCCGAGCAGCCAGGACACGGGGATGACCTGCAGAGGCATGTCGGGCCGCAGCTCCACGGCTCAGCCCTCCTGCGAGTCGGCGCCGCCACTGCTGCTGCCGTTGCCACTGATGGTGCTGCCGGTGCCACCCGGGCTCCTGCTGGTGCTCCAGAGCCGGTAGACGGTCAGGCCGGCGAGCCCCGCGACGGCCAGGAAGGCCGCGACGAGCCCGGCGACGGTCAGGGCCTCCCACACACCCTTGAGTCTACGTCGCCCACCCCGCATGACCCGTCCCCCAACCCCCCACCCCGTCCCCGGGAATCATGCAGTTCTGGCGGCAACGCTGTGTTCAGCAGGCTCCCCAGCGGCCAACCCCGCGCCGCTGCGCCCGGGCCTCCACGGCGGCGAGACGATCGGCGTGCTCCAGGTGCGGGGTGTACTCCACGGCCTCCGCGGCACCGACCCGCACAAGCCTGCCCTGCACGAACGTCCCGTCGCGCAGCCAGACGTCCCACAGCTCCCGGCCGTAGCGGTCCTGCCGACCGCCGGGCTGGTAGGCAGCGCGGATCCCCGTCCCGACCGGCAGCATCCTGGTGAGAATCGTCGATGCGCGCGGGCCGTAGCACTCGGGGGGCACGTTCGGGATCACCGACTCAGGAGCGTCGATGCCGATCAGCCGCACCCGGAGGTCGCGCCCGGCCCGGGTCGCGATCAGCGTGTCGCCGTCCACGACCCGCTCGACCTGCGCGTCGAACGCCCGCCCGGGCGGCCCGGGATCGCCGGGGACGGGTCCCCCGACGTACGCCGGAGCAGCGACGGCGCAGGCCACGCTGAGCAGCACCACACCCAGACCGGTCACCACGACACGCCACCGCACGCAGCCATGCTGCCGCAGACCCCCGTCACCACCACGACTGCATGATCGGCGAGCGGGACGAGGGACTTGACCGGGTGCTCGCGTGACCTGGGGTCAGAGGACGACCTCGACCTCGGCGACCTCGCCCTGGGCGGCGACGACGGCCCGGTCGACGACCGCTGCCTGCGGGGCGAGGGTCCGCACCGTCCAGCTCCCGGGCGCGGCGAAGAACCTGAACTGGCCGGTGGCCGAGGTCGGCACCTCGGCGGTGAAGTCACCGCCCGAGTCGAGCAGCCGGACGTACGCACCCGCAACGGGCTCGCCCTCACGCAGGACCACGCCCTGCACCACCGACTCCTGCGTCAGGTCCACGCCGTCGGTCGAGACACCCCCGGCCGTCGCGCCGCACATCAGGACGGGTCCTCGAGCGTGATCGGCACGCCGACCAGCGAGCCCCACTCGACCCAGGATCCGTCGTAGTTCTTGACGTTCGCCTGGCCGAGGATCTCGTGCAGCACGAACCAGGTGTGCGACGAGCGCTCCCCGATGCGGCAGTACGCGATGGTGTCCTTGCCGAAGTCGACCCCGGCGTCGCCATAGAGCTTGGTGAGCTCGTCGTCGCTCTTGAACGTGCCGTCGTCGTTGGCGGCCTGCGACCACGGGATGTTGCTGGCGGTCGGGATGTGGCCCTTGCGCTGGGCCTGCTCCTGCGGCAGGTGCGCCGGTGCCAGCAGCCGCCCGGCGAACTCGTCGGGCGAGCGCACGTCGACGAGGTTCTTCTGCCCGATCGCCGCCTCGACCTCGTCTCGGAACGCGCGGATCGAGCGGTCCTGGTCCTTCGCGGTGTACGTGGTCGCTGCCCGCTCGGGGAGTTCGGGCACCAGCTCGCGGGAGTCGAGCTCCCACTTCTTGCGACCGCCGTCGAGGAGCCGGACGTCGCCGTGACCGTAGAGCTTGAAGTACCAGTAGGCGTAGGCGGCGAACCAGTTGTTGTTGCCGCCGTAGAGGACGACCGTGTCGTCGTTGCCGATGCCCCGCGCAGACAGCAGCTTCTCGAACTGCTCCTTGTCGACGAAGTCACGCCGCACGGGGTCCTGCAGGTCCTTCTTCCAGTCCAGGCGGACCGCGCCCTTGATGTGGTTCTTGTCGTACGCCGAGGTGTCCTCGTCGACCTCGACCAGCACCACCTTCGCGTCGTCGAGGTGGGACTCGACCCAGTCGGCGTCGACCAGGACGCGCTCTCTCGTGTGGGTGCTCATGCGGGGACCTCCGTGCGGATGGTGGTGGATGACGACCGGGCGGGCTTGCCGGCGAGCGGACTGCGCCGGAGCAACAGGTAGACCTCGCAGCCGAGGCAGATGCCGAACGCAGCGTTGAGGAAGGCCGCCGCGAGCGCGGCGGCTGTTGCGGCCATCGTGAGCACCGGCCAACCGACCGCAGCGCCGGCCAGCGCGGCGAGGGCGAACAAGAGCCCGACCACCTGGGCGAAGCGGAGCGGGCGCGGGTCCTCGAGCTCGGCCGGCGGCCGGAGTCGGGGCCGGACGAGGCGCCGGAACACCACGGCGTACGGCGAGCGATGTGCGGCACCCAAGGCGAAGACGGCGGCCTGCGC
>JAJAYQ010000009.1 GCA_026786145.1 Spirochaetaceae bacterium | reverse complement strand
ACGTCGCAGAGGAGAACGAGCTCATCCTGGTCGACGTCACCGACCCGGCCAAGCCGTACATCCGGTCCCGGCCGAAGACCACCACCAACACCCACACCGTGAGCTGCATCAACGAGTCGGACTGCCAGTGCGCATACACAGCGGGCCGCAACGGGAAGTTCTCCATCGTGGACCTGAATGACATCGACGCCCCCCGTGAGATCGACTCCGACCCGGCGACGGCGGGCATGCAGCCGTTTGCGTCACCCGACGGCAGCCCTGGTGTGCGGTTCAAGAGAGGTGCGGGTCACACGTGGAACTTCGATGATGCCGGCTACGGCGTGCACACCGGATCAGGCGGCAGTGCGATCTTCGACGTCTCGGACCCGACCGCCCCGCGCCTGGCTGCCACCACGGACGCCAACGGTGTC
This sequence comes from Spirochaetaceae bacterium, assembly GCA_026786145.1. Taxonomy (GTDB): domain Bacteria; phylum Actinomycetota; class Actinomycetes; order JACCUZ01; family JACCUZ01; genus JAJAYQ01. The sequence goes on along the minus strand of JAJAYQ010000009.1, from coordinate 3,283 downwards.
ACCGGACCGTGGAACAACGTCATCCACCACAACTCGGCGCTTCGGGGCGACACGCTCCTGGTCACCGAGGAGGACCACGAGAACACCGACTGCGCCACGGCCGGGTCCTTCCGGAGCTGGCAGGTCGGCAGCCGCGACGGCACCCCGGGGACCATCACCCCGCTGGACCGGATCAACCCGGTCGACCTGGGCGAGGGTGTCTCTGCTCCTCACACGGCCTTCTGCTCGGCGCACTGGTTCGACGTCCACCAGAGCGGCATCGTGGCGCAGGGCTACTACGAGGGCGGCCTGCGGCTGATCGACACGCGGGATCCCCGGGACCTCAAGGAGTACGGCTACGTCGCGAGCGGCCGGTCGGAGGTGTGGGACGCCTACTGGGTGCCGCAGCGGAACAAGAACGGGGTAGCCGGCTCGAACAAGACCAACATCGTCCACACCGTGTACGCCGTCCGTGGCCTGGACGTCTACACGGTGGACCTGCCGGGATCCGGCGGCACCACCGCACCGCTGCTCGGTTCGGTGGGGCCCCTCGGCAGCGCGGATCCCGCCCTGGCGGTGCTCGCCCTGGGCTGATGGGCATGGTGAATGTCCTGACGGCGCGTCGCCGCCGGTTGGCTCGCGTGCACCACGCCGCCAGGTAGGCTGACGGTGGCCTTCCCCGCCCGACGTACGTCCCGACGCCCTCCTCGCCGCCACCGCGTGCGGCGGCCATGGCTCGGCGACGCGAGGAGTTCCACGCGTGCATCTCAAGAGCCTCACCCTCAAGGGCTTCAAGTCCTTCGCGTCCGCGACGACCTTCCACTTCGAGCCGGGCATCACCTGCGTGGTGGGCCCCAACGGCTCGGGCAAGTCCAACGTCGTGGACGCGTTGGCGTGGGTCATGGGCGAGCAGGGCGCCAAGACGCTGCGCGGCGGCAAGATGGAGGACGTCATCTTCGCCGGCAGCACCGGCGGTGCCGGCAAGGACGGCCTCTCCGGCCGCGCCCCGCTCGGGCGCGCCGAAGTCAGCTTGACGATCGACAACTCCGACGGCGCGCTGCCGATCGACTATGTCGAGGTCACCATCTCGCGCATCATGTTCCGCAGCGGTGGCTCTGAGTACTCCATCAACGGCCAGCCGGCCCGGCTCCTCGACGTCCAGGAGCTGCTGTCGGACTCCGGCATCGGTCGCGAGATGCACGTGATTGTCGGCCAGGGTCAGCTCGACGCGGTCCTCTCGGCCGGCCCGGAGGAACGCCGGGGGTTCATCGAGGAGGCCGCCGGCGTCCTGAAGCACCGCAAGCGCAAGGAGAAGGCTCTCCGCAAGCTGGACGCGATGCAGGTCAACCTCACCCGGATCCAGGACCTCACGGTCGAGCTGCGGCGCCAGCTCAAGCCGCTGGGCCGGCAGGCCGAGGTCGCCCGCCGCGCCGCGGTCATCCAGTCCGACCTGCGTGACGCGCGGCTGCGGCTGCTCGCCGACGACCTGTTGGCCCTCACGGCCACGCTGGAGGCGGAGGTCGCGGACGAGACCGCGCTGCGGGCCAGCCGGGCAGAGGTCGAGGCCGCGCTCGCGGAGGCAACCACTCGCGAGGCGACGCTCGAGCAGGTCGCGGCGACCGAGGCCCCGACCCTCGCCCGCGCCCAGGAGACGTGGTACCGCCTCTCGTCGCTGCGGGAGAGGTTCCGGGGGACCGGTGGACTGGCGGCTGAGCGGGTCCGGCACCTCGCCGCCGAGCCCGAGGACCGCCGGTCGGGGCCCGATCCGGACGCGCTCGCCGTCGAGGCCGAGCAGGTCCGCGCCGAGGAGCGCCAGATCGAGGAGACCGTGGCCCGCGACCGCGAGGCGCTCGCCGCAGCCGTGGCCGCCCGGGTGCAGGCGGAGGAGGCGCTCGGGGAGGACCAGCGACGCGCCGCCGAGGCAGCCCGAGCCGCTGCCGACCGCCGCGAGGCCCTGGCCCGCCTGGCAGGACAGGTGGCGGCCGCCGCCAGCCGCGTCGAGTCCGGGCTGGCCGAGCTGGGCCGCCTGACCCCCGCACTCGACGAGGCGCAGGAGCGCTCCGACCGGGCCCAGACGGAGTTCACCGCCCTCGAGACCCAGGTGGCCGGGCTGGATGCCGGCGAGGAGGACCTCGACTCCGACCACGAAGAGGCCGCGCTGCGCCTCGTGGCCGCCGACGAGCGGGTCGCCGCACTGCGTGCCGAGGAGCGCGAGGCCGAGCGCGAGCGGGCGACCCTGATGGCGCGCAAGGAGGCCCTCGAGCTGGGCCTCCGGCACAAGGACGGCGCGGTCAGCGTGCTCGCGGCCTCGGACCGGCTCGCCGGCGTCCTCGGCTCGGTGGCCGCCGTGCTGCGTGTCGAGACGGGCTACGAGACGGCGCTGGCCGCGGCGCTCGGGTCTGCTGCGGACGCGGTCGCCGTGACCGACCTCGCCACCGCGCAGGCGGCCATCCAGATGCTCAAGGACGACGACGCCGGCCGGGTGGGTCTGCTGGTGGGGGGGCCCCCCGCGACCGGGCCCGGCCACAACTGGCCGGACGGCGCGGGGAGCCGGCCGGCTCCGCCGACGACGCCGACCATGCCGCCAGGGTCTCGCTCTGCTCTCGACCTGGTCACTGCGCCCGACCACCTGCTGGCGGCGATGGGTCGCCTCCTCTCCGACGTGGTCGTGGTCGAGGACCTGGCGGCGGCACGTGAGGTCGTCTCCACCCGTCCCGACCTCGTCGCGGTGACGCGCGAGGGAGATGTTCTGGCCCGGGACCGGGCCGTCGGCGGGTCCACCGCCACTCCCACGCTGATCGAGGTGACGGCGGCGGTGGAGGAGGCAGAGGGGCGGATCCTCCAAGCGGGTCACCGACTGGACCGGGCACGCTTCTCGCTGCAGTCCGCGGTCGAGGAGCAGAGCCTGGCGACCCGCGACGTCCAGGGAGCCCTCGACCGGCTCCACGAGTCCGACGCCCGGATGGCTGCCGTTGCCGAGCAGCTCGGCCGGCTCGGCGCGCAGGCCCGGTCCGCCCGCGGGGAGGCCGACCGGCTGCGCCGCTCGATCGCAGCCGCCCAGGAGGCGGTCGACACCGACGGCCGCTCGCTCGCCGAGCTCGAGGAGAGGCTGCGCGCCGCGCAGGAGTCCCTCACCGGCGGCGCCGAGAAGGCATCCATCGACGGCATCGACGGCATCGACGGCATCGACGGCATCGACGGCATCGACGGCATCGACGGGCCCGAACTCGCCGACCGCGACGAGCTCGAGCAGGCCACCCGGGCCGCCCGACAGGCGGAGATGGAGGCGCGGCTCGCGGTGCGT
>JAJAYQ010000008.1 GCA_026786145.1 Spirochaetaceae bacterium | reverse complement strand
GTCACCTTCTTGACCGGAGCCTTCTTGACGGGAGCCTTCTTCGCCGAGGCCCTCGTGAGGGGCGCCCTCTTCGTGGTGACCTTCTTGGCAGGTGCCTTCTTGGCAGGTGCCTTCTTGGCAGGTGCCTTCTTCGCCGGGGCCTGCTTCGCCGGTGCCTGCTTCGCCGGTGCCTGCTTCGCCGGTGCCTGCTTCGCCGGTGCCTTCTTCGCCGGTGCCTTCTTGGTGGTGGTGGTCCTCGTGCGGGAGGCGGCGGCGCTCACCGGCGCAGAGGCGCGTACGGCATCGCGTACGGCATCGCGGGCGGCCGCGACGGCGTGCCGGACCCGTCCGCCACTGCGTGCGGTCGAGCGGGCTGCTCTGCCCTCGTCTGCCATCTCGGCCCCCTTTGCCAGCTGCGACACCGCTCAGGTCGCGATGGTGAGCGTGAGGATAGGTCTCCCCCGGTCGTGCGACAAATGGGCGCGCCGCAGACCGGGACGTGTCTCGGGGCACGGACCCGGGAGCGACCTTGCGGCGCGACTCGCCGGCGCGTCTGCGCCACAAGGTCGCTCGGGGGACCGGAAGGTGGTTGACGGGCGCCGGTACGCTGGACACGGACCTGCAGGCGCAGATGGGGCCATCACCCCTGAGCCGCCGGAAGAACGCCCGACCCCATCGTCCGACGCTCGGGGGCCGGGTCACTAGAACCGGCAGCGGGCCGAACGAAGCGGGCCGCCTCCAGCAGGCGGCCAAGAAGGGTGGTACCGCGGGGACCCCCGCGCCGGGCGCTCGGCCCGTCGCAGGACCCTCGTCCCTTCGTCGGACGCCGTACGAACGCCCGCCGAAGGAGACCTGCATCGTGAGCGAGTCCGGCTACACCCCGCTGCCGCCGCAGGTCGACCTGCCGGCGATGGAGCGCGACGTCCTCGCCTTCTGGGCCGAGAACGACACCTTCGCCGCCAGCCTCGAGCAGTCGGCCGGCGGGCAGCCCTGGACCTTCTACGAGGGACCCCCTACCGCGAACGGCCAGCCCGGCGTGCACCACGTCGAGGCCCGGGTCTTCAAGGACGTGTTCCCGCGGTTCAAGACCATGCAGGGCCGGTACGTCGTGCGCAAGGCCGGCTGGGACTGCCACGGACTGCCGGTTGAGCTCGCGGTCGAGAAGGAGCTGGGCTTCAGCGGCAAGGGCGACATCGAGGCCTACGGCGTGGCCGAGTTCAACGCCCGGTGCCGCGAGTCGGTGCTACGCCACGTGGACGAGTTCGAGGTGATGACCCGGCGGATGGGCTACTGGGTCGACACCTCGCAGGCCTACTGGACGATGGACCCCGAGTACGTCCAGAGCGTCTGGTGGTCGCTGAAGCAGGTCTTCGACAAGGGGCTGCTCGCCGAGGCCTACCGGGTGGCGCCGTACTGCCCGCGCTGCGGCACGACGCTCTCCGACCACGAGCTGGGCCAGGACGGCGGCTACGAGACGGTCGTCGACCCGTCGGTCTACGTGCGGTTCCCGCTGACGAGCGGCCCGTACGCCCGGACGGCCTCCCTGCTGATCTGGACCACGACGCCCTGGACTCTGGTGTCCAACACCGCCGTGGCCGTCCGGCCGGACGTGACCTACGTGACGGCGAGCAACGGCACCGAGACCCTGGTCGTCGCCGAGCCACTGCTCGAGCAGGCGC
>JAJAYQ010000007.1 GCA_026786145.1 Spirochaetaceae bacterium | reverse complement strand
GCAGATGGTCCCCGACCCCGCCATCCCGACCGACGAGTCGGGCACCCGCCACCGGACGGCCGACCGGGTCAACAAGCAGACCGGGCTGCCGGTGATCTCGGTGAGCCAGTCGATGAGCATCATCGCGCTCTACGTCGACGATGCTCGCTACGTCCTCGAGGCGTCCACGCAGATCCTGTCCCGGGCCAACCAGGCACTCGCGACCCTGGAGCGCTACAAGCTGCGCCTCGACGAGGTGTCGGGGACACTCTCGGCGCTCGAGATCGAGGACCTCGTCACCGTCCGCGACGTGTGCGCCGTGGCGCAGCGCCTCGAGATGGTGCGCCGCATCGCCCACGAGATCGAGTCCTACGTCGTGGAGCTGGGCACCGACGGACGCCTGCTCACCCTCCAGCTCGACGAGCTGATCGCCGGCGTCGAGCCCGACCGCGAGCTGGTGGCCCGCGACTACCTCCCTGCCGCCACGGGTCGCCGCGCCCGCACCGTCGCCGACGTCATGACCGACCTCGACGCCCTTGACTCCCTCGAGCTGCTCGACCTCTCCGCCGTGGCCCGCGCCCTCGGCCTCTCCGGCGGTGAGGGCGTCGACTCCGTCGTCAGCCCCCGGGGATACCGGCTGCTGGCCCGGGTGCCCAGGCTGCCCGGCGCCGTGGTCGACCGGCTCGTCGAGCACTTCGGCAGCCTGCAGAAGCTGCTCGCGGCCAGCATCGACGACCTGCAGACCGTCGACGGCGTCGGCGAGTCGCGGGCGCGCAGCGTGCGTGAAGGACTGTCGCGCCTCGCCGAGTCCTCGATTCTCGAGCGCTACGTCTGACCCGCCCGACCGGGCGAGCCGCATGAAGATCCTCATCTGGCACGGCTACCTCCTGGGCGGCACCGGGTCCAACGTCTACACCCGGTCCCTGGCGCGCGCGTGGAGCCGCCAGGGACACGAGGTGGTCGTGCTCAGTCAGGAGAGGCACCCGGAGCGCTTCGACCTGGGTGGGGCGCTCGCGGTACGACCGGAGATCGGGCCGCGCCTGCCCGTGTTCGTGCTGGACGACTACGAGGCGGTTCGACCACAGCTGTTGCAGAACCTGACGCGGCCCCAGCTCGACGACTACGTCGCGCGCAACGCCGCCGCCATCGCTGACCACCTGCCGGCTGACTTCCTGCTGACCAACCACGTGCTGATGGGCGGTCCGGTCGGCGCCGCCGCCGGGCTGCCCTTCGCCGTCAAGGCCCACGGCTCGGAGCTGGAGTTCTCGATGCGCGGCCGGCCCGGGCTCGGTGCCTGGGCCAACGAGACACTCTCGGGCGCGCGAGCGGTCATCGCCGGGTCGGAACACATCGTCCGGGTGCTGGGCGAGGTGGTGGGAGACGGCGACTACGTCGAGCGCATCCGCGTCGGCCCGCCCGGCGTGGACGTCGAGGAGTTCCGGCCCGAGGGGAGAGAAAGCGCCCTGCGGGCACTGATCGAAGAGTGTCGTCACGATGCCCCGCACCCGACCGGGCGCAACAACCAGCGCCTGCCCGACGCCGGGAACGCGGAGCGCTTCGCGTCCTTCTTCGCCGAGGACAGGCCGACGGCGGTCTTCGTCGGGAAGCTCAGCGCGGAGAAGGGCGTCTCGTTGCTGATCGACGCCGCGAGCCGGCTCGATCTGCGTACCGTCGTGGTCGGCTTCGGCCCCGCGCGCCGCGAGCTCGAGCGGCAGGCGTCAGGCAACAACGTCCTCTTCAGCGGTCCGTTGGAGCACCGTCACCTGCGACACCTGTGGCCCCTCGCCGACGTGAGCGTGGTCCCGTCGGTGTTTCCCGAGGCGTTCGGCATGGTTGCCGCCGAGGCGGCGTCCTGCGGTTCACCGCCCCTGGTGGCCCGCCACTCCGGGCTCGCCGAGGTCGCCGCCGCACTGGAGCTCGAGTACCCCGCTGAGCAGCGGCATCTCGCCTCGTTCGACACCGGCGACGTCAGCGACCTGTCGGCAAAGCTGGCCGAGCTCGTCTCGCTGCCGCGCCCGCAGTGGCAGGCGGTCTCGGAATCGGCCCGCCGGACCGTCGTACGGAACTGGAGCTGGGAGCACGTCGCCACCACCATCACCGACGTCATGGCCCAGTGACGATCAACTCGGCGAACGTCAGGCCGGGATCAGGCCGGCCAGGGCCGGCAGCGACACCACGAGGACCGGTTCTCCGGCGGCGTCGCGCCGCACCTCGAGCACGTAGGACGGCAGCCCGGCCGCGGTCTGATCGGTGGCGGTGAGGCCGTCCGGCCCCAGCACCGCGACCACCTTGTCGACGGCGAGGCCCAGCACACCCTCCAGCGTCTGCAGAACCAGCACGTCCCCGGTGTCCCCGGCGTAGGGCTCGCTGCGCAGGTCGACCACCGGCACCGGCGACGCGCGCAGGATCAGCAGCCCGGTGATCGGCGCCCGTGCCCCCGTCAGCTCCTCGATGCCTACTGCCCGGACGACCTCGCGCACCTCTCCCAGCCGGCCGGCGAACGCACGCCCACCGGTCAGGAACGTGACGTAGCCGCTCACGACGCCCCCCATGGCGCGCTCACCGCCCCGGCGTCAGCGGCGGCCTCGGCGGCCTCGCGGGCCATCTGCTCGCACAGATGGGCCAGCTCTGCCTGGTCGCGCCCTGGCAGCTCGGCCACCTGCTCCGCGGTCATGGACTCGACCGCTCGGGCGGCGGCCCGGTAGGACACTGCGGCGGCGCCGTGCAGACCGGTGCGCGAGAGCGCTGCGGCAAGCAGATAGTGGGCATGAGCTGACGATGGGTCGAGGTAGACGGTCTTGCGCAGCGTGTCGATGGCCGCACCGTCCTGACCGAGGGTCGACCGGGCCTCGCCGAGCACGAGGTACGCCGGGGCGAGCAACGGGTCGGCCGCCACCGCCCGGGCCGCAGCTCCCGCGGCCGCCGCGTGCTCGCCGGCCGCGAGAAGGTCGCGCGCCTCGGCGAGCAGCAGATCCGCACCGCGGCGACTGTCCGCGCCGCGGGTGACAGCGGGGCGAGGGGGCGTCGCCCGGGCGGGACGAGGATCGCGTACGACGGGAGTGGCTCTCGACCGGCGGGCCCCGGGGCCACCGGACCGTGACGGCTGCGCACGGGCGTTGTCCGCGTGCGACCGGCGGTAGACGAACGCATCGCCCACCGGCACCAGCGAGAACGCGTCGCTGACCTGCCAGAGCGTCTCCGAGTGACCGAGGAGCAGGTAGCCCCCCTCGGCGAGCAGGTCGTGGAACCTCCCGATCAGCCTGGCGGTGGTGTCCCGGCCGAAGTAGATCGTCACATTGCGGCACACGATGAGGTCGACCTCGCCGGGCCCGAACGGCGGCGGGTCGGTCACCAGGTTGTGCAGGCGCAGCTCGACCAGACGGCGGGCGGCGTCCTTCACGGCGTACGAGCTGCCGTGCTCGGGCTCGAGCCAGCGGTCCCGCACCATCGGCGGCGCAGAGTCCAGGCTGCGTCCGGTGTAGGTCGCCCGCCCGGCCGCCCGCAGCGCCTGGCTGGAGATGTCGGTCCCCAGGATGCGGGCCTGTGACTGCGCCCCGAGCATCGGGGAGAGCTCGAGGAGCAGCATCGCCAGGGTGTAGGGCTCCTCCCCCGTCGAGCATCCCGCGCTCCAGATGGTGAGGGGACGATCCCTCCCGGCGGCCCGGCGCAGCAGCTCGGGCAGGATGCGTCGCCTCAACGCCTCCATCTGCGGCGGGTTGCGGAAGAAGTGAGTCTCCTGCACGGTGACGGCGTCCAGCAGCCGCTGGCGCTCGGGCTCGCCGTCCTTGCCGCGCAGGGCGCTCAAGTAGGCCGGGACCTCGGTCTCCCCGATGCTGTGCATGCGATCCGCGAGCGTGGACGTCAGCCCGGCGCGCCGGGACTCGTCGAAGATCAGACCAGCCTCGGAGACCAGATAGGACCGGACCGCCTCGAAGTCCGCGTCGGTAAGCGCCTTCATGTCCTCACGCCCTCGGCGCACACCGCGCTCATCAGCGCCGCGGCGATGGAGGAGAGCGGGAGCTCCACCTCGACCGCCCCCAGCGCCTGTGCTGCGGCCGGCATCCCCCACACCACGCTGGTGGGCTCGTCCTGCCCGATCGTCAGCGCACCGGCGTCGTGCAACAGTCGCAGCCCCTCGGCGCCGTCGCGGCCCATCCCGGTGAGCAGCACGCCGACGGCGGCACAGCCGCAGACCTCCGCCGTGCTGACGAAGGCGGCATCGACCCCGGGCACGTGGAACTGTCCGGCGGGAGGGGTCCGCAGCTCCACGCGCAGCCCCGGGCGGAGCACCGTGTTCACCTTCGCCGGCGCCACGTGCACCCTGCCGGGCAGCAGTCGCTTGCCGTGCTCGGCCATCACGACCGGCAGCGGTGAGAGGCCGTCGAGCCAGCTGGCGAGACCCTCGACGAAACCGTCGGCCATGTGCTGGACGACGAGGACGGGGACCGGCAGGTCCGCCGGCAGGTCGCCCAGAATGGTGGCGAGCGCCGGTGGGCCACCCGTCGACGCACCGATGACGATCACCCGCACCGGTCGTCCGTCAGCAGACCGGGCCCGCGCGAGCGTCTGCGGTGGTGCGGTCGGCCCGCCGTGGACGGCGCCAGGACTTTGGCCGGCCGAGAGCCGTCCGCCGAGGGGGACGTTCGTGCGCAGCCGGTTGCGGGGGTGGGTGATGACCCGGACCCGGCTGGCGACGCGCAGGTGCCGCCGCAACGCACTGGCGTAATGGGGGGACGTGGGCAGCGCGTCGAGCGCACCCACGACGTCGACCGCACCCGCGGCGAGCGCAGCGTGCGAGTGCTCCACCAGCGCTCCGCAGACGACGATCGGGGTGGGCCGGGTGCCCATGATGCGCTCGATGGCCTCGATGCCACCGGCCGCTGGGTCGAGGTCGATCAGGACTGCGCCGGGCTCGTGGGCGACCACTGCTGCCTCGGCCGCTGCCGCGCTGCAGACCTCGGCAGCGACGACGACACCCGGGCCGGTGACCAGGCCGCTCAAGGTGCGGGTCCGGGTGCGGCTGTCGCCGACCACGACGACGACGAGTGCGCCCGCGCCGGACACCCCCGCGTGCTGACCGTTCATCGACATGGGCGAGCGAACGCCACCTCTCCGCGTCACGGGGTGCACGGGGCCGGCGGTGATGCCGCACCCCATGGGAGCGTCGTCATCCCGCGCGGGCTACTTGAGGGCGTGCGAGGATCCCCCGGTGCCCGAGTCGCCCCTGCACGAACCTGTTCTGCGGTGGTACGCCGAGAGCGCCAGGGACCTTCCGTGGCGGGCCTCCGGCACCACGCCCTGGGCGGTCCTGGTCAGCGAGGTCATGCTCCAGCAGACGCCGGTGGCCAGGGTGGAGCCGGTCTACCGGGACTGGGTGGCGCGCTGGCCGACACCGGGCGACCTCGCGCGGGAGCCGGCCGGCGAGGCGCTGCGGGCGTGGGGACGGCTGGGGTACCCGCGGCGCGCCCTGCGCCTGCACCAGGCCGCGACGAAGATCGTGGCGCGCCATGGCGGCCGGCTGCCCACGGCGTACGCCGAGCTGCTCGCGCTGCCCGGCGTCGGCACCTACACCGCCGCCGCGGTGTCGACCTTCGCCTACGGCGCCCGCCATGCCGTCCTGGACACCAACGTGCGCCGGGTCCTGGTGCGCGCGGGAGCCGGTCGCGCCGAGGCGGCGCCGGCCGTGACGGCGTCCGAGCGGCGTCTCGCCGAGAGCCTGGTGCCCGAGGACCCCTCGGTGGCAGCCCGGTGGGCGGTCGCGGTCATGGAGCTCGGCGCGCTCGTGTGCACCGCGCGGGCGCCGCGCTGCGACGACTGCCCGCTGCGACCCCGCTGCGCGTGGCAGCTAGCCGGCCGACCGGCGTACGCCGGGCCGCCCAGGCGCCGGCAGGGCTTCGTCGGCACCGACCGGCAGGTGCGCGGCCTGCTGATGTCGGTCCTGCGCGAGGCACCGGGTGCGGTGCCGGCTCCCGACCTCGACGGGGTGTGGCCGGACGCCGACCAGCGCAGCCGGTCGCTCCTCAGCCTGGTCGCCGACGGCCTCGTGGAGCAGGAGGGCGAGTGCTACCGGTTGCCCGGGGTACCTGCGGGCCGCTGAGCGCTTACGGCAGGGCGACGTACTGCCGGAGAAAGGTGCGCGCAGACGGCGTGTCGAGGCGGTAGTCCACGTTGGTCGAACGGCACACGGCGTCCCCGGTGATGGTGATGGCCGCAACGATGTCCGTGGTGCCGAGGAAGTTCGGTCCTCCCGAGTCGCCGTAGCACGTGCCGCCATTGCCGGTCGACGGGTTCATCGAGATCCGCAGCCAGGTCTTGTTGATGGCATTGAGCGTTCCCGTCGCGACCATGCGGACGTCGTCGTAGAGGTACTGGTGGCCGCCAGGTGAGTTCGTGACCTCGTACGCGCCGTAGCCGACGGAGGTGAACGTCTGGTCGGACGGGAGCCCGGACAGTGAGTCCGCCGCCGGGAGCCGGGCGGGCGTGATGCCCTTGACAGCCCTGTCCAGGACGACGACGGCGATGTCGTGTGAGTCGGCGGACGTGCCGGGGTAGGCCCGGTCTGCGTGGAACGTCCCGGTGTAGGTCTTGTCCCCGTCCCGGTAGGCCGGGTCGAAGGTGACGCGCACGCTGTGCCCCTCGTCACCACAGTGGGCGGCGGTGAGGAACACCGTGGGGGAGATCAAGGTGCCGGAGCAGTAGAGCCACGTGCCGTCGGAGTACTGAGTGTCGTTGACGAGCCCGCCGACGTTGGGGTGCTTGTTGCCGTCGGCCGTCCCGTTGGTGATGGCGGCAGCCGGCCCGGCCCCGAAGAAGGCGGTCAGCATCAACAACGACAGGACGAGAAAACGGCGCATGGTGGATCCTCCGTGAACGGGCGGTAGTGGCCTGGTGCACCGTACGCCGTCCTTGCTGGACCGGCCAGGTGTTCCCCGCGCGCCTACCGGTTGCGCGGGTAGCGCGGCTAGGCTCCCGCGACTGTGTCCCTCGCTGCCGCCCGACCCGCTGCGGCCCTGGCGGGAGCGGGCTTCCGCCGGTGGTCGACGTACCGGCAGGCGGCCGTCGCCGGGGTCTTCGTCAACACCGTGTTCGGTGTCATCAAGCTCTCGATCCTGCTTGCGGTGGCGGACTCCGCTGGGGGCACCGTGGCAGGCTATGACCGGATCGGCCTCTCCACGTACGCCTGGATGTCACAGGGCCTCATCGCCGTCGTGGTGATCAACGCGTGGACCGAGCTGGCCGACCGCATCCGCACCGGGGACATCGCCGTCGACCTCGCGCGGCCCGTCGACCTGCAGCTCGCGTGGCTCGCCGCCGACCTCGGCCGGGCCGTCTGGGCACTGCTGTCCCGCGCGATCGTGCCGATCCTGTTCGGCGCCGCCCTGTTCGGCTTCCGGGTGCCGGGCAACCCGCTGGTGCTGGTGCTGCTCCCGGTCTCGATCACGCTCGCGGTCGTGGTGTCCTTCGCCTGCCGTTTCCTGGTCAACCTGGCTGCGTTCTGGCTCACCGAGATCCGCGGCCTCGTGACGTTCTACTTCCTGGTGGCCGGGCTCCTGGGCGGACACCTGGTCCCCGTGCAGCTCTTCCCCGGCTGGCTGCAGACGGTGGCCTACGCGACGCCGTTCCCGGCAATCATCCAGTGGCCGATCGACCTGGTCACCGGGCAGGCCACCGGTTGGGCAGTCGGCGGGGTCGTCGCCGCCCAGCTCGGGTGGGCCGTGGTGCTGCTCGGCCTGGGACGCCTGGTGCTGTCGCGGGCCACCCGGCGGCTGGTGGTGCAGGGTGGCTGACACTGCCGACCGGGTCGTCGGCGGGCTGCGGACCGACGGGCCCACCGTGCTCGCGGCGTACGGCGCGCTGGTGCGGTCCCGAGTCGCCGCTCAGGCGTCCTACCGGACATCGTTCGTCGTGGACATCGCGGCCCAGGTGCTGATCGGTCTGGTGGAGTTCGCCGAGGTGTACGTCGTCTTCACCCAGGTGTCTGACCTCGGTGGGTTCTCGTTCGCCGAGGTGTCGTTGATCTTCGGCCTGGCCACCGCCGCGTTCGGCCTGGCCGACCTGGTCGTGGGTCACGTCGACCGGCTGCCGTTCTACGTCAGGACCGGGCAGCTGGACGCGTTCCTGCTGCGACCCCTGTCGGCACTGGGGCAGCTCGTCACCAGCGACTTCTCGCTGCGGCGGCTCGGACGCGTGGCGTTCTCATTGCTGGTGCTGGTGATCGCACTCGCGGCGGTCGACATCAACTGGACGCCGGCCCGCGTCGCTTTGCTCCTCAGTACCCCGATCGCCGGGGCGATCATCTTCAGCGCGGTGTTCGTCGCGACCTCGGCAGTGGGCTTCTGGCTGGTGGACGGGACGGAGTTCGCCAACGCGTTCACCTACGGCGGCAACTACCTGTCGAGCTTCCCGTTCACCGTCTTCGGCTCGATCGTCAGACGCACGTTCACGTTCGTGATCCCGGTGGCGTTCGTCGCCTACCTGCCCGCCCTCGCGCTCCTCGGCCGCGACGACCGCATGGGGATGCCGGCCTGGCTGTCGTGGAGCGCCGGCCCTGTCGCGCTGGTCGCGTGGCTCGTCGCGCTGCTCGTGTGGCGGACGGGCCTGCGGCACTACACGGGTACCGGCTCATGATCGTCGAGGTGGCCGACCTTCGCCGGGAGTTCGTCGTACGCCGACGCGCGGGCCGGCTGCGGCGCACGCGCGACGTCGTCGCCGCCGTCGACGGCGTCACGTTCAGCATCTCCCCCGGCGAGTGTGTGGGCTACATCGGCGCGAACGGTGCCGGCAAGTCGACCACCATCAAGATGCTCACCGGCATCCTGGTCCCGACGTCGGGGACGGTGCGGGTCTGCGGTCTCGACCCGGTGCTGCAGCGGACGGCGCTGGCCCGACAGATCGGGGTGGTGTTCGGTCAGCGCAGCCAGCTGTGGTGGGACCTGCCGCTGCGCGACTCGTTCCGCCTGCTGGCCGCGATTCATCGGCTGCCGGCCTCGGCGGCGCAACCGCGGCTGGATGAGTGCGTAGCCCTGCTGGAGATGGAGCCGTTCCTCGACGTCCCCGTACGCCAGCTCTCGCTCGGCCAGCGGATGCGCGGCGAGGTCACCGCGGCCCTGCTCCACTCGCCCGAGCTGCTCGTGCTCGATGAGCCGACCATCGGGCTCGACCTGCTGAGCAAGGAGCGGCTGCGCGGCTTCCTGGTGCGCGAACGGCGCGAACGCGGCACGACGGTCCTGCTCACCACGCACGACCTGCCCGACATCGAGCGGCTGTGCGAGCGGATCCTGGTCGTCGACCACGGGCGGGTCGCGTTCGACGGCACGCTGCCCGCGCTGGTGGCGCGGGTGGGTGCCGAGCGGGTGCTGGTCGTCGACCTGGTCGAGCCGGGTCCAGCGCTGACCGATGTGCCCGGCACGACCTTGCGCCTGGTCGAGGCCGACGGGCTGCGCCAGCACCTCGCCTTCCGGCAGGAGGAGACCACCGCCGCCGCGGTGGTGGCCGCTGTGTCGGCGCGGGTCGAGCTCCGGGACCTTGCGGTCACCGAGCCCGACATCGAGGACGTGGTGCGCCGCATCTACGAGAGCTGACCCTCATCCGCCTGGCTAGAGGAAGGCCACCGGGTCGAACTCCTCGATCGAGATGACCCGGACGCGCGGCAGCACGACGTTGAAGGCACCGACGTCGCTCTCCAGGTCGAAGAACTGCAGCCCCTCCGACGCGAGCTCGGAGAACTGCAGGTTCATGAACTCACGGAAGCCGACGATGCCGACCCGACGGCCGTCCTTGCACAACCGGGTGATCTGCGGCGCGAAGTCACCGTCGTGGCTCGCGAGCAAGACGTCGCCGGATCGCGTCGCGAGGGCATCCAGCGTGCGCTGGATGCCGATGTCCACGACCTTCTCCCCCGGTGCTCCGGCGAGCGGGATCGGTCGGTACTGCAGAGCGATCAAGGCCTGCACGAACGACATCGGCAGGTGACCCTGGCTGGCGTTGAGGAAGAACAGGCCCTTCACCGGCTGCTTCCAGACCTCGGCCGCGAACTCTCGGACGCGCTCCCATCGGGGCCGCTCGTCCGGGTTGGGACGACGGGTCAGGACGTTCCCGCCGAGGGTGGCGTCGATGTTCTCACCGTCGACCAGCAGGTAGGTGGAGACCACGGCGTCGTCGGCCATGGTCCCCACCTGTCTAGCTCTCCTGGGTGCCGGCGGTCTCGACCGGCGGGGCGCCGGTCTCGACCAGCGGGACGTCGGGCAGCACGGCCTTCTGCTCACCCGCGAAGGTGAACTTGGCCTCGTCGCCCTCACCCTCGACATCCACCAGCACGATCTGGCCGGGGCGCACCTCGCCGAAGAGGATCTTCTCCGAGAGGATGTCCTCGATCTCACGCTGGATGGTCCGGCGCAGCGGCCGGGCGCCGAGGACCGGGTCGTAGCCCTTCTTGGCGAGCAGGGCCTTGGCAGCGGGCGTGAGCTCGAGGCCCATGTCCTTGTCCCGCATCCGCTCGTCGAGCTTGGCCAGCATGATTTCGACGATGTCGATGATCTGGTCCTGCGTGAGCTGGTGGAACACGACGATGTCGTCGATGCGGTTGAGGAACTCCGGCCGGAAGTGCTGCTTGAGCTCGTCCTGGACCTTCGACTTCATCCGCTCGTAGCCCGACTCCACGTCGTCGGAGGCGGCGAACCCGAGGTTGAAGCCCCTCGAGATGTCCCGGGTGCCGAGGTTGGTGGTCATGATGATCACGGTGTTCTTGAAGTCGACGACCCGGCCCTGCGAGTCGGTCAGGCGACCGTCCTCGAGGATCTGCAACAGCGAGTTGAAGATGTCGGGGTGGGCCTTCTCGACCTCGTCGAACAGGACCACCGAGAACGGCTTGCGACGCACCTTCTCGGTGAGCTGACCGCCGTCTTCGTACCCCACGTAGCCGGGAGGCGAGCCGAAAAGGCGCGAGACCGTGTGCTTCTCGGAGAACTCCGACATGTCCAGCTGGATGAGCGAGTCCTCGTCACCGAAGAGGAACTCGACCAGCGTCTTGGACAGCTCGGTCTTCCCGACCCCGGAGGGGCCGGCGAAGATGAACGAGCCACCGGGACGCTTCGGGTCCTTGAGCCCGGCCCGGGTGCGACGAATCGCCTGCGACAGGGCCTTGATCGCCTGCTGCTGGCCGATGACGCGCTTGTGCAGCTCGTCCTCCATCCGCAGCAGACGCTGCGACTCCTCCTCGGTGAGCTTGAACACGGGGATGCCAGTGGCGACGGCCAGGACCTCGGCGATGAGCTCCTCGTCGACGACGGCCACGACGTCCATGTCGCCGGCCTTCCACTCCTTCTCACGCTGGGCCTTCTCCTGCAACAGGGTCTTCTCCCGGTCGCGCAGGGACGCGGCCTTCTCGAAGTCCTGCGCGTCGATCGCTGACTCCTTGTCGCGGCGCACGTTGGCGATGCGCTCGTCGAACTCGCGCAGGTCCGGCGGCGCGGTCATGCGACGGATGCGCATACGCGAGCCGGCCTCGTCGATGAGGTCGATCGCCTTGTCAGGCAGGAACCGGTCGGAGATGTATCGGTCGGCCAGTGTTGCCGCGGCCACCAGCGCACCGTCGGTGATGGAGACCCGGTGGTGCGCCTCGTACCGGTCGCGAAGACCCCTGAGGATCTCGATGGTGTGGGCCAGCGTCGGCTCGGCCACCTGGATCGGCTGGAAGCGTCGCTCGAGCGCAGCGTCCTTCTCCAGGTGCTTGCGGTACTCGTCGAGGGTCGTGGCACCGATCGTCTGCAGCTCGCCCCGGGCCAGCATCGGCTTGAGGATCGACGCAGCGTCGATGGCACCCTCGGCAGCGCCGGCACCCACGAGCGTGTGCAGCTCGTCGATGAACAGGATGATGTCGCCGCGGGTGCGGATCTCCTTGAGGACCTTCTTGAGCCGCTCCTCGAAGTCACCGCGGTACCGGCTGCCGGCGACGAGCGCGCCAAGGTCGAGTGTGTAGAGCTGCTTGTCCTTGAGGGTCTCGGGCACCTCGCCCTTGACGATGGCTTGAGCGAGCCCCTCGACGGCGGCGGTCTTGCCGACGCCGGGCTCGCCGATCAGCACCGGGTTGTTCTTGGTGCGGCGGGACAGCACCTGCATGACCCGCTCGATCTCCTTCTCGCGGCCGATGACCGGGTCGAGCTTCCCCTCACGGGCCTGCTGGGTGAGGTTGCGGCCGAACTGGTCGAGCACCAGCGAGGTGGAGGGCGCGCCCTCGGCAGGACCGCCTGCGGTGGCGGTCTCCTTGCCCTGGTAGCCGGAGAGCAGCTGGATGACCTGCTGGCGGACCCGGTTGAGGTCGGCGCCGAGCTTGACGAGCACCTGGGCGGCGACGCCCTCGCCCTCGCGGATCAGCCCGAGCAGGATGTGCTCGGTGCCGATGTAGTTGTGGCCGAGCTGTAGCGCCTCGCGCAAGGACAGCTCGAGGACCTTCTTGGCGCGTGGTGTGAACGGGATGTGCCCGGAGGGCGCCTGCTGGCCCTGGCCGATGATCTCCTCGACCTGGGACCGGACCGCTTCCAGCGAGATGCCCAGCGACTCGAGGGCCTTGGCGGCGACGCCTTCACCCTCGTGGATGAGGCCGAGCAGGATGTGCTCGGTCCCGATGTAGTTGTGGTTGAGCATCCGGGCCTCTTCTTGGGCCAGGACGACAACCCGCCGCGCACGGTCGGTGAACCTCTCGAACATTACTTTCGCTCCTCACGAGAGCGGCCGGGCAGGTGATGCGCCTGTCCCTCTGCATGCTAGCCCTGCATGCGGACCGTTCTTGTCTATCGTTCGCTGATGTGACTATCGGGTCCAACTGACCCCGACCTGACGGTGTTCCACTGCCCACTTGTGAGCGCTACGCCCGCAGCGAACGTCCCGGATGCTGCTCCGGGTGCACAATCCACTCCGTGCCCGATTCCCCTCCGGCTGCCCACCCCGACGTGCGGCGCATCGAGCCCGCCGAACGGGGCAGTGCGCTGGCCTCCGTCGTGGCTGCCTTCGCCGTCGATCCCCTGCCGCGCTGGATCTGGGCCGAGGACGAGAGGTACGCCGGGTGCGCGCCCGCCTTCTTCGGCCTCCTGCTCGACCTCCGGCGGCTGGGCGGTGAGGTGTGGGCGGGTCCACGCTGCTGGCTGCTCCATCGGGAACCCCGGGGCGACGGGCCGACCGGTGGCTGAGGTGCTGGTGGTGGTGGCGGCCGGTCCCGGACTGGGCCGGGCCGTCGCGCTGCGGTTCGCCCGGGAGGGGTTCGCCGTCGGGCTGGTCGCCCGGTCCCCCGACCGACTGTCCGGTCTCGCAGCGGAGGTCACGGCCGCGGGGTCACCTTCGGTGGCCGTGGCCGGCGCCGACGTGGGCGAGGAGGACGCGTTGCGCGCTGCCCTGCGCCAGGTGGCCGGCGAGCTGGGCCCGGCGACCGTCCTGGTGTTCAACGGCTCGGCGTACGTCGAGGGGTCGGGGCTCTCGATCTCGGCGGCGGACCTGCGGAGCGCGCTCGACGTCGGGGTGGTCGGCGCCATGGTCGCGGCTCAGGAGGTGGCCGCTGCGATGCGGGCTGTCGGCCGGGGCACGGTGATCCTGACGGGAAGCGTCGCAGCGGACCGCGCCTCGACGAGCGCCACGGCGGTCGGGGTCGCCAAGGCCGGCCTGCGCAATTTCGGTTTGTCGTTGCACAAAGAGCTCGCTCCCGAAGGCGTGCGGGTCACGACGGTCACGATCAACGGCGTGCTCAGCGGGGCCAAGGCACTGGACGTCGCCGCGATCGCTGACCGCTACTGGCAGCTGCACTCCGCGTCCGAGCCGCCGGAGGCGGTCACCACGTTTCCCATGGCCGACCCCGAGGGCAACCTCATCTGCCTCGTCGCCGACTGACCCCTTTCGCGAGTCGAGGGAGCAGGGAGTGGGCGGGCAGGTCAGGCGTGGGCCTTCTCGTAGGCCCCGACGACGGTGGCGGAGATGCGGCCGCGCTCGTTGACCTTGTGGCCGTTGGACCGGGCCCACTCGCGGATCTGGGCGGTCCGGTTGTCGCCGGACGAACGCCTGCGTCCCGACGTACGGCCGGCGGACGCGCGGTTGCCGACCCGTCGCGCGGTTCCGACGTACTGCGCGATCGAGTCGCGGAAGGAGGACGCGTTCTTCGCGCTGAGGTCGATCTCGTAGGAGACCCCGTCGAGGGAGAAGGACACGGTCTCGTCGGCGGACCCGCCGTCGATGTCGTCGACGAGCAGGACGGTTACTTTCTGCGCCATTGTGCATTTCTCCTGGACGTGAGAGGGAATTGTCGAAGGAGCATATCCATTACCTCCCAAGAATGCACGACGGGTGGTGCGGAATGCTAATTCTCGTCCTTCTCCTCGGCGTCGGCATGCCGTTTTACCGCAATGGCGATGGCAATGAATGCGCCACCGACGACCAGCGGCGGCAGCAGCGCTGCGAGCACGTCCATCAGGCCCCCTCGGGTCGCAGCAATGGAAAGGCGATGGTCTCCCTGATCGGCTTACCGGTGAGCAGCATGATGAGCCGGTCGATGCCCAGCCCCATCCCGCCCTGCGGAGGCATCCCGAACTCCATCGCCCGCAGGAAGTCTTCGTCGAGCTGCATCGCCTCGGGGTCTCCGCCGGCGGCCTTGCGGGACTGCTCCACCAGCCGGCGGCGCTGCTCGACGGGGTCGTTGAGCTCGCTGTACGCCGGGGCCAGCTCGGTCCCGTTGACGATGAGGTCCCACGCCTCGACCAGCCCCGGCTTCGAGCGGTGCGGCTTGGCCAGTGGCTTGACCTCGGCGGGGTAGTCGGTGATGAACGTCGGCGCGACGATCGTGTGCTCGACGAGCTGTTCGTAGAGCTCGACCAGGACCTCGGCGGCGTTCCAGTCCGGCTTGCGCACCACGTCGTGGCGGTCAGCGAGCTTGCTCAGGGTCTCGACGGAGGTCTGCGCGTCGACCTCCTCGCCGACGGCGGCAGAGACGGCCTCATGGATCGGCAGGTGGGTCCACCCCTGCTCGAGGTCCAGCTCGCCACCGCGACCGTCGGGCACGACGGTTGACCCGGTCGCTCGGGCTGAGTCGAGCACGATCTCGCGGGTGAGCTCGGCCATCGTCCCGTAGTCGCCGTAGGCCTCATAGACCTCGAGCATCGTGAACTCGGGGCTGTGAGTGCCGTCGATGCCCTCGTTACGGAAGTTGCGCCCGATCTCGAACACCCGATCCAGCCCGCCGACCACGAGGCGCTTGAGGTAGAGCTCGATGGCGATGCGCAGGTACATCGGCTGGTCGAAGGCGTTGAGGTGCGTGGCGAAGGGCCGCGCGGCAGCCCCCCCGTGCAGCGGTTGCAGCAGCGGGGTCTCGACCTCGAGGAACTCGTGCCGGTCCAGCGTCGCGCGCACCGAGCGCAGCACCGTGGCCCGGGTGCGGACCATCTGGCGCGACTCGGCGTTGACAGCCAGGTCGACGTAGCGGAGCCGGACCCGCGCCTCCGGGTCGGTGAGCCCCTTGTGCTTGTCCGGGAGCGGCCGCAGCGCCTTGGCGAGCATCGTCCAGCTCTTGGCGAGCACCGAGAGCTCACCGCGCTTGGAGCTGATGACCTCGCCGGTGACGCCCACGTGGTCGCCGAGGTCCACGTCGTCCTTCCAGGAGGCGAGGGACTCCTCCCCGACCCGGTCGAGGGAGAGCATCACCTGCACCTCCCCGGTGCCGTCACGCAACGTGGCGAAGCAGAGCTTGCCGCCGCTGCGGGACAGGACGATGCGGCCGGTGACACCGACGGTCGATCCAGTGTGCTCGTCGGGCGCCAGGTCGGGATGTCCCTCGCGGAGGGCGGCGACCGTGGTGGTGCGGGGGAAGGAGACGGGGAACGGCTCCACCCCGCGGCCGCGCATCCGGTCGAGCTTCTCCCGGCGTACGCGCATCTGCTCGGGCAGGTCGTCGCGCCCGCTGCCCTCGTCGCCAGCACCGTGGTCGCTCACCACGCCAGGCTACCGACCCGGGTCACGGCCCCACGCAAGCCGAGGGTCAGGGGTGGTTGCGCTCGTAGACGAGGCGGAGGCCGATGAGGGTGAGCCACGGCTCGTGGACGTCGATGACGCCCGACTCGTCGAGGACCATCGTGGCCAGGCCGCCCGTCGCGATGACCGTCACGTCCTGCGGGTTCCCGCCACCGGCACAGATCTCGGCTGCCATCCGGGTCACGACACCGTCGACCTGGCCGGCGAAGCCAAAGAGGATGCCGGCCTGCAGCGCCTCGACGGTGTTGCGGCCGATGACCGAGCGGGGCCGGGCCAGCTCCACCCGTCGCAGCTGCGCACCACGCGCACCCAGCGCCTCCACCGAGACCTCGATGCCCGGCGCGATGGCCCCGCCGAGGTACTCCCCGTTGGCCGACACCGCGTCGAACGTCGTCGCCGTGCCGAAGTCCACGACGATGCACGGCCCGCCGTAGAGCTCCACGGCCGCGAGTGCGTTGACCACCCGGTCGGTGCCGACCTCCTTGGGGTTGTCGGTCAGCACCGGCACCCCCGTGCGCACGCCGGGCTCGACCACCACCGACGGCACGTCGCCGTAGTAGCGGCGGCACATGTCGCGCATCTCGTGCAGCACCGACGGCACCGTCGAGCAGAGCGCGATGCCGTCGACCCGGTCACCCGTGGGCCCGGCGTGCTGCCCGAGCAGGCCCCGCAGCACCACCACGATCTCGTCGGCGGTGCGCGACGCCTCGGTCGAGATGCGCCAGTGCTCGACCAGATCGGATCCGTCGAAGAGCCCCAGCACGGTGTGGGTGTTTCCGACGTCGATGGCGAGCAGCATCACGACACCGGCACCGGGGCGCCGCCGATCTCGAGCACGGCGTTGTCGATCAGCCGCGTGGTGCCGACCTTGGCGGCGACCGCGAGCAGCGCGGTTCCGAAGAAATCTGCCGGTACGTCGAGCAGGGTGGCCGGCTCGACGAGTGCCAGGTAGTCCAGCCCCACGTCCGGGTGCGCGTCGAGGACGGCCAGCGCGGCCCGGCGTACGGCCGCGGGGCCTTCAACCGCAGCGCCGACACCGGCGGCGAGCGACCGCGACAGCGCGAGCGCGGCCGACCGGTCGCCCTCGGTGAGGTAGCCGTTGCGGCTGGACAGGGCGAGCCCGTCGGAGTCGCGCACGGTCGGAACGGCCAGCACCTCGACGGGGAAGTCGAGGTCCTGCACCATCCGCCGGATCAGCAGCAGCTGCTGGGCGTCCTTCTGGCCGAAGTAGGCGACGTCGGGGCCGGTGAGGTGCAGCAGCTTGGCGACGACGGTCAGCACGCCGTCGAAGTGGCCCGGGCGTGACGCGCCCTCGAGCACGTTCCCGAGCGGCCCGGCCTGCACGCGCACCTGCGGGTGCTCACCGAGGGGGTAGACCTCGGCCACCGACGGCGCGAACACGACGTCGACGCCCTCGTCGGTGCAGATCACCATGTCCGACTCGAGTGTCTGTGGGTAGCGCGAGAGGTCCTCGCCCGCTGCGAACTGCAACGGGTTGAGAAAAACGGTCACCACGGTCACCTCGCAGCGGCGCCGCGCGACCCGGATCAGCTCCCGGTGCCCGTCGTGGAGGGCGCCCATCGTCATCACGACGCCTAGCTCGCCGGCGTACGTGTGCATCGCGGCTCGCAGGTCCGCGCGGGTGTGCACCATGGTGGTCATCGGTCGGGTGCCCCTTCGGCCAGGACGTCGAGCAGCGCCTCGGCCGCCTCGGGTCGGAGCAGCCCTGCGGCCAGTGCCCGGTCGGCGGTGAGACGGGCCATGGCGACGTAGGCGCCGACCGCGTCCGGGGACACGGCGCGCAGCTCGCGCAGGTGCGCGGCTATCGTGCCGGCGTCGCCCCGAGCGACCGGGCCGGTCAGCGCGGCGTCGCCGGAGCGCAGCGCGTTGTCCAGCGCCGCCCCGAGCAACGGCGCGAGCATCCGCTCCGGCTCGGCGACACCGCACCGTCTCAGCAGGTCGACCGACTGGTTGACCAGGGTGCTCAGGTGGTTAGCGCCGCCGGCGAGGGCCGCGTGGTAGAGAACCCGCTTGTCCTCGTCGACCTCCTGCGGGTCGCCCCCCATCTCCAGGACGAGCGCGTCGGCGATCGGCCGCAGCGGCTCGGGGGCGGTCACGCCGAAGCACGCACCGGCCAGCCGCGTCAGGTCCTCGGTGCGGCCGGTGAACGTCATGACCGGGTGCAGCGCCAGGGGCAGCCCGCCACGGCGGGTCGCCTCGTCGAGCACGGCCACGCCGTACCTGCCGCTGGTGTGCACGATCAGCTGGCCGGGGCGCACGGCGCCGGCGGACACCAGACCCTCGACGAGCCCGGGCAGGACGTCGTCGGGGACGGTGAGCAGCACGAGATCGGCGAACGCCAGGACCTCGTCGGGGGGTATGACGGGTGTGCCCGGCAACAGGGCG
>JAJAYQ010000006.1 GCA_026786145.1 Spirochaetaceae bacterium | reverse complement strand
GGCGGCAGCAGCGTCTCGTACCTCCCCGCCTCGATGTCGATCCGGCGTGCAGCCCAGCCCAGGCGTCGGCTCAGCTCGGAGTCGATGGCGGTGATGTCCACGTCGGAGAAGTCGCGCGTCCCCTGCCCGACCCAGGACGAGCGCGACCAGTCGGCGGTCTTCCCGGTGACCTCGATGCGGCCGGTGGGCTGCGCGTGCCGGACCCGCACCCCCGTCGACGTGCCGAGGTACGTCGTGGACAGCTGGTGCTCCGCGAAGCCGAAGAGCTCGCGTCCCTCCGACCGGGCCCGCCCGAAGACCTCTCCCAGGGTCGGCGCGAGGGAGGAGAAGACGCCGATCGAGGTCTCGGCCGCCACCTCGTCCCAGCCGTGACCCGAGCCGGGCACCTCGCTCGGGTCGGCCAGCGGCCGGGCGTCCTCGGCGGGGCGGCCCTCACGGGCGCTCTTCTCGGCCTCACGGACCAGCGACTCGACCTCGTGGAGCCCGACGTTGCTGCGCGACATCACCCCGGTTGCTGTGCCCTCGGACCCGCCTACTGTCGCGATGACGGTCAGCTGACGTCCGCGCATCACCCCGTTGGTGGTCAGGGTGTTCGCCGCCCAGCGCAGGTTGGCGTCGCTGGTCTCCTGAGCGAGGACGATGCAGCCGTCGGCCTCCGATAGCGCGAGCGCGCGCTCGATGACCTCCTGCGCCCGTACGTCGTTGGTCATCGACCGGCCTCCGCCTGGGTGTTGAGAATCCGCACACTGCGAAAGAGCGTCGAGGGGCAGCCATGGCTCACGGCCGCGACCTGGCCGGGCTGCCCCTTGCCGCAGTTGAATGCGCCGCCGAGGACGTAGGTCTGCGGTCCGCCGACGGCCTCCAACGACCCCCAGAAGTCGGTGGTCGTCGCCTGGTAGGCCACGTCGCGGAGCTGGCCGGCGAGCTTGCCGTTCTCGATGCGGAAGAAGCGCTGGCCGGTGAACTGGAAGTTGTAGCGCTGCATGTCGATCGACCAGCTCTTGTCGCCCACGATGTAGATGCCTCTGTCCACTCGCGCGATGAGCTCCTCCGTCGACGGACCTGCCTCGGCGGGCTGGAGCGAGACATTGGCCATCCGCTGGATCGGCACGTGGCCGGGGGAGTCGGCGAACGCACACCCGTTGGACCGTCCCAGGTCCTTGACCCGGGCCATCGCCCGGTCGAGCTGGTAGCCCACCAGTCGCCCCTCGCGGACGATGTCCCACGACTGCGCCTGCACGCCCTCGTCGTCGTAGCCGATGGACGACAGCCCGTGCTGGGCGTTGCGGTCACCGGTGACGTTCATGACGTCCGAGCCGTACTTCAGCGAACCGAGCTTGTCGAAGGTCGCGAACGACGTGCCCGCGTAGTTGGCCTCGTAGCCCAGCGCCCGGTCGAGCTCGGTGGCGTGACCGATGGACTCGTGGATGGTGAGGAACAGGTTCGACGGGTGGATCACCAGGTCGTAGAGACCGCCCTCGACCGACGGCGCCCGCAGCTTCTCGGTGAGGTGGTCGGGCATCTCGTCCAGCTCGCCGGCCCAGTCGTACGTCGTGCCGGTGACGTGCTCCCACCCCCGGCCGACCGGCGGCGCGAGTGTCCGCATCGTGTCGAAGCGACCGGACTCCTTGTCGGTGCCCACCGCCTCCAGCCCCACGTTGACCCGGACGCGCTGCTGGGTCGTCGTGGTGCCGGCCAGGTCGGCGTAGAACTTGTTCTCCATGACAGCGTGGGCCGAGGCCTCGGCGTGCGCCACGATGTCGTGGGCCAGCAGGCCTGAGCTCCACTCGGCGAGCAGCGACACCTTGTCCCGGTCGGAGACGGAGAACGGGTCGACGTCGTAGTCCGAGACCCAGGTGACCTCGCCGTACGCCGGCTCGTGGGCCATCTCGACCCGCTCGGTGGACAGTGGCCGGCTCACCTTGGCGACCTCGATCGCCGCCTCGGCGACACGGACAGCCGCCTCGGGCGTCATGGCCACGTCGCTGGCGAAGCCCCAGGTGCCGTCGTGCACGACCCGCACGGCGAACCCGACGTCCTCGCGGTTGCTGGTGCCGTCCAGCCGTGCGTCGCGCAGCGCCAGGCTCTGGTCGCGGATCCGTTCGACCCGGAGGTCCGCGTGGTCGGCGCCCAGCTCGCGCGCCCGCGTCAGGGCGGCATCGGCCAGGCGGCGCAGCGGAAGGTCGGTGAAAGCCTCGTCGACATGGGCGGGCACGTGCGGCTCCTGGGGGAGGTCTCGGGAGGGTGGGGCGTCGTGGGGCACGCACCCGCTACGACCCTAACGGTCCGGTTCGCGGGCTGGCAGGATCGCCGGCATGCCGTCACCGCCCGAGGACAGCGTCCATCCGGAGGACCGCACGGCGTGGCGCCGATGGCTCGAGGCGAACCATGGCGACTCCCGCGGGGTCTGGCTGGTGACGTGGCGCAAGGCGAGTGGCCGGATCCCCCTGTCCTACGAGGAATCGGTGGAGGAGGCCCTGTGCTTCGGCTGGGTGGACAGCCTGGGGCGCGCCCTCGACGACGACCGCACGATGCTGCGGTTCACCCCACGCAGGCCCGGGAGCGCCTGGTCCCGGCCCAACAAGGAGCGGGTCGCGCGGCTGGAGGCCGCCGGGCTGATGGCTCCGGCGGGCTCAGCGACGATCGCCATCGCGCGCGAGAACGGGTCCTGGACGCGGCTGGACGACGTCGAGGAGGGGGTCGTCCCGCCGGACCTGGAGGTGGCATTCGACCAGAGGCCCGGTGCCCGGGAGCAGTTCGACGCCTTTCCCCGCTCGGTCCGCCGGGGAATCCTCGAGTGGATCGTGCAGGCCAAGCGGCCGGAGACCAGGGCGCGCCGGGTCCTCGAGACGGCCACCCTCGCGCAGCGGGGGGAACGCGCCCGATAGCGTCGCGCCCGTGACGGTGGAGGACGACAGCACGGCCGCGACCGGTCGCAGCGTGCTCGTGACGGGTGGCAACCGGGGCATCGGCCTGGCGATCGCCCGCGTGTTCGCGAACAGCGGCGACAGGGTGGCGGTCACCTATCGCTCGGGGGAGCCACCCGAGGGCCTGCTCGGCGTGCGCTGCGACGTGACCGACGCCGCTTCCGTCGACGCCGCTTTCAGCGAGATCGAGGCGGCCAACGGCCCGGTCGAGGTGCTGGTCGCCAACGCCGGCATCACGCGTGACCAGCTGATCATGCGCATGTCCGAGGAGGACTTCGCCGCCGTCGTCGACACGAACCTCACCGGCTCATGGCGGGTCGCGAAGCGGGCGTCGAAGGGGATGCTGCGGCTACGGCGCGGGCGGGTGGTCTTCATCTCCTCGGTGGTCGGGCTGCTCGGCTCGGCCGGCCAGAGCAACTACGCAGCGTCCAAGGCCGGTCTCGTGGGCCTGGCCCGTTCGCTGGCCCGGGAGCTGGGCTCGCGCTCCATCACGTTCAACGTGGTGGCCCCCGGGTTCGTCGAGACCGACATGACCGCCGATTTGCCGCAGGACCTGCAGGAGCAGTACAAGAGCCAGATCCCGCTCGGCCGCTTCTGTTCCGTCGACGAGGTTGCGGCCGTCGTGCGCTTCCTTGCCTCGGAGGAGGCCGGCTACGTCACCGGTGCGGTGGTGCCGGTCGACGGCGGCCTGGGCATGGGCCACTAGAGGAAGCGGCGACACATGGGACTGCTCGAGGGCAAGCGCATCTTGGTGACGGGGGTCCTGATGGACTCCTCGATCGCCTTCCACGTGGCGCGCGTCGCCCAGCAGGAGGGCGCGGAGGTGGTGCTGACCTCCTTCGGCCGCACGATGAAAATCACCCAGGCGATCGCCAAGCGGCTCCCGAGCACCCCTCCGGTGATCGAGCTCGACGTCAGCAGCGCGGCCGACTTCGAGGCGCTGCCAGACCGCGTGCGCGAGCACGTCGATGGTCTCGACGGCGTCCTGCACTCGATCGGCTACGCACCCGAGAGCGCGCTGGGTGGCAACTTCCTCAACACCGCGTGGGAGGACGTCGCCACGGCGGTGCAGATCTCGGCGTACAGCCTGAAGGCACTTGCCGTGGCCTGCCGTCCGCTGATGCCGGAGAGTGGCGGGTCGGTTGTCGGCCTCACGTTCGACGCGACCGTCGCCTGGCCGAAGTACGACTGGATGGGCGTCGCGAAGGCGGCCTTCGAGTCCACTGCCCGCTACCTCGCGCGCGACCTCGGCCCGAGTGGGGTGCGGGTCAACCTCGTCGCGGCCGGTCCGGTCAAGACCACCGCCGCCAAGTCGATCCCCGGCTTCGAGGAGTTCGAGGCAGTGTGGGCCACCCGCGCTCCCATCGGCTGGGACGTCTCCGACGCGGAGCCGCCCGCCAAAGCGTGTGTCGCGCTGCTCTCGGACTGGTTCCCCAAGACCACGGCCGAGATCGTGCACGTCGACGGTGGCGTGCACGCCATGGGCGCGTGACGACGCAGTCATCCCTCGTCGAGCTGCGCGTGCTCGAGGGCGCGAACCTCTACTTCCCGCGGCCGGCGGTCAAGCTGACCCTGGACCTGGGCACGCTGCTCAAGCTGGACGAGGCCGACGCGCGAGCCGTGGCGACCCAGCTGGGACTGCCGTCGGCCGCGCCCGGTGCGGCCGGGACCGGTCTCCGGCAGCGCTTCGCCGGGCGGGTCGTCGGCCGGCTGGTCCGCCGGGTGGCGCACGAGTCCGGGGTGACCCGCCTGGCGGTCCGGAGCCGCCCGACCGCCCAGGTCGGCCTGCTCGTGGTCGCCTACCCCTGGCGCGACCGTGGCCGGGCGGAGGCTCTGGGCAAGGCGGTTGCCGGGATCCTCGACCTGCTGCCCACCGGCGACATCAGCGGGGCGCTGCACGAGGCCGGCGCCGCCGTGCGGGGCGTGACCACTGGCGGCAGTCCCAGCACCCGGCGGCCGCGGGTCCCGGTCGTGGCGGTGACCGGCACCAACGGCAAGACCACCACGTCGCGCATGGTCGCGCGGATGGGTCGATGCGCCGGGCTGGTCGTCGGGTGGTCCTCGACCGACGGGGTCTATGTGGACGACGAGCTGATCGAGCCGGGCGACTACTCGGGGCCCAGCGGGGCCTCCTGGGTCCTCGACGACCCGCGCGTGCAGCTCGCGGTCACCGAGACGGCGCGTGGTGGGATCCTGCTCAAGGGTCTCGGCGTGACGCACAACGACGTGTCGGTCGTGACGAACGTCAGCGCCGACCACCTCGGACTGCAGGGAGTGGACACGGTCGACCAGCTCGCCGAGGTCAAGGCGGTCATCACCCGGGTGACCAGACCTGCCGGCTGGGTGGTGCTGAACGGCGAGGACCCGCGGACGTTCGCGATGAGGCTCGGGGTCCACGCCAACGTCTGCGTCTTCTCACGCGACTCGGAGTCGCCGTCCTTGCGGACCGTGCTCAACGAGGGCGGTCGCGCCGTGACCCTCATCGACGGGGCCATCACCGTCATCGGTCCGGGAGGGGTGGAGCCGGACCCGCTGGTCGCTGTGGTGGACGTCCCGATGACGCTGTCCGGGCTCTCTCATGTGAACGTCGAGAACGCCCTGGCCGCGGTGGGGGCGGGGATCGGCGTCGGACTGCCGCGGAAGGCCGTGGTCGATGGACTCCTCTCCTTCCGGCCCGACCCGGAGGACAACCCCGGCCGGATGAACGTCTACGACCTGCACGGGGTCTCTGTGGTGGTCGACCTCGCTCACAACGAGGCGGGCGTGCAAGCGTTGGTCGAGGTGCTGCAGGGGCTGCGGGCACCGGGTGCGGCCGTCCGCCTGGTGATGGGTGCGCCGGGGGACCGCACAGACGACATCATCCGCGCCGTGGGTGAGCTTGCTGCCCGGGGCAGCGACGAGGTCGTGATCAGCCACAAGGAGCACTACCTGCGGGGCAGGGACGCGGGCGAGCTCGCAGCCCTCCTGCGGGCGGCGGCGGCGGACGTGGGCGTCTACGACGTGCCGGTATTGCCCACCGAGCTGGCCGGCCTCGAGCTGCTGGTCCGGCACGCCGGGGCGGGGGACGCGATCGGGGTGATGTGTCACGCCGAGCGGACCGAGATCGCCGAGTGGCTGCGCTCCGAGGGCGCGAGTGTCGACACCCCCGAGTCGATCCGCCGCAAGGTGCTCGCTGCCAGCGGCTGATCAGCAGGCGATGACCTGCCCCGGTGCGACCGGGTCAGCCCGTTCCAGGCACGGCGACCGAGCCGGACGGCGGTGCCGGCACGGAGGAACGACCGGTCGAGCGCCCCGCCGCCCCGCGTGGCCTCAGCGCGCCGCCTGGTTGTTCCTCCGCCACGGCACCGACTCCAGCGGGGCGGATCAGCCGGGTACGACGGGTGCAGCCGCCGTGTCGGGGTCGCCGACGGCCTCGCCGAGATGAGCTCCCGCCTGTGCCTGCTGGGACATCGTCTCCAGCTCGGCCAGCACGGCGCCATGCTTGTCCACGCAGAGCACGACGAGGTCGCCGGGGTTCGCCCGTGCCATGGCGTGGTGCACCGCCGGGATCTCCTCGAGCACGATCTCCACCTGCTTGCACCTGGCCCCATCGGCCATCCGCGCCCGTGCTCCCTCGGCGACCAGTCCGGCGACGTCGCCGCGCCCCCGCCCGCGCAGGGCGGCGTCCTCACGGACGACGAGGACGTCGAAGTGGTTGGCGGCCACCGACCCCAGCTCGCGCATGTCTTCGTCACGCCGGTCGCCGGCCGTGGCGATGACACCGATGCGCGACGGTTTGGCGAGGTCGGGGACGGCGCTGGCGCTGGCGGCTAGCTGCTCCACGAAGTCCCCGAGCAGCCGCATGCCGGGCGCGTTGTGGCAGTAGTCGACGATGACCGTTGCCCCGTCCACCTCGATCTGGTTGAGGCGACCGGGGGACAGGTAGTAGGACGTCGTGAAAGTCCGAAGGCCCTGCCGGATGTCGTGCAGATGCGCCCCCGCGGCGAACGCCGCGGCCGCTGCAGCCAGGGAGTTCTGGACGTTCATCTTCGCCCGCCCGCCGAAGGTCGCCGGGAGCAGGTGGGTCCAAGCGAGCTGCATCGACCGTCTGCCGTGGCGGATCACGATCATCTGGCCGAGCTCACCCCGTTCGAGGAAGACCGCGCGCCCACCTCGACGGCAGTGCACCTCGATCATCTGCAGCACCTCGCTACCGGCTTCGGCCATCGAGAACCACACGACCTCGCCCGAGCAGCTCCGGCGCATCCCTCGAACGAGCTCGTCGTCCGCATTGAGCACCGCGAAGCCGTCGCGGGGCACCGCCTCGACGATCACCTGCTTGACCTTCGCCAACTGCTCGAGCGTGTTGATGCCGCGCATCCCGAGGTGGTCCGGCGCCACGTTGAGGACTACCGCGACGTCGTTCCGCTGGTAGCCGAGCCCCTCCCGGAGGATCCCGCCCCGCGCGACCTCGAACACGGCGAAGTCCACGCGCGGGTTCTGCAGCACCATGCGCGCGGACTTCGGGCCCGACGCGTCGGCCCGGATCAGCAGCCGCTCGTCGATGACGATGCCGTCGGTCGTCGTCATGCCGACCTTGCGTCCCATGCCCTTGAAGACGTGCGCAATCATCCGCGCCGTCGTCGTCTTGCCGTTGGTGCCGGTCACGGCGACGATCGGGATCCGGCTCGCACTCCCTGGCGGGAACAGTAAGTCGACCACGGGCTGCGCGACGAACTGCGCCTCGCCCTGGGTCGGATGGGTGTGCATGCGGAAGCCGGGTGCGGCGTTCACCTCGCATATCGCCCCGCCCGTCTCGCGTACCGGCTCGGCGATGTCGGGGCTGATGAAGTCGATGCCGGCGACGTCGAGGCCGACGACCCGGGCCGCCTCTTCCGCTATCTCGACGTTGTCCGGGTGCGCCTCCAGGGTGCGGTCGATCGAGATGCCACCGGTGGACATGTTGCCGGTCAGGGTCAGGTTCACCGGGAAACCGGCGTCCGGCACGTCGTCCATCTCGAGTCCCTGCGCGCGCACCAGCGCGACCGCGCCTTCGTCCACCTTGATCCGGGTGAGCACCTTCTCGTGACCGACGCCACGTCGGGGGTCGGCGTTCGTCTCGTCGACCAGCTCGCGCACGGTGTGCAGGCCGTCGCCGAGCACGTGCGCAGGGACGCGCTCGGCGAGGGCCACCATCCGCCCGCCGATCACCAGGACGCGATAGTCCTTGCCGGAGATGTAGGACTCGACCACCACCCGCCCCCGTCGGGACTGCTCGACCGCGACGGGGAAGGCGGCCCGGAGGCCGGTGGCATCGGTGATACCGAGGACCACACCGCGCCCGTGGTTGCCGTCGAGGGGCTTGCAGACAACTGGGTAACCGATCCGGTTGCCGACGCGTACGGCGTCCTCGACGGTGTCCACCGCCTCCGATCTCGGCACCGGGAGACCGGCCGCCGCGAGCAGCTGCGTCGTCAGCTCCTTGTCGCTGGCGATGTCCACGGCGAGGGCCGAGGTGTTCGACGTCATCGTCGCGCGGATGCGCTGTTGGTGTACACCCTGCCCGAGCTGGACGAGCGAGTGCTGGTTGAGCCGGAGCCACGGGATGTCGCGGGACACCGCCTCGTCCAGGATGGCCTGGGTCGAGGGGCCGAACGCGGTGCGCTCGGCTTGCACCAGGAAGCGCTCCAGCTCGGCCGACCAGTCCAGCTCGGGGTCGGGACGCACCAGGTGGTTGACCAGCCGGACCGCCAGCGCCCCGGCAGCGACCCCGACCTGCTCGTCGGTGTAGCCGTAGATGACGTCGTACTGACCGCGGACCCCCGTACCCCGGGTCTTGCCGCGCCGGGTGTCGTGGCCGACCTCCTGCTGCAGCTGCAGGGCCGCATGCTCGGCGACGTGGCCGAGCCAGGTGCCCTCCTTGAGCCGCTCGAGGAAGCCGCCACGGTGCCCGCGGGAGCAGGAGTGCTCGGCGATGCGGGGGAGCGCGTCGATCAGGCCGTCCACGAACCCCGGGATCGTGTTGGTGGGGTAGTCCTCGAGCGACCCGAGCTCGACCACCAGGTGCACGGCCGGGCGGTAGGACCACATGTTGGGGCCGCGGTAGACGCGCGTCTCGAGGATCCTGAGGTCGGGAAGAGGTGTCACCGGGCATCCCCCTCCGTCTGGTGGAGCAGCTGGTGGGCCGGGTGGGTCTCCTCGAAGGACAGCAGCCGCCGGTCCACCAGGTCGAAGTGCGCGCCGGCCGGCAGCGTGTGCACGACGGCTCCGGAGACGAGCAGGGGCGCTCCGTGCTCGGCCAGGTGGGCGTCGGTGACCGCTCTCGCCGGGTCGACGACGAAGACGCAGCCACGCCCCACGACCTCGAGCAGCCGCTCCCCGGTGATCACCGCCGCCGTGTCCTCGTCGATGCCGACCCCGACGAGGCTCGGCGAGCGGGCTACCAGCGAGAGGAGTCGTCCGTACCGGCTGCGCTGGTCGAAGTGCTGGTCGACCACGACGCCGGGCAGCAGCCCGAGCCCCGCCGAGAGCTGGGTCATGCCCTGGCGGGGAGTGTCACCCTCGGAGCCGAAGGCCACCATGTGCTCGCTGACCACGCTGGCGCCTGCGGAGGTTCCGCCGACGACGACACCCCGCGCGTACGCGCGTTTGAGGGCAGCGCCGAACGGCGTCCCGACGACGACGCCGGCCAGCTTGACCTGGTTGCCACCGGTCATGAAGACCGCGTCGACCTCGTCCAGGGCGCCGGCGAGTGCCGGGTCCTCGGCGTCGTCGCGCGTCTCCGGCCGCAGCCGTACGACGGGTGCGGTGCCGAGACCGACGAAGACCTCGTCGTAGGTGTCGAGGATCTCGGGGCCGAGTGCGGACGCCGTCGCCACCACCGCGACCCGGGCACCCTTCCCGCCGGCTCGCCGGACGAAGTCGCGCAGGACGACCCGCCGGCTTGTCCGGTCCTCGGCGCCCCCGATCGCGAACAGCGTGCTCCCGGAGAACGGGGTGAGGCGACCGGGCGGCACGCGAGGAGCCTAATGGGACCGGAGCGGGCACGATGGTGGCCATGACCGATGCCCGCAGCGATGTCCAGCCCCGCACCCTCGTCCTCGTCCGGCACGCCAAGGCCGAGAACGGCGATGAGGGAGCGGACCACGAGCGCCGGCTCACGTCCCGAGGGCAGCGCGCTGCGGCCGAGGCGGGGCGCTGGCTGGCCACGGTCGTCCCCACCCCGGACGCGGTCTGGTGCTCGTCGGCCACCAGGGCCGTGCAGACCTGGCAGGCCATCGCGCCGTCGTTGGAAGCCCCCAAGCCGACGGTGGACCGGGACCTCTATCTCGCGGGTCCGCGTGACGTCGTCGAGCGGCTGGCCGCGGCACCGGGCCCCACGACCGTGCTCGTGGGGCACAACCCGACGGTCGAGCAGGTGCTCGCAACGGTGACGGGGGAGCCCCGCGGGATGCGTCCTGGCGCGGTCGCGGTGGTCGACCTCGGGGCCGGCCGCCTGGTCGACTTCTGGGAGCCGCGTCGCTAGCCCCCAGCGGCCGGTGACTGGTCAACTCGGCGAGGTCGGCGGTGCGAGGACCTGGAGCCCCTCGGCCTCGTCGGCCTCCTCCACCTCCTCCCGGCTGATCCCGAGCAGGAAGAGGATGGCGTCGAGATAGGGCACGTTCAGCGCTGCGTCGGCGGCGTCGCGGACGACGGGCTTGGCGTTGTACGCGATGCCGAGCCCCGCCAACGCCAGCATGTCCAGGTCGTTGGCGCCGTCGCCGACAGCAACGGTCGCGCTCATCGGCACCCCTGCCTCCCGAGCGAAGCGCTCGAGGGCCGCTGCCTTCCCGGCCCGGTCGACGACCGGTCCGACGAGCTCACCGGTGAGCCGGCCGTCGACGATCTCCAGGGTGTTGGCGGCCGAGTAGTCGACCCCGAGGTCCGCGACGAGGGCGTCGGTGACCTGGGTGAAGCCACCGCTCACGATCGCGAGCCGGTAGTCGAGCCGCTTGAGGGTGCGCACGAAGGTGCGAGCCCCGCGGGCGAGCTGCAGGTCCCGGCGTACGTCGTCGAGGGCTGTTTCGTCGAGGCCCGCCAGCAGGCGGACGCGCGCGCGCAACGACTCGGTGAACTCCATGTCACCGTGCATCGCCCGCTCCGTGAGAGCTGCCACCTCGTCGGCGCACCCGGCCCGGGCGGCCAGCATCTCGATGACCT
Source organism: Spirochaetaceae bacterium (assembly GCA_026786145.1). Lineage (GTDB taxonomy): Bacteria > Actinomycetota > Actinomycetes > JACCUZ01 > JACCUZ01 > JAJAYQ01. The sequence continues at coordinate 8,097 of JAJAYQ010000006.1, read as the reverse complement.
CTCCCTGCACCAGCGTCGAGTCGACGTCGAGCACGACAAGCCGCTTGGCCCGCCGGTGCAGCCCCGAGCGCTCGACCGCCACGTCGACACCGGCAGCAGCGGCTGTGAGTGCGAGCTGGCTGCGCAGCAGCGCCGGGTCGGCTCCGGAGACCTCGAGCTGTACCGCAGTGACGGGGTACTGCGCGATGCGCACGATGCGGTCGATGTTTCCGCCATAGTCGGCGATGCAGCCGGCGATCGCTCCCAGCGCGATCGGGCGCAGCGGGTGACCGAGGACGGTGACGTGGCTGCGTCCTCGTCGGTGCGAGCTGTCGTCGGGCGGCCCGGCGGAGACCTCGACCTCCATCCCCATCGGGCCCAGGGCGCTCTCGAGTGCTGCGCGGATCCGGCCGTCGGAGCCCGCCGGGCCGCGCAGAAGCACGCCGAGCACCAGGCGTCCGCGGATGACGACCTGCTCGACGTCGACGATCGCCGCGTCGTAGCCGGCCAGCGCGGCGAGCAGTGCGGAGGTGATGCCGGGCCGATCTTTGCCGGTGACTGTCACCAGCATCTGCACGGGGTCGGTCATGGTGACGGTGGCCGGCTACAGCGGAACACGCTGCCCCTTGCCGACGACGGTGATGCCGCCCTCGGACACGACGAAACCGCGGGCGCGGTCCTCCTCGTGGTCCACGCCGATGCGGGCCTTCTCGGGGACCACCACGTTCTTGTCGAGGATCGCGTTGCGGACGACGGCGTGCCGGCCGATGATCACGTGATCCATCAGGACGCTGCCGGTGACCTCGGCCCAGGAGTGCACGGTCACCCAGGGGGAGAGGATCGACTCCTCCACCTTTGCGCCGGACACCACCGCGCCGCTGGACACGAACGAGTTGACAGCGTGACCCACCCGCCCGGCCGAACCGTGCACGAACTTCGCGGGGGGCAGTGGCTCGTGAGCGGTGTAGATCGGCCACTCGTGGTTGTAAAGGTTGAAGATCGGGTGCACCGCGATGAGGTCGGTGTGAGCCTCGTAGAACGCGTCGAGGTTCCCGACGTCCCGCCAGTAGTCCTTGTCGCGCTCGGTGGAGCCCGCGACGTCGTTGTCCTGGAAGTCATAGACCTGGGCCTGTCCGCGCTCCACGAGCGCAGGGATGATGTCGCCGCCCATGTCGTGCTTGCTGCCCGGGTCCATGGCGTCGCGATGCAGGGCCTCGAGCAGGACCTCGGTCGTGAAGACGTAGTTGCCCATGGACGCGTAGACCTGCGTGGGGTCGTCGGCGAGACCCTGCGGGTCGGTCGGCTTCTCCTTGAACGACGCGATGAGCCGCCGGTCGTTGGCCGTCTCGATGACGCCGAACTGGTCTGCCAGCTCGATCGGCTGGCGGATCGCCGCCACGGTCACGCCGGCTCCGGACTCGATGTGCCGGCGGACCATCTGGGAGGGGTCCATCCGGTAGATGTGGTCGGCGCCGAACACGATGACGTGGGTCGGGCGCTCGTCGCGGAGCAGGTTCAGGTTCTGGTAGATCGCGTCGGCCGAGCCCTCGAACCAGTGCGGTCCCAGCCGCTGCTGGGCGGGCACCGGCGCGATGTAGTTGCCGAGCATCGCCGAAAGGCGCCAGGTCGAGGAGATGTGCCGGTCCAGACTGTGGCTCTTGTACTGCGTGAGCACCACGACCTTGCGGTAGCCCGCGTTCACCAGGTTGGACAGCACGAAGTCGATCAGCCGGTAGATGCCGGCGAAGGGGACGGCCGGCTTGGCCCGGTCGGCGGTCAGCGGCATCAGTCTCTTGCCCTCACCGCCAGCGAGGACGATGGACAGGACACGCTCCCGCTCGGGCATGGTGCGCACGGTACCCGTTGCGGCAGGATCGAGACATGCGCGTGGACCTGTTGACCCGTGAGTACCCACCCGAGGTCTACGGGGGCGCCGGGGTCCACGTCGAGTACCTCGCGGGGGAGCTGCGTCGGCTGGTCGACGTCCGGGTGCACTGCATGGGCGCTCCGCGCGACGAGCGGGGCGTCACGGCGTACGACGTGCCGGCCGGTCTCGAGGACGCCAACGCGGCGCTGCGCACCTTCGGCACGGACCTGCTGATGGCCGCCGGTTGCGCCGGAACCGACCTGGTCCACTCCCACACCTGGTACGCCAACCTGGCCGGGCACGTGGCGAAGTCCCTCTATGGCGTCCCGCACGTGGTGAGCGCCCACAGCCTGGAGCCGTTGCGCCCGTGGAAGGCCGAGCAGCTCGGCGGCGGCTATGCGCTCTCGTCCTGGGCGGAGCGGACCGCGGTCGAGGCGGCCGACGCGGTCGTCGCCGTGTCGGCCGGGATGCGGGACGACCTGCTCGGGTGCTATCCGGACGTCGATCCCGGCCGGGTCCACGTCCTGCATAACGGCATCGACACCCAGGAGTACGCGCCGGACCGCGGCACCGACGTGCTGGAGCGTCTGGGGATCGACCCGGACCGCCCGTCGGTCGTGTTCGTGGGGCGCATCACCCGGCAGAAGGGGCTGCCGCACCTGCTGCGAGCAGCCCTCTCCCTCGACCCGACGGTGCAGCTCGTCCTGTGCGCCGGCGCGCCTGACACCGACGAGATCCTCGCCGAGGTGACGGTGCTGGTAGAGGAGCTGCGCCGCGACCGGGACGGGGTCGTGTGGGTGCAGGAGATGCTGCCGCGCCCGGACGTGATCCAGGTCCTGACCCACGCGACCGTGTTCGCCTGCCCGTCGGTCTACGAGCCGATGGGCATCGTGAACCTGGAGGCGATGGCCTGCGAGGTCCCCGTCGTGGCTACCGCGACGGGTGGGATCCCCGAGGTCGTGGTCGACGGCAAGACAGGCCTCCTGGTCCCGATCGAGCAGGCCGCGGACGGCAGCGGCACCCCGCTGGACGCGTCGCTGTTCGAGGCCGACCTCGCCGCGCGGCTCACCGACCTGCTCTCCGACCCGGCCCGGGCCCGGTCGATGGGCGAGGCGGGTCGCCGCCGCGCCGTCGAGCTGTTCTCCTGGGCCACCATCGCCACCCGGACGCTCGACCTCTACCGCACCCTCCGCTGACCGCCCCGTCAGACGGGCTGCGCGCTGCAGGCGGCTTCGACGGCGCGACGGGCGGCGGCATCGAGGTCGCGCAGCACCTCGGTCCGGGCTCGCATCTCCGTCGCCGTGACGGCAGCACCCGGGTTGGACCGGGCGAGCTCCACGATCGTGGCGATCCGCATCGCCTGGTCCAGGAGACGGTGGGCAGCCGGCGTCACTGACGGCGGCAGCTCCGGGGCTCGGGCCCGGCTCCGCAGGGACAGCACGTCGGCGGCTGCTGGGCCCCACTGCGCGACGTCCAGGCGGGCGAGCACCTCGGCCGCCTCGCGCATGACCTGCCCGACGTGTTTCTCGGCGTCGGCCAGCGACAACGGCGTACGCCGGTCGGGGTCGACCCGCTCCGCGCTCCACATGCCGCGCCCCTGCGCCAGCAGCCCGACCTGCGCAGCCCCGGTCGTCAGGACCGCCTCGCCGCAGGCTACGGCGCTCTCGGTGAACTGAGCGGGACCGGGCAGGCCGCCCGGGTCGCCGGGACGGGACAGGACCAGCCGCAGGCCGGTCGCGCCGAGAGCGCGCAGCCGGCCGAACGCGTACGCCAGGTTGACCGGGCCGTCCTCGGACGGCAGGCCCACCACGCGGTGGCCGGGGTCGGTGGTGCCGGTCACCCGGTCCGCGGCCTCGTCCGGGCTGACCGCGCCGGACAGCGCGGCGTTGCCCCAGGCCGCGAGCCGCCCGGCCGGCGAGAGCTCGTGCACGCCGGTCAGCGTAGGTCGGGCGGCTCTCCCATAGGTTGAGCCGCGTGTCCGACGTCCTGCACTTCTCCGGGGTGAGCGTCCTGCGCGAGGGCGCCACTCTGCTCGACGACCTCGACTGGGACGTCGCCGAGGGGGAGCGCTGGGTCGTTCTGGGCCCCAACGGCGCCGGCAAGACCACGCTGCTCCAGCTGGCGTCGGCCAACCTGCATCCCAGCCGCGGCGAGGCGACCGTGCTCGGCGAGACCCTCGGCGCTGTCGACGTCTTCGAGCTGCGTCCCCGCATCGGGCTCTCCAGCGCGGCCCTCGCCGAGCGGCTGCCCGCCCGCGAGTCGGTGCGCGACGTCGTGCTCACCGCGTCGTACGCCGTCGTGGGCCGGTGGCGGGAGCGCTACGAGCACCTGGACTCCGAGCGCGCGGACGAGCTCCTCGACGCGCTCGGGGTGAGGCACCTGGCCACCCGACGGTTCGGCACCCTCTCGGAGGGCGAGCGCAAGCGCGTCCAGATCGCGCGCGCACTCATGACCGACCCCGAGCTCATGCTGCTCGACGAGCCGGCCGCCGGACTGGACCTGGGTGGCCGGGAGGACCTCGTCCGGCGGCTCGGTGCCATCGCCGAGGACGGGGACGCCCCGGCGCTGGTCCTGGTCACCCACCACGTCGAGGAGATCCCCGCCGGGTTCACCCACGTGCTGCTCCTGCGGGCGGGGCGGGTCGTCGCCGCGGGCCCGCTCGACAGCACGCTCACGGCCGCCCACCTTGCGGAGACCTTCGGGATCCCCCTCGAGCTCGCGCGGTCCGGACCGCGATGGGCTGCCCGCGCCACCTGAGGCAACGCCGTCCTGCGGTGACGCGTTGCTGCGAGCACCACGGGACCGACAGCCTGGCTCACGTAGGATGGTGGCGTGGACGGACTCGGGGGATACGACTGGGCGGCCTGGGTCGGCCTCGCCGTCCTCCTAGGCGTCGTCGAGGTCACCACGCTCGACCTGACCTTCGCGATGCTCGCGGCCGGCGCGCTCGCCGGTGCTGCCACCGGCCTTGTCATCGACAACCTGGTCGTGCAGGCGCTCGTCGCGCTGCTGGTCGCGATCGCGATGCTCGCCGTCGTCCGCCCGGTCGCACTGCGCCACCTGCGCACTCCGCTCGCCATCCGCACGGGCACCGCAGCGCTCGTGGGGGAGCGGGGCCTAGCCATCGCGGCAGTGGACGGGCAGGGCGGGCAGATCAAGCTCAAGGGCGAGGTGTGGTCCGCCCGCACCTACGACCCGGCCACGGTGATCGAGGCGGGACGCAACGTCGAGGTCGTGCAGATCGACGGCGCCACCGCCCTCGTCTACGAATCGGAGAGCTGACATGGAGTCCTTGGTCCCCGTCGCAGTCGTCGGGGTGCTGGCCCTGCTGGTGCTCATCGTCCTCGGCCGGACGGTGCGGATCGTCCCGCAGGCACGCGCCGGACTCGTCGAGCGGCTCGGTCGCTACCAGCGGACGCTGACGCCGGGGCTGACGATCCTGGTGCCGTTCATCGACAAGCTGCGGCCCCTGATCGACCTTCGCGAACAGGTCGTGTCGTTCCCTCCGCAACCGGTCATCACTGCTGACAACCTCGTGGTCGGCATCGACACAGTCCTCTACTTCCAGGTCACCGACGCCAAGTCCGCGACGTACGAGATCGCCAACTACATCCAGGGCGTCGAGCAGCTCACCGTCACCACGCTGCGCAACGTGGTCGGCAGCCTGAACCTCGAGCAGGCGCTGACCTCGCGCGACCAGATCAACGCAGCGCTGCGCGGGGTCCTCGACGAGGCCACCGGCAAGTGGGGCCTCCGGGTCAACCGGGTCGAGATCAAGGCGATCGACCCGCCGGCCTCGATCCAGGACTCGATGGAGAAGCAGATGCGGGCCGACCGCGAGAAGCGCGCGACGATCCTCACCGCCGAGGGCTTCAAGGCCTCACAGATCCTGACGGCCGAAGGTGAGCGGCAGGCCTCGATCCTGCGGGCTGAGGGCGAGGCCCAGGCAGCAGTGCTGCGCGCCGACGGTGAGGCGCAGGCGATCCAGCGGGTCTTCGACGCCATCCACGCCGGCAACCCTGACCAGAAGCTGCTCGCCTACCAGTACCTCCAGGTGCTGCCGCAGATCGCGCGGGGCGACTCCAACAAGGTGTGGATCGTCCCGAGCGAGCTGGGGGAGGCGCTCAAGGGCATCGGCGGGATGCTCGGCCGCGGCGACAACGGAGACAACGACGTGCCGCGCACCTGACGTCTTTCCGCGGATCGGAGTGGAGAGGGGGCACGGTTGCCCGTGCCTCCACTCCGATCGCGGGAAGTGTGGGGGTCAGGTTCCGTCGCGCTCGGCGTACTGACCGGCGAGCTTCAGCACGAGCTGGACGTACCACTCGGCATGGTTGTAGTGCCAGATGGCGCGGGCCAGTGCCTCCTCGCTGCGGCCGGCTCCGTTGGCGCACAGGTAACGGGCCGCGGAGTAGATCGAGTCCACCGGGTCATTGATGTCCCGGTCGCCGTCCTTGTCGCCGTCGACGCCATAGGCCGCGAAGGTCGCTGGCATGAACTGCATCGGTCCCTGCGCGCCGGCGTAGGAGGCGTTGGTGTTCGCACCATGACCGGTCTCCACCTGCCCGACGGCCGCGAGCACGCTCCACGACAGCCCGTCACAGGTCTTCGCGGCCCGGAGGTACAGCGTCCTGAAGTCGGCCGGGACTGCACCGGCCCGGGCCGTGGCCACCCGTTGGGTGCCTGTCGCGTCGACTGCCGCGTTCAGGGCGGCGATGCGGGCGAGCAGCGCCTGGGCCTCCTCGAGCCCGCGGGCCCGTTCGCTGAGCGACGTGAACTCCGCAGCAGCGATGGCCAGCGCGGCCACGACCACCTCGTAGCGCTGCTGGACCTGGGTGGCGGTCACCGCCTGGGCGTCGGCGCGGGCCTCGAGCCGGCCGGCCCGGTCGCGCAGGACACCGGTCGTCACGTCGCCTTCCCTTGTCGCGGCCGTCCCGGAACGCACCAGCGCCTGCACGTAGGCCATCCGGCGCATCACGTCGTTGGCGCTGGTGGCGTCCAGGACGCTCGCGTAGAGCGCCGTCGAGCCACCGACCATGTACAGCGCGCGCACCCGGTCGCTGGTCCGGCCACGGGCCTCGTCGGCGGTCAGGGCGGCTTCGTCGGCAGCCTGGTCGGCGCTGATGCTGCGGCTGACACCCCCGGCGAGACGTCCGAGCGCCTCCTCGTACGCCCGCAGCGCCCGGTCGACCTGTGGCTCCATGGCCTCCACCCGGGCGGCGGCCTCGCGGGCGGCTGCCCGCGCGTCGGCCACGGACTCGGCCCGTGCGGACCCGACCGGCAGCCCCGCGAGCAGCAGGACACCCGTCACCAGCACGGCGGCGCGCCGCAGACGACTCACCTCTCCTACGTCGGCCCCCAGGCCGCCACGCTTGACCCGCCAGGCCCACCGTGCCTGTGCCGTGTGAGGATCGGCGGCGTGATGCCGGGGGAGCGCAGATGACCCTCTGGGAGGCGTTGGCGGTCGCGCTCGCCGGACTGGCCGCCGGGACGATCAACACCGTGGTCGGCTCCGGCACGCTGGTGACCTTCCCCGTCCTGCTCGCTGTCGGCTACCCGCCGGTGCTGGCCAACGTCACCAACACGGTCGGCCTGGTGCCGGGGTCGCTCAGCGGCGCCATCGGCTACCGCGCCGAGCTGGCCGGTCAGGGCCGGCGGCTGGCGAGGCTGGGGGTGGCCTCGGTCCTGGGCGGCATCACCGGAGCCCTGCTGCTGCTCACGCTGCCCGAGGAGGCGTTCCAGGCAATCGTCCCGGTGCTGATCGGTCTGGCCTGCGTGATGGTGGTGGTCCAGCCCCGCGTCGCGGCCCGGCTGCGCGCCAGGGAGGGCGGGACCCCCCGCACGCACGGAGGATGGCTGCTCTACGCCGGCGTCTACGGGGCGGGCATCTACGGCGGCTACTTCGGGGCCGCCCAGGGAGTACTGCTGATCGCGGTCATGGGCCTGCTGCTGGACGAGCACCTCCAGCGGGTCAACGCCGCCAAGAACGTCCTGGCCCTGCTCGTCAACGGCGTGGCCGCGATCGTCTTCATCGCGGTCACCGACATCGCCTGGGAGGCGGCGGGGCTGATCGCGCTCGGGGCGGTGGTCGGCGGCCAGCTGGGCGCGCACATCGGGCGGCGCATCCCGCAGCCGGTGCTCCGCGGCCTCGTCGTCGTGGTCGGGCTCGTCGCGATCGTCCAGATCCTCGCGGGATGATGCCCCTGTGGCGAGCCCGGTCCAGCGAGTCGACGCGTCGTCGGCGGAGCTGG
>JAJAYQ010000005.1 GCA_026786145.1 Spirochaetaceae bacterium | reverse complement strand
CAAGGCGCTGCAGGCGCACCGGCTCCGGCAGAACGCCGAGCGGCTGCACGCTGGTCCGTTGTGGGAGGAGAACGGCCTCGCGACCCTGCTCCTCGCCGAAGGGGTGCATCCCAAGATGGTGAGCGAGATGCTCGGGCACACCGAGGTCGGAATCACCCTGAACCTCTACTCCCACGTCATGCCGGCGATGCACGAGTCCGCGACGGGGGCACTCGGCCGCCTGCTGGACCAACCTGGCCACGGTCGCGAGCAGGACGGGCCAGGCAACACGCGATCGCTACCATGACGTGCGCTGCGGCGGGTGCCTTGGCTGTCAACTTGGCTGTCATCCCAATCACCCGAACCAAGAACCCGCAGGTCAGCCCTCGTAGCTCAGGGGATAGAGCATCGGTTTCCTAAACCGTGCGTCGCAGGTTCGAATCCTGCCGGGGGCACTGATTGCCGTATGACTCCGCTTGTGCTTGACAGGTTGACTTCGCTGATGCTTCGGACGCGGATGGACGTCGACGGACCGCGTCAGCTGGCGTCGGCGCCTGCGGCGGCCCATGCCGAACGGACGACGTAGAGGGCTTCGTCGGGAGTCACGGTGAGTCGCGTCTGCCCCGCAAGCTGCGCCCGCCAGGACGCTTCGACTGGAGCCGTGGCGAACATGTCGCTGGTCGGTGCACGACCGGTCGGGCCGAGCCGAATCCACAGGTCTAGTGCCTCGGCGTCCAGCGCGCCGATACCGGCCAACGCCCAAAGATCGTAGAGATCCCGGGGCGCGGCCCGGTCGTACCAGGCCACCGCCTTCGAAGCAGCGAAGACAGCACGCGTGAAGACCTGCAGTCGAGCGGGCGGGGCATCGCTGTACCGCTGATGGAGGTCGCGAACCTCCGTCGGCCACGGCGGGTAGCCGGTCGGGCCGAGCAGCTGAACCCGCACGGTGATCCCGTCGACGGTTCGCAGGACCTCCGACCCCGACCGGGAGCCGTGGGTCTCCCGCGACGCTGGCTCCCACGTGAGGACCCAACCAGGGCCCGCCGGTCAGTCGTCGAGAGCATGGAGCTGGAAGCGGCCGACAACAATGGTCGCCATCTTGTACGAGAGCACCAGCTCGGCGTCCGGGTGGGCCTCGAGGACCAGCCGGTGGACGCGGTCGAACAACGGCCGGCGGTCAGCATCGATGGCTGCGACGAAGTCCCGGGCGGCGTCTTTCACGGTCCGCATTGTTGTGTTCAACCAAGAGGTTGACAAGGACTGCGAGTCGGCCTCGGCATGACGGTGACGGCGGTTGCGCCGATGTACCAGTGGGCCGACACGACCAGGATCGCGCGCGGCCTCGGGACGGCTTCGCCGAGCGCCCGCCAGGCCCGGCTGTAGCGGTTCTGCTCGAGCGCGTTCATCGGGTTGCCGTGACCGATGAAGGCCGCGGGCATCATCCCGGTGCCGGCTGACGCGTTCATCGCTGCGGCCCCGAAGCAGCCGGCTCGAGATCGCCACGGGCGTACGCGTGGCTGGTCTCTACGATCCCTGCGACGAGCAGAAACCAGTCCATGGTGGCCCGCAGCGACTCCCTCACCGCCCGGCCGATGCCGCGGTTGGCGAACCACGCGAGGACCGGGCCCTCGGCGATGGATGCCCGCGCGGCGGCGGACGCGGGACCGACGGGCAGGTGGCTCATGACCTCATCCTGCCGGACCGCCACGCTCACAGCCGCACGTCGCAATGGCGCTGCTCGGCATCCAGAGCGGAAACGAGTCGGCGATCACGTGGAAGGCCACATCTCGCCAAGGTCATCCCCTATGGTGCGAACGGCAGCCGAACGGGTGGTGGATACGTGGATCGGCGAGGCGGCATGCAGCAGTGACCCAGGTCAGCCTTGACGCGCTGCGCAACGTCCAACGGCTCATCGGTCGGCTGAACGCCGGCGCTGATCTGGCCGCGACTCTGCGCGCGGTCGTCGACGGCGTTGTCGAGGGCTTGGGGTTCGGCGTCGCCGTGGTCAACCTGGTGCATGACGACGGGACCGTCGAGGTCGTCTCGGTGGCGGGGCCGCAGGACGTCAGCGACACCCTGCTCGGCTCACGCAGCTCACTGGTGTCGTGGGAGAAGGCCTTTGCGCGGTCGCACCTCTGGGGCGCGCTGCGCTACGAACCTCACGAGCTCGCCGACGAGGATGACCTTCCGACCTGGGTCCCTGATCTGCCCGTGGTCGACGACCCCGACGCGTGGCACCCGTTGGACGCCCTCTACGCCCCGCTCTACTCCATCACGGGTGATCTCGTCGGCGTCCTGTCGGTCGACCTGCCCGACGACGGTCGGCGTCCGGGCGACTTACAGCGTGAGCTCCTGGAGATGTACGGCACCCAAGCCGGCATCGCCATCGACAACGCGCGCCTGGCAGAGAGGCTCAAGGCAAGCGAGGAGTCCTTCCGGCTGGCGTTCGAAAACGCTCCGATCGGCATGATGATGGTGGACCTGTCCCCCGGCCGGGTGGGACGGTTCCTGCGCGTCAACGAGGCCATGTGCCACACACTCGGCTACAGCCGTCGCCAGCTGCTGGAGCGCGGGGTTGACGACATCACACATCCCGACCACCGCGACGCCGACCTCGACGTCCTGCGCAGCGCCGTGGAGAAGGGCGTGGCCGGCTATCAGATCGAGAAGCGCTATCTACGAGCCGACGGCTCGCCCCTCTGGGTGTCACTCCGGTCATCGGTCGTCCGCGACAGCAACGGTCACGCGCTGTACGGCATCTCACAGTTCGAGGACATCAGCGACCGTCGTGCTGAGCACCAGGAGCTCACCCGGCGAGCGCAGGTCGACCCTCTCACCGGGCTGCACAACCGCGCGTCACTGATCGAGCGGGTGGAGGCTGCGATAGCCGATGCCAGGTGCACGGGACACCCGGGAGCGTTGATGTTCTGCGACCTCGACGCGTTCAAGCCGGTCAACGACCGGCACGGACACCAGGTCGGCGACCAGGTCCTCGCAATCATGGCGCGCCGGCTGGAGGCGCATGTCCGCAAGGGCGACACGACGTCGCGGTTCGGCGGCGACGAGTTCGTGATCGTGGCTGATGACCTCTCAGACGAGCGGCTGCGCGAGCTGGTTCAACGCTTGCGTGATGCCGTAGCCGCGACGATCGATGTCGCAGGACTGACGGTGGACCTCACGATCACGGTCGGCACCGTTCCGATCACGGGCTCCAAGGACGAGACTGCCGAGGGGCTCATCTCAGCCGCCGACGCGGACATGTACCGGCGCAAGCCCGGCGCGCGCCCGATCTAGGCAGGAGGTCGCGGGTCGAGGCGGGCGCGGACCTGACGCTCGACCAGGATCGGCAGGTACGTCGTCACGGTGGCCGGGGTCAGGTCGTCCAGCGCGGCGGTGATCAGCGAGTCGATGTCCTGCCCACCAGCGACGTCGGCCAGTCGCGGACGGACCGACTCGACGACCTCGAGGCGGTCCACACGGTGCAGGGCGTCGAGATCTGTGGCCATGAGGTGGACTGAATCACGCAGCACGGCCCCGCCGCTAGGGATGTCACCCGCCGGAGGCTCTCGGTGGGCGAGTCGCCATGTTCCGTTCACCGTCCGTTCACCTTCCCCCTGGTCAGGTGAAGCCGTGAGGGGCGACCATGACCCACCATGAGCATCGTGAGCACCGCACCCTGGAGCGACGACGCCGAGCCCGAGCCGCCCCGCTACGCCGACGACACCGCCGAGGAGATCGAGGACGAGACCGTCGGCAAGGGTCAGGAGCAGCGGGACCTACCGGCCGACCGGTTCCTCGACCGGGAGCTGAGCTGGCTCGAGTTCAACGCGCGCGTCCTCACCCTGGCCGAGGACGGTGACCTCCCCCTTCTGGAGCGGGCCCGTTTCGCGGCCATCTTCTCGCGCAACCTCGACGAGTTCTTCATGGTGCGGGTGGCCGGGATCAAGCGCCGGATCGCAGCGGGCATCACCAAGACCAACGCCACCGGCGCGACCCCTCGCGAGCGGCTGACCCGGGTGTCCGACGCGGCGCGCGACCTGGTCACGCGGCACTCCCGGCTCTTCTCCGACGTGCTCCGCCCGGCACTGGCCGAGAACGACCTGACGATCCTGCGCTGGCAGGACCTCGGCGAGGACGAGGTCGCCCGGATGCGGGAGCTGTTCACCGAGCGCATGGAGCCCGTGCTCACCCCGCTGGCCGTGGATCCGGCCCACCCGTTCCCCTACATCTCGGGGCTCTCGCTGAACCTCGCCGTCGTGGTCTGCGACGAGAAGACAGGAGCCGAGCACTTCGCCCGGGTCAAGGTGCCGCCGTTGCTCCCCCGGCTGCTCGCCGTCGACGACTCCCACTCCCGGCTGATCCCCATCGAGGCGGTCATCTCGGCCCACCTCTTCGAGCTGTTCCCGGGCATGAGCGTCGTCGAGAGCTCGACCTTCCGGGTGACCCGCAACGAGGACCTCGAGGTCGACGCCGACGTCGAGAACCTGTTGCACGCCCTGGAGCGCGAGCTGTCACGTCGCCGCTCCGGCGCACCGGTCCGGCTCGAGGTCGACGACGACACGAGCGAGCGCGTGCTGGACCTGTTGACCCGCGAGCTCGACATCACCGAGGGCGACGTCTACCGGGTGCCCGCGCCCCTGGACCTTTCCGCGCTCTGGCACCTCGCCGAGCTCGAGCGACCGGACCTCAAGTCCCCCGGGTTCGTGCCGAACACCCATCCCGCACTGCGGGGCACCGAGGACTCCCCCGCCGACATCTTCGCGGCGATGCGCACGACCGACATCCTCCTGCACCACCCCTACGACTCGTTCGCCACCAGCGTCCAGGCCTTCATCGAGCAGGCAGCCAACGACCCCGACGTGCATGCCCTCAAGCTCACCCTCTACCGCACCAGCGGCGAGTCACCGATCGTCGACGCCCTCGTCGACGCCGCCCGCGCCGGCAAGGAGGTGCTGGTCGTCGTCGAGATCAAGGCCCGCTTCGACGAGCAGGCCAACATCCGCTGGGCCCGCCAGCTCGAGCAGGCCGGTTGCCACGTCGTCTACGGACTGGTCGGGCTCAAGACGCACTGCAAGCTCGCCCTCGTGGTGCGTGCCGAGTCCGACGGCCGCCTGCGCCGCTACGTGCACGTCGGGACAGGCAACTACAACCCGAAGACCGCTCGGGTCTATGAGGACCTGGGCCTGCTCACCGCCGACGAGCACGTGGGCGCCGATGTCGCGGACCTCTTCAACCACCTCTCCGGATACACCCGCCACCGCGACTACGAGACCCTGCTGGTGGCACCCGACGTGCTGCGCCCTGCCCTGATCGACCTGATCGCCGCGGAGGCAGGCAACGCCGCGGCCGGGCGGCCGAGCGGCATCAGCATCAAGGTCAACAGCCTGGTCGACGAGGCGATCGTGGACGCGTTGTACGAGGCGTCGCGGGCCGGCGTCGAGATCGACCTCCTCGTCCGCGGCATGTGCAGCCTGCGACCTGGCGTCCCCGGCCTGTCCGAGACGATCCGGGTCCGCAGCCTGCTGGGCCGCTTTCTGGAGCACTCGCGCATCTACCGCTTCGTCTCCGGCGGCACCGACGAGTTCTGGATCGGCAGCGCGGACGTCATGGACCGCAACCTCGACCGAAGGGTCGAGGCCCTTGTCCGGGTCTCCGACGACGGCGCCCGCCGGAGCCTCGACGAGCTCCTCACTCTTGGGTGGTCCTCCGACGTCGACCACTGGTCCCTCGAGGCCGACGCGACCTGGACCCGCACCCCCCGCCGGCCCGACGTCATCGACTTCCAGCGCGAGCTCATCAACCGCCACCGCCGGGAAGCATGAGCCCGTCGTCTGCCCGCGTCGAGGCAGCCGGCGGGGTGCTCTGGCGTCCCCGTGACGCCGACAGCAGCGGCAGCGACGGCCGCGACGGCGTCGAGGTCGCCCTGATCCACCGACCGGCCCACGACGACTGGTCGCTGCCGAAGGGCAAGCTCGACCCAGGTGAGCACCCCCTGCTCGGCGCCCTGCGCGAGATCGAGGAGGAGACCGGGTTCGTCGCGACGGCGGGCCGCCCGCTCGGCGAGCTCCGCTACCAGCTGGGCGTTCGCCCCAAACGGGTCCGCTACTGGGCCTGCCGCGCCCGGCCCGGGTCCTTCGCCGCGAACTCGGAGGTCGACGAGCTGCGGTGGCTCACCGTCGAGGACGCGCTGGAGATGCTGCCCGCCGCCCGCGACCGTCCCGTCCTGGAACGGTTCGCCTCGGACCGCCGCCACACCCGCGCGTTCGTCGTCGTACGTCATGCCAGCGCGGGCGATCGCCGCGCCTGGGCCGGCGCCGACCGCGACCGCCCCCTCGACGACCGCGGGCGCGGGCAGGCGGTCGTGCTGGGCGCCCTACTCCAGGCGTACGACGTGCGGAGGGCCGTCGCAGCCGACGTTGTGCGCTGCCGGGACACGCTGGCGCCGTTCGCGGCCGCCGTCGGGGTGCCGGTGGCGGTGGAGCCGGCCATCGCCGCCAGCCGCTTCGAGGTGGACCCGTCAGCCGGGGTCGCCGTCGCCCTCGACCTGGCGGCCGGGCCGTCAGCCGCGCTCTGCACCCAGCGGGAGGTCATCGAGGACCTCGTCGCCGGGGTCTGCGACCAGCTCGGCCTTCCCATCGGCAGCATGGGCAGCATGGGCAGCATGGACATCGGGCCGGTGGCCAAGGGGTCGATGGTGGTGCTGCACCTCGAGGAGGGCTCGACCGGGATCGTCGCCCGCGAGCTGTTGGCTGCCGGCTGAAAGGGCGGGACCCCGGAGCCGGGGGGATGGCTTCGGGGTCCCTGTACGAACCGGCGGGGGGGCTGCCGGCCCGCACTCTCTGGGGGCGCGGAATGCGCCGGAGGGAGTGTCTAGAGCACCCGACCGTAGGAGACGGCTGAGGACCAGGCGCCGTGCCTGCCGACGCCGCTGCTGGGGTTGGAGGCCTCCCACCACTGACCACCGCCGGCGTAGATGCCGACGTGGCCGATGCTCCCGCCGCCGCCGTTGTAGACGAAGACGAGGTCACCGGGCTGGGGGTTGGACACCGGTTGGGCGACGCTGCGCTGCGCCGAGGACGAATGGGGCAGTTCGATGCCCATCTGCCGGAAGACGTAGGAGGTGAAGCCCGAACAGTCGAAACCCTTGGACCCCGCGCCACCGTGGGAGTAGTAGGCGCCGGAGGCAGTCGCGGCCGCGAGCTGGAGGACGTTGGCGGCGGATGCGCTCATGCGCTCGACACCGCGCGAGGCGGCCGAGAACGTGCGGGCCTCGACGGCGCGCTTCCGGGCGCGCTTCTCGGCTGCCTGCTTGGCGTCCTTCCGCTTCTCGATCGCCCGGGCCCTGGCGGCGGCCAGGCGGTCGGCGCGCTCCAGCTGGGCGGTCGCGATCTCTGACCGCACGCCCATCGTGTCCTGCGTACCGACCTCGCTGGGGGTGGTGACCACCAGCTGCTCCGCGACCGGGCGGCTCTTGTCCTTGCGCGCCTCAGGCTTCGTCGTGGGCGCTGCGGAGGCGACCACGGTGCCGGTGACGGCGACCGTGCCGGCGACCCCGGCCGCGATCGTCAGCTGCATCGGGCTGTTCGCGATGCGGCTGGCGCGGGCGAGCCGGGACGGCTTGCGGTGCTTGGACAAGCGACAGTTCCTCTCCCACGCCTACGAGGTGAGCTGTCGGGTTCGGGCGGAAGCTGCCCGGCCGATTCCGGTCTGTACCGGTATCGGCTTCACCCCAAGGACCCCTTAGGGCCCACTTTCGTGGGTCCCCCGCTCCTGCCGGCGTCGATCGTCGGATCAGCAAGCGTGAGGCAGGATTCGGCGACCACGCTCGCGCCCGTCCGGAATTCCCCGACCGGGCGAGCCGAGGCTACGGGACGGAGGCCCGGCCTTTCAAACCCCCGTCTCACCGGGCGAGTCGGGGCGGGCAACGTCAGCGGAGCAGCGGGTAGCCGGCGCTCACCCAGTCGGCGGTCCCGCCCTCGACGTTGACGGCGTCCACCCCCCGCTGGGCCAGGTAGGTCGCGGCCTGGGCGCTGCGGCCCCCCACGTGGCAGACCAGGTAGACCGGCCGGTCGCGCGGGAGGTCGTCCAGGACCTGCGGGACGCCGGCCAGTGGCACCAGGCGGGCGCCGGGCACGTGCCCCTCGGCGTACTCCCAGGGCTCCCGCACGTCGATCACCTCGACGGAGTCGGCGTCGTCGGCGGCCGACGCGTCCAGGGCGGCCTTGAGGCCGTGCACGCTCACCGAACGCATCTCCGCGGGCATGGTCATCGTGGATCCGACCGGAGGTCGGTCATCTGGCATCGACGAAGACGTGCGAGGCGACCTCGCCGGAGATCTCGGTGGCCTCGCCCCCGGAGCCGACGAGGAGGCCGGCGTCGCCGCGGCCCACCAGGACCGAGGCTCCCGGGCGTACGCCCGCCCGACGCAACCGCGACATCAGGTCGGTGTCGCTCTGCACCGGCTCGGCCAGCCGGCGCACCACGACGGTGGTGGCCCCGTCGAGAGCCACCTTGTCCAGCGTGACCAGCACCGCGCCGTCCTCCACGGGCTCGGGCTCCCCCAGCTCGGCCAGCCCCGGGATGGGGTTGCCGTAGGGCGACTCGGTCGGGTGCCCCAGCACCTCGAGCAGCCGGCGCTCGACGGTCTCCGACATCACGTGCTCCCACCGGCAGGCCTCCTCGTGGACCGACTCCCAGTCCAGGCCGATGACCTGCACGAGCAGGCACTCGGCCAGGCGGTGCTTGCGCATGACTCGCGTCGCGAGGGCCCGGCCGTGCTCGCTGAGCTCCAGGTGGCGGTCGCCCTCGACCTTGAGGAGCCCGTCCCGCTCCATGCGCGCAACGGTCTGCGACACGGTCGGCCCGGACTGGCCGAGGCGCTCGGCGATCCGGGCGCGCAGCGGGACGACGCCCTCCTCCTCCAGCTCGAAGACGGTCCGGAGGTACATCTCGGTGGTGTCGATGAGGTCGCTCACCCGGCCATTGTCCCCCTACGCCGTCTCGGGTCCGCCGATAGCGTGCCGCAGGTGACCGCCGCCTCCCTCGTCGTCCCCGCCCGCTTCAACGGGCCGCCCGGGTCGGCCAACGGCGGTTACGTCGCCGGCCTCCTCGCCGCGTACGTCCCCCGGTTCCCCGCGGTCCCCCTCCCCCCTCCCGCTGATCATGCAGTGATGGGGATCTTGGTCCCGCAGCCGAGGCCCCCGGTCCGGGTGACCTTGCGGGAGCCGCCGCCGCTGGGGACGATGCTGCTCGTCGCCGCGGGCGACACGGACGGGCAGGTCGTCGCGTCCTTCGGTGGCGCGGTCGTTGCCACCGCGGAGCCGGGGGGCTTCGAGACCGAGCCGGTGCCCCCGGTGTCCTTCGACGTGGCGGCGCAGGCGGAGCACCGCTACGCCGGGCTCACGACGCACCCGTTCCCCGCCTGCTTCGTCTGCGGCCCGGACCGGCCGGCGGGGGACGGCATGGGCCTGCGCCCAGGCCGCGTGAGGACCGGGGCCGACGCCGCGGTCGCGACGACCTGGGTCCCCGACGCGTCGCTGGCCGCCGGCGACGGGCTGGTGGGCGAGCCGTTCGTGTGGGCGGCGCTGGACTGCCCCAGCGGCTGGGCCGGGGACCTGGAGGACCGCCCGATGGTGCTCGGCCGCATCACCGCCGCCGTCCACGCGCGCCCGGTCGCCGGCGACCGGTGCGTCGTCGTCGCGGCCCGCCTCGGCGGCGAGGGCCGCAAGGCGTTCACCGCCAGCACGGCGTACGACGGGGACGGCCGCGTCCTCGGTCGCGCCGAGGCGACCTGGATCGCCCTGCGCTGACCGACCGCGACCCGCGGGAACAACTCGCTGGAAAGGATCCGTGGGAAAGTCCCAGGAAAAGACCCAGGAAAAGACCCAGGAAAAGACATTGTGCCGGCCCTCCGGGGCACGTACGGTTTCCGGTACACGGAGAGGAGGTGGTCCGAGAGTTTGAGAACTTTCAGGACGCGTGAGGTGGCTGTCAGCTAGAGCCACGACCACCCGGTTGCACCGGCCGTCGTAGGCCGGCGACTACCAGGCAGTCACCCGACCCGCGGGCTGCAGAGGAACACGTCCCCTCTGCGCGAAGGCCCGCGGGTCGCTGCTGTCCCGCCCCGAATTTCCATGATCGTGAGGGAGATCCGGCCTCTTTCGAGCCGCTTCCCCCTCACGATCTTGACGGTGAGTGGCAATGCGGTCACAAACTCGGGCATTGCGGAT
>JAJAYQ010000004.1 GCA_026786145.1 Spirochaetaceae bacterium | reverse complement strand
CACCAACAAGGACAGCAACACTGGCGGCAACGGCGCCAACGTCGACACCAACAAGGACAGCAACACTGGCGGCAACGGCGCCAAGGTCGACACCAACAAGGACAGCAACACTGGCGGCAACGGCGCCAAGGTCGACACCAACGACACCACGGTGGGTGGCGGCAATGTAGTCGTCAAGCCCAGCAAGGACACCATCAAGGGTGGCGGCAACGTGGTCGTCAAGCCCAACAAGGACACCAATAAGGGGCCGGCAGGTCCGGCAGGTCCGGCAGGTCCGGCAGGTCCGGCAGGTCCGGCAGGTCCGGCAGGGCCGGCAGGTCCGGCAGGGCCGGCAGGTGCTCCAGGCACTCCAGGGGCAGCTGGTGGAACGGGGGCGACCGGTGCGAAGGGGGCCAACGGGGCAGCAGGCGGCGTTGCCGCTGGCGGCGCTGGCGGGACCGGTGTCCAGGGAACCAAGTCCGGACAGGGTCCGGGTAGCGGCGTGGCAGCCGGCGGCACGGGCACCGGTGTGCTTGGCACCAAGGCCGGGAGCGGGGTCTCGGCCGGCGGTGACGCAGCCGGGTCAGGCCTGCTCGCCTCGACCGGTGGCAACGTCGGGATGCTGGGCGGTGCCGGCCTCGTCGCGGTGACGCTGGGTGGCCTCGCCTACGTGATCGGCCGTCGCCGCGAGGAGTCGACCGAGAGCTGAACCAGCCAGAGCTGAACCAGTACGACGACAGATCGCGCGCCCACCTCCAGGAGGTGGGCACGCGGTCTGTTGCGGTGGGTCCGCCGGTCAGCGACCTGAGCTCCTCGGGCATTCGCTGCGCTGGCATACCGTCCTGCGTTCGGCTTCGACGTCGCTCCGTCTGAGGACGCGCGCGCCAAGTAGAGGGTCGTCCTCGCCTTCAGGGCTGCGGCCACCGCGACGATGGGACCACGTGACGTCCCTGCATGTCCCCGCGGCAGGCCTGCCCGAGGCCGCTGACGACGACGGGCTCGCTGCCTGGGTGCAGCCCATCGTCGCCCTCACGACCGGCACGGTGGCAGGTTACGAGGCGCTGGCGCGGTTTCGGGATCGCCGCAGCTCGACCGGCGACATGTTCGAGCGCGCCTGGGCGCTCGGACGAGGGCCTGCACTCGAGGCGAGGGGGTTGTCGGCTGCGCTGGCGCTGACCGGCCGCCCTCGCACGGCGTACCTCAGCGTCAACGTGAGCCCACGGGCGATGGAGTCCGAAGCCGTGCGCGCGGCGCTCGACGTCGACCTCGAAGGCATCATGGTCGAGATCACCGAGGCGCACTACGTCCCGAACAATCAGCTGCAGGACATCGCTGCCTGGTTGCGGGAGCGTGGAGCCCGGCTGGGAATTGACGACGTGGGCACCGGGTACGCCGGCCTCGAGCGATTGATCACGCTGGAGCCGGACCTCATCAAGCTGGATCGCTCCCTCGTCGTCCGACTGCCCGAGGACCGGGTCTCCCGGGTAATGGTCGAGAGCCTGGTGCGTTTTGCAGCCCGCAGCGGTGCCGCGGTGTGCGCTGAGGGAATCGAGACTCGTGAGCTGCTCGGCGTCGTCGCCGAGCTGGACATCTCGTACGGCCAGGGGTTCCTGCTGGGGCGGCCGCAGCCGGCTTGGGCCATCCCCACCCGGGAGGCGGTCGGCTGGGCTGCGGAGGTACACCGTGAGGCCCTGAACGCAACTCCGAGACAGAGCCTGTTCCTCGACGACTTCGTGCTGCTGGAGAGACTTGCCGAGCGCTTCAGCGAGGCGGAGGAGCTCGAGGACGTGCACCACGCCGTCGCAGCGATGACCCAGCTGGTGGGGGCCGACGACGTTGCCATCGACCTCATCGAGCCAGGCACGACATGCGTCCAACGCCTCAGCCACCGCACGTGGGACCTCGGTCCCGCGAGTGACGTGGCCGACCTGCCTCTGATCCGGTGGAGTCTGGACACCCGCCGCGCGACGCAGGTGCTGGCCACCGATGTGCACGTCGACGTGGACAGGCTCGATGAGCTGCCGTCGAGCTATAAGGGGCTGCTCGTGGTGCCCGTCATCACCCGCGGAGACAGCCTGGGTGCCCTCTCCTTCTACCGACGTCAGCCGGTGCCGTGGAGCCTGAACCAGATCAGGCTGGCGCGGATCGGCGCCAGCCAGCTCGCAGCAACGCTTGACCGTTTGTTGCTGCGCGAGAGCAGCCGTTAGGGCTCGACGTCAGGGCTCGCGGAGCCGGCCGTGCATGCCAGACATGACGGTCGCTCCCTTGAGATAGGTCTTGGCCATCTTCGCAACGACCGTGTAGCTCGTGTCCACCACGTTGGCCACAGGTGTGAGGGCCGTCTGGGAGACCAGCTGATAGGCGTCCATCGACGAGAGGCCGGTCAGCTCGCAGACCCAGCGCACCAGCTCGCTGTGCGCGATGCGGAACGCGTCTTCGAGGGGGCGGGCCGACCCGGTCGTCATGATGAACACGTCGTCTTCCAGACGGGGCCACGGGGTCGGGGGAGCCCCCTTGATCAGGTCCAGCACCAGCACCGTGTCCATCGCGCACTCGACGGCAACCCCGCACGTCTCGCCCTCGCCCTGCCGCGCATGGCCGTCGCCCAGGCTGAACATGGCCCCCTCGACGTTGACGCCGAGGTAGCACGTGGTCCCCGCCCTCATCTCCGGGGTGTCCATGTTCCCGCCCCAGTCCCCGGGCGTCAGCGAGGACCGCACCTCGCCGAGCGCCGGAGCCACTCCGACGGTGCCGTGCATCGGGTCCAGCGGCAGGTCCACCTGGTAGGGCGAGTCCAGCGCGTCGTAGCGCACGACCCCGGCCGCTGTGTCGATCGCATAGACCCAGGTCCGCTCCGGCAGTGGCTCGTGCAGCATCGCGGTGAAGTGGGTCGCGGTCAGCGAGCCGAAGAGGGGCACCGTGGTGCTCACCCCTTGCGCCTCGCGAGGGGTGATGCTCCGGAAGTGCACCGCCAGCGTGTCGCCGGGCTCGGCACCCTCGACGTAGAACGGACCCGTCTGGGGGTTGAGGAATCGTGGGTCGCAGACCTCTGACACCAGGTCGGACGTCGAGCGCACCCGGCCCGCGAAGCAGTCCATCGTCCAGGTGGACACCACCGTGCCCGGCCGCACGCTCACCAGCGGCGCGAAGCCGCCGAACGTGTAGGCCAGGGCGGTGGGGTCGCCGTCCGCGTCCGGCTCGAAGCGCAGGGTCGTCTGGCCGATCAGCGCCGGTGACCCCCCTGGGCGGGGACGTCCTCGCGCGTGTGGGCCTCTTCGAAGACCGCGCGCCCGATCTGGTCGTACACCGCTCGGTTGCGGGTCTTGAGCAGCAGGACGCCGAGCAGACCCACCACGAACGTGCCGACCACGATGTACGGGATCGCCTTGAAGAAAGGCGACCCGGCTGCGGCACCGCCGGCGAAGTCGATGTTGTCCAGCAGGAGCCAGACCACGTAGAGCATGCCGACACCGCCGATCGCCGGGATGATGCCGGTGGTGAGGAGGTTGCCTGGGGCCGCCTTCTTCACATGGAAGTACCAGATGACGGCGAGCGACGTGATCGCCTGCACGATGAGGATCGCCATCGTGCCGAGGACCGCCAGCAGGCCGTACTGGTAGATGTACGCGCCCTTCGTGGGGTCGTCGCCGTTGGTGGTGAGGAAGTAGAAACCGACCGTCAGCGCCAGCGTGATCCCTGTCTGCACCATCGAGGCGATGTGGGGGGTCAGGTGGGTGTGATGGGTCTTGCCCAGAGAGTTCCTGGTGGCCGGCAGGTCGCGGCCGATGGCGAAGAGGTAGCGACTGGCCGCGTTGTGGAAGGCCAGGCCGCAGGCGAAGGACCCGACCACGATGAGGAAGAGGTAGATGTCGCCGACGAATGAGCCGCCGAGCTTGTTCTCCGCGAGGTCGACCCACAGTCCGATGGAGTCGGTGTTGGCCTTCTCGATGGCCTGCTCCTTGCCGTTGCCGGCGATCATCATCCAGGACACGAAGGTGTAGAAGGCGCCGAGCGAGACGACCGCGATGATCGTCGCCAGCGGAATGATGCGCTTGGGGTTGCGCGACTCCTCGCCGTAGACCGCGGTCGTCTCGTAGCCGACCCAGGACCAGAAGGCGAAGAAGAGACCGATAGCGCCGCTGCCGGCAGCGATGGCCTGCCCGTCGATGGACAGGCCAAGGCCCCCGCCCTCCTCGAGGTTCTTGAAGGCGTTGGCCGGGTTGATCGCCTCGGTGACCAGCCCGTCCGGTCCGCCACCACTGAAGAGCACCGACAGCGCAAGCGCACCGAGCAGCACGACCTCGGCGATCAACGTGACCCCGAGGAAGGCTGCGGCGATGCTGATGTCGAAGTAGCCGAAGACAGCGATCGCAAGGATGCCGACCAGAGCGATCAGGAGCCAGTTCACGTCGATGCTCAGCCAGCGGTTGAGCGCGTCGTTGGTGAAGAACGCAAAGATGCCGATCAGCGAGCCCTCGAAGACGATGTACGCCATGGTGGCGAGCGCGCCGGAGGCCATACCCCACACCTGGCCGAGGCCGTGGGTGATGAACCCGTAGAACGCACCCGCAGTCGTGATGTAGCGGGCCATGGAGACGAAGCCGACGGTGAAAAGGGTCAGGACGATGGTCGCCACCAGGAATCCGGCGGGCGCGCCGATGCCGTTGCCGTAGCCCACGGCGATCGGCACGTTGCCGGTCATCGCGGTGATCGGCGCAGCGTTGGCGACCGCCATGAACAGGACGCCCATCAGGCCGACAGCGCCCGGCTTCAGCCCGTGCCGACGGTCGGTGGTGTGGTCGTGGGGGTCGCGCGGGCCGGCTTCGCGCTTCAGCTCGTCACTCGTTGCCACAGGGTCTCTCCATCCGAACGAACCGATTAGCCGGCTGCCTTCACGGTGGTGAAGGAGCCTCCCCCTGCGGCCGATGCCACGACTGGACGCATGGTGGCAGGGGAGCAGGGCCGTGACAAGCAGTTCGGGAAATCTGATCGGTGGGCGAGCCGGACCGTTGACCAGACCCGGTGCGGGCTGCTACAAACCTTTAACCAGACCGAATCAGTCAATCGGTACGCCCTTCCGGTATGCGAGGTGAGCGGATGAGCTTCGACTACGGCGACTTCTCCTTCTCGTCGAAGGAAGAGGTCCTGGAGAAGTCGCGGGAGTACTGGAACCCAGGGAAGACCGACTTCTGGGTGGAGGCAGGCATCCCGTTGGTCATCGACCGGCGGGAGGACTACTTCATCTACGACATGTCGGGCAAGCGGCTCCTCGACGTGCACCTCAACGGCGGGACCTACAACCTCGGCCACCGCAACGCCGAGGTCGTGCAGGCGGTCACCGCAGCCATGTCGCACTTCGACATCGGGAACCACCACTTCCCGTCCCTGGCGCGCACCGCTCTGGCCGAGGCCCTGGTCCGCACGGCGCCGGAGGGGCTCACCAAGGTCGTCTACGGCAGCGGCGGCGGCGAGGCCATCGACATCGCCATCAAGACCGCGCGCCACACCACGCAGAAGCGCAAGATCGTCTCGATCATGAAGGCCTACCACGGGCACACCGGCCTGGCTGTGGGCACGGGGGACGACCGCTTCAGCAAGCTCTTCCTCTCCGACCGGCCTGAGGAGTTCCCCCACGTCCCGTTCAACGACCTCGCAGCGATGGACGAGGCCCTGCGCGGGCGTGACGTGGCCGCGGTCCTCATGGAGACGATCCCCGCGACCTACGGCTTCCCGCTCCCCGACGTCGGCTACCTCGAAGGCGTCAAGGCCCTGTGCGAACGCTACGGAGCGCTGTACATCGCCGACGAGGTCCAGACGGGACTGATGCGGACCGGCGAGCTGTGGGCCATCACCAAGCACGGCATCACCCCAGACATCCTGGTGACCGGGAAGGGGCTCTCGGGGGGGATGTACCCCATCTCCGCCGTGCTCGTCAGTGAGCACGCGGCCGGCTGGCTCACCGAGGACGGCTTCGGCCACATCTCGACCTTCGGCGGCGCCGAGCTCGGATGCATCGCGGCCCTCAAGGCTCTCGAGGTGTGCAACCGCCCCGAGACCCGCTCGATGGTGCACTACATCAGCGACCTCGTGGGGCGCGGCCTCCGTGAGATCCAGTCCGACTACCCCGACTGGTTCGTCGGCATCCGGCAGAACGGCGTCGTGATGGGCCTGGAGTTCGCGCACCCCCAGGGCGCCAAGTACGTCATGCGCCACCTCTACGACAACGGGGTGTGGGCGATCTTCTCGACGCTCGACCCGCGGGTGCTGCAGTTCAAGCCCGGCATCCTGCTCCGGCCCGAGCTGTGCGAGGAGCTGCTCGACCGGACCGAGGTCGCGATCCGCAAGGCGTGGGCCGAGGTGCGCCAGACATCTCCCCGTGGCGAGAAGGTCCCCGCATGAGCGAACTGGCCGTGGTGGGAGAGGCCGCCGGCGTTCCGCGAGCCCGGCAGATGCTCGAGCGGGCTCGTTGGGCGTCACGCGCCTTCGCGACGTACGACCGGGCCTCCGTCCTGCGCATCGCCGAGGCGGTCACCCGCGTGGCGGAGGACAAGGCGCAGCACTACGCCGAGTGGGCCGTGCGCGAGACCGGGTTCGGTGTGGTCGAGCACAAGGTCGTGAAGAACCGGCTCTGCTCCCGCGGGATCCTGGACACCTACCGCGACCACGACTACGTGTCCCCACGGGTCGACGCGGACCGCAAGATGGTCGAGCTGCCGCGCCCGGCGGGTGTGGTGCTCGCGCTGACGCCCTCGACGAACCCGGTCTCGACGGTCTACTTCAAGATCCTGCTCGCCCTGCTCACCCGCAACGCCATCGTCATCAGCCCGCACCCGTTCGCCAAGGAGAGCTGTTCCGACGCGGCTCGCCTGCTGGGGGAGGCGGCGGTCGCGGCCGGCGCACCCGACGGCGTCGTCCAGGTGGTCGAGGAACCGTCCATCCCGCTCATCGACGCCCTGATGACCGACGAGCGCACCGACGTCATCCTCGCGACCGGCGGGGTGCCCGTGGTCCGCGCGGCCTACTCGTCGGGCAACCCTGCCATCGGCGTCGGGCCGGGCAACGTGCCGGTGCTGGTCGACGCGACCGCCGATCTCAAGCGGGCTGCCGAGAAGCTCGTGTCCAGCAAGGCCTTCGACAACTCGCTGCTCTGCACCAACGAAAGCGTCCTGATCGTTGAGGAGGCGGTCGCCGACCGGTTCCTGCGCGAGATGGAGCGGCAGGGGGCGTACGTCCTCAAGGACGAGGAACGCGACCGCGTCCGCGACACGCTCTTCCCCGAGGGGCGCTTCGACACGACGCTCGTCGGCAAGGACGCGAGCGTGATAGCGGCCAAGGCCGGGGTGCGGGTGCCCGGGCGCACACGCATCCTCGTCGCACCGTTCGACCTCGCCGTGGGCGAGGAGCCGCTGGCCCACGAGAAGCTGTGCCCGGTGCTCGGTGTCGTCCGGGTGCCCGACGCCCGACGCGGGATACGGGCCGCCGTCGCGATCCTGCGCATCGGCGGAGCCGGCCACTCGGCCGTGATCCACAGCAACGACCCGCGGACGGTGATGGACTACGCCGCCGCCGTCCACGTCCTGCGGGTGACCGTGAACGAGGGCGGCAGCACCGGCAGCGCCGGTTTCGGCACGCACCTGGCCCCCTCGATGACCATCGGCACCGGCTTCGTCGGCCGCAGCTCGCTGGGGGAGAACCTCGAGCCCAAACACCTGGTCAACCTGACCCGCGTCGCGTACAGCGTCGACCCGTCCGAGGTCCTCCCGGCGTACGACGGGATGGTGCCACGGGGTACTTCGGCGCCGCTCGAGGCCGTGCCGCCGTACCCCGTGGCCAGCAACCTCAGCGCGCCGACGACCGACACCGACACTTCCGGAGGTGGGACGAGCGAGCTCCGTGAGGAGCTGCGCCGGCTCATCATCGAGGAGCTCAACACCATCATCAGGGGCTGACGAGCATGGCCGAGCTCAGGTCCTTCATCTTCCTCGACCAGCTGCAGCCGCAGACCATGTGCTACCTCGGAACCTGGATCAAGGGCAGCCTGCCGCGGGCTGACATGGCGGCCCAGATCATCGAGGTCGCACCGGGCCTCGACATCGAGGCCATCACGGACGTGGCGCTGAAGAACACCGATGTCCGGGCGGGGATCCTCGTGGTGGAGCGGCAGTTCGGCTACCTCGAGATCCACTCGCGCTCGACCGAGGCGGTCCGTTCGGCCGCGGCCGCGGTGCTCGACGTCCTCGACGCGAGCGCCACGGACGCGATGGCGCCGACCATCCTCGCCTCGCAGGTCGTGTCCCGCATCGACGCTCAGCACGCATTCCTCATCAACCGCAACAAGGTCGGCTCGATGGCCCTGGCGGGGGAGACGCTCTTCGTTCTCGAGATGCAGCCCGCGTCCTACGCGATCCTTGCCACCAACGAGGCCGAGAAGGCGGCCGACATCAAGGTCGTCGACTATCGCATGATCGGCGCCACCGGCAGGGTCTACCTGACCGGGCGCGAGGCCGACGTACGAGCAGCAGCAGCCGCCGCCGAGCAGTCGTTGCAGGTCACGGCATGAGCGGCCACAACGGGGTCCCCGCGGGTCTGTCGACCGACGAGCTGCGGGCCGCCGTCCGCGCGGTGCTGCGCGACGTTCTCCCCGCGGCCGTGGCGGCAGGCCCGCACCCAGACGTCGTCGAGGAGGTCACGCTGCGCACCGCCGGCGACCTCGACTCCTTCGTCCGCCGCGTTGCCGCACTCTGCGAGGACCCGGTCCAGCGCGGCGACCTCCAGGACGGTCGGCGTCGCTTCCGCCTCGCCGGCGCCGAGTCGCCGACGCAAGCCCCGCAGTCGATCGCTCCGGGCGTCGGAGGCGCAGGAGGCGTCGTGCGCGTCGACCGCGGTGCGGTCACCGAGCGTACGGTCAAGAAGGCGGCCGCAGACGGTGCCCGGCTCGTCGTCGGGCCTAGGGCCGTGCTCACCCCGCTGGCCCGCGACAGAGCACGGTCCCTCGGGGTCCGCGTCGAACGAGAGGAACGCTGATGCTGAAGGCGACCGTGGTCGGCAACGTGTGGGCGACCAAGCGCGTCGAGGGGCTGCCCAACGGGGCGTTCCTCGAGGTCGAGGTGGAGGGCGACGGGCCCGGCAAACAGGTGCTCGTGGCTTTCGACGTGCTCGGCAGCGGGGTGGGCGAGCGGGTGCTCGTCGCGACGGGCTCCGTCGCAGCTGCGTACTTTCCCGACCCGCATCCACCCGTGGATGCGTTGGTCATCGGTTCGATCGACGAGTGATGAGGAGAAAGCAATGGCCAGCCAGAACCAAGCGATAGGGATGATCGAGACGAAGGGGTACGTGGCGGCGTTCGCTGCCGCGGACGCCATGGTGAAGGCAGCGAACGTCACCATCGTCGGCCGGCAGGAGGTCGGCGACGGGCTCGTGGCCGTCACGATCGTCGGCGACGTCGGAGCGGTGAAGGCCGCGACCGAGGCCGGTGCCGAGACCGCCGGCCAGGTCGGCGAGCTCGTGTCCGTGCACGTGATCCCACGTCCCCACACCGAGCTGTCGAGGCACTTCGACATGACCGGGTCGGAGGCGTGACGGCTGCTCCAATGCCACCACTGGCACCACCTCCACCACCCGCGACCGAGCTGCGCGTCTACCTCCTGTTGGAGGACCTCCAGCGGCAGTTCGCGGCGTACCTGGGCACCCCGACCCGTGCCCGCGGGTACCCGCCGTTCGAGGGCCAGCACTCGCTCATCGTCGAGGTGGCGCCCGGGCTCGCGATCGAACGGGTCATGGACCTGGCACTGCGCGCGGAACCCTCGGTCGAGCCAGGGATCCTCTTCGTGGAGCGCCAGTTCGGTGTCCTCGAGGTGCACGGCGCGGACCTCGAGGACGTACGCCGGGCGGGGGCGGCGATCCTCGACGGTCTCGGGGCGAAGGCAGCCGACCAGCTCCGTCCCCGGGTGCTCTACAGCGACGTCATCGAGAACGTTACCGACCAGCACGCGGTCATCATCAACCGCAACCGTCAGGCATCGATGCTGATGCCCGGCCAGACCCTGCTCGTGTACGAGATGACGCCGGCACTTTTCGCCACGGTTGCGGCGAACTCCGCCGAGAAGGTCGCGCCGGATGTCGTCCTCGTGGACGTGTCCATGATCGGTGCGGCAGGACGGGTCTACATGGCAGGGTCCACCGAGGACGTCCTGCGCGCGCGGGACGAGATCACCCGGGTGCTGCACGACGTGGAGGGACGGGACCAGCAATGAGGGCGCACGACCTGTCGGCGGAAGATGTCGCTGCCCTGCTCGAGCCCGTCGCGCGACGTGCGCTGGCGGAGTGCGGACTCGGCCCGGACGCCGAGCTGACCCTGCTCAACGTCAGCGAGAACGCGACGTACGCCGTCGACGACCCGGCCACCGGGGACCGGACGGTCCTGCGCGTGCACCGCCACGGTTATCACGACGGCCCCGAGATCGAGTCCGAGCTGGCCTGGCTGGACGCCCTGCGCGAGGAGGCCGGGGTCCGCACGCCCAGGGTGCTGCCTACCGGAGACGGTCGTCGCGTGCTCGCCATGCCCGAGAACGGGTCGCGCGATCCTCGCTACGTCGTGCACTTCGAGTGGCTCGCCGGCACCGAGCCGACACCCAGCGACGAGAAGCTGCCGCAGTCCTTCGAGCTGCTCGGCGCCATCACGGCGCGCATGCACCGGCACGTCCAGTCCTGGCACCGTCCCCCGGGTTTCCGGCGCTTTGCGTGGGACTACGACGGCGCGTTCGGCGACCGGGCGCGCTGGGGTCGCTGGCAGGACGGGGTCGCCGTCGGTGACGCCGAGCGCGAGGTCCTGAGGCGGCTGGACGCGACGCTGCGCAAGCGGCTCGCGCGGTTCGGGTGCGGGCCGTACCGCTACGGGCTGGTCCACGCCGACATGCGATTGGCGAACCTGCTCGTCGACGGCGATCGGCCCGGTGATGTCGCAGTCATCGACTTCGACGACTCGGGCTGGAGCTGGTTCCTCTACGACTTCGGCTCTGCCGTCAGCTTCTTCGAGCACGACCCCCGGGTGCCCGAGCTCACCGACTCCTGGCTCAGGGGTTACCGGACCGTACGGCCGCTGCGGACTGAGGACGAGGCGGAGATCCCCACCTTCGTGATGATGCGGCGGCTGCTGCTCGTGGCGTGGATCGGGTCGCACGGGGGGACCGACCTGTCGCGCTCGATGGGGGCGGAGTACACCGCAGGCAGCTGCGACCTGGCCGAGGCGTACCTTTCACGCTTCGCCTGAAACCGACCGGATGCTCGAGCCCCAGGAGGCACACGTTGTTCACACCGCTGACCGGCCGCTCGGTCGTCGTGACAGGGGGCAGCAAGGGCATCGGCAAGGGCATTGCGAGAGTGTTCGTGAGTGCCGGGGCCAACGTGCTGCTCGCCGCTCGCGACGAGGCAGCGCTCGCCGCGGCCGCAAAGGACCTCAGCGAGGGCGCAGCCGGTCGCATCGAGACCGTCGCGGCCGACGTCTCGGTGGTTGCTGACTGCCGACGCATCGCCGACTCGGCCGTCGAGCACTTCGGAGGTATCGACGTCCTCTGCGCGAACGCCGGTGTGTTCCCCGAGAAGCCGCTGGCCGAGATGACCGAGCAGGACGTGGACGTCGTCTTCGACTGCAACGTCAAGGGGACCATCTTCATGGTGCAGGCATGCCTGCCGGCTCTGGAGGCAAGCGGCCACGGCCGGGTCGTCATCACGTCCTCGATCACCGGCCCGATCACGGGCTATCCCGGCTGGTCGCACTACGGTGCGAGCAAGGCCGCCCAGCTCGGATTCCTGCGCACCGCGGCCATCGAGCTCGCGCCCCGGCGGATCACGGTCAACGCCGTCCTTCCCGGCAACATCGCCACCGAAGGACTCGCGGACATGGGAGCCGACTACCGCCGCGGCATGGAGGCTTCCATCCCGCAGCGACGGCTCGGCGAGGTGGAGGACATCGGCTACGCGGCCCTGTTCTTCGCCACCGACGAGGCCGGCTACATCACCGGGCAGAGCATCGTCGTGGACGGCGGACAGGTTCTTCCCGAGTCACCGGCTGCCCTCGAGGGGATCTAGCCCGCCATGACCGAGCCGAGCAGCGCGATCGGCCCGACGGCAGAAGACGCTCGCCGCCGGCTGCTCGACCAGATCAGCCACGGCCAGCTGCGCCCGGGGCAGCGGCTCGGCGCGGAAAGGGAGCTGGCGCAGTCCCTGGGGGTGAGCCGGTCCACCGTGCGGCTGGCGCTCGCTGCCCTGGAGAACGCGGGAGTGGTCCGGCGCGTGCCGGGCCGCGGCGGAGGCACCTTCGTGCGCCAGCAGATGGTCGAGCGCGACCTGTCGCAGGTCGTCGGCGTTCCGGCGCTGCTCAGGGCGCAGGGCATGACCGCGGGCTCGCGCATCGTCAGCACCGGTCTGGCGGCAGCGGACGAGGAGACCGCCAAGGCGCTGGAGCTGCCCGCCGGGGCGTACGTCATCGACCTGGTCCGCATCCGGCTCGCTGACGGGACACCGATCTCGCTGGAGCACGTCCGGCTGCCCGCGGAGCCCTTTCCCGACCTGCTCGACCAGCCGCTCGGCGGCTCGCTCTACGAGTTGTTGGAGCAGCGCTACGGGACGGTGCCGGGCGAGGCGCTCGAGCACATCGAGGTCGTGTCGGCGGGTGAGGACGAGGCATCGATCCTCGGGGTCGAGCCCGGCGCTGCGCTGCTGTCGATCACCCGCACTACGAAGGACGCGAAGGATGCCCTCTTCGAGTACTCCCACGACCTCTTCCGGGCGGACCGGACGATGATCACGGTCCGCACACCGGCCTCGTCGCGGTCCAGGAGCGGGACCGGCGGCCGGGTGGTCCAGATGCGGCCACGATGAGAGGTAAGAGTTGACCCTGACCGTGCTGTTCGTGGCGAACTCCACCGACACCGACCCGGGGTATGTCGGCGAGCGCCTGCTCGGACGCGGGTACGCACGCCGTGATGCTCTGCGCGACCAGGGTGGACTGCCCGCCGACCTGACGGGTGTCGATGCCGTGGTGCTGCTCGGCTCCGAGTGGTCGGTCCACTCACCGGTCGACCCGGCGGCTCTGGCGGCGGAGTGCGAGCTGGTTCGCGCGGCGCAGGCGTCCGGTGTCCCGGTGCTCGGGCTCTGCTACGGCGCGCAAGTGGTGGCCCACGCGTTGGGCGGGACGGTGTCGCTGGCCGCGGTGCCCGAGGTGGGTTTCGTCGAGGTGATCACCGACGACTCGGCGCTCGTGCCGGCCGGGCCGTGGGCGCAGTTCCACCTCGACGTGATCGAGCCACCTCCGGACGCGCGGGTGGTAGCGCAGAACGCGTGCGGGACTCAGGCGTTCGTGCTGCCGGGCGTGCTGGCCGTGCAGTTCCACCCCGAGGTGCGCCCGGACACGCTGGACGACTGGTCGCGGCGCTTCCCGGACGTGCTCGTCGAGGCCGGGCTCGACCGCGAGACCCTGGTCGCCGAGGCTCGCGACCGTGAACCGGCGGCGCGGTCCGCGGCGTACGCCCTGGTCGACGCTTTCCTCGACCGGGTAGGTCCTCAGGGCAGGCTGACCACCAGCAGCCCGTAGGCGACGGCGTAGCGGCACCCCAGGGCACCACCGATGTCCCCCCGGCCTACGGCGGTGCCGTCAGGGAGCGCCCGCGACACCGCCGAGAGCACTTCGTCGTCGCCGGCCGGTCCTCCCACCACCACGACCGTGGACGGGGAGAGGTCCAGCGACCGCAGCGCCCGAGCCACGTTGCCACCGATCAGCTCGACCTTCAGTCGGAGCCGCAGCGCTCGCCACTCACCAGGAGCCAGCACCCGGTTGAAGGGGAGCAGACCGGCAGGACCTCGCACTACGAGAGAGCCGATGGTCTCCGGAGGGGCCGGTCGGTCGAGGAAGTCCCTGGACCCGTCCTCGGCGAGCAGGATCTGCGGTGCCTCGACCCGGTAGGCCGGGCCGCGCTTGACCCACTCCGCGGCAGCACCCGTCGTACCCGCCAACGCAGCGACCGACGCGGTGAGCAGCTCGCCACCCCCCGCGGCCACCACCGCACTACCGCCCGACACCGCATCGATGGTGCCTGCGCCGAGGTCGATGACGACCATGTCTCCGGCGGCACCGGCGGAACCAGCAGCCCCGGGAGTCGAGAGGGCACCGGCACGGGAGGCGGCGGCTTCGGTGGTCGTCGCACTCACGGGGATCCCGAGCAGTCCGGACAGTGCGTCCGAGGGATCGGTGTACGGCGCGTCCGTGCGCAGGGCGGCCAACCCGACCGCGCGCGACCGGGCGCCACCCGCCCTGGTCAGCACCGTGTCGGCCACCGTCGAGAGGTCTACCGTCCAGAGGTCGTCCACGGCGTGCGGCGTGGTGGAGGGCGGCACGGCGTACGCCTTGGCCAGGCCGACCCGACCCTTCACGATCGCCTCGTGCGCCCCGGGGAACGCCAGCCGGCCGGCATCACCGATCTCGACCCAGCCGTTGTCGGCCGGCGCCGAGTCCCACGCCGGCGCCCCGAGGGTGACGACGCCGTTGGAGCAGTCGTGGAGCCGGATGACCACGCGTGCGGCGTCGGCGCGCTCGTCCTCGGGCAGGCCGAGGGCAGCCACCAGGCGCAAAGGATCGGTCAGCGCCCGCAACGGTTCCCCCGACGCGGCGACCTCAACCGCAACCAGCTCGGCGGTCATCACTGCACCGACGTCGACCTCGTCCACCACCGGCACCTCGGCACCGAGCCGGTTGCCGACGAGCACGGCCTCGTCGTCGGCGAGAAGGACGGCTGCGAGCCGGCCGGCCGTCATGATTCCGCGCAGCGAGGCGAGCGCTGCGAGATACCCGACGCCGGCCGGCACGACCGCCACCACCGGGTCGTTGCCCTCGAGCACGTCGCCCAGCCGGTGCGGCCGCCCGACCCCGAACCCGTGCCCGCCGGCAGTGCTGGCACCAGCGGCGACCACCAGCAGCCTCCCCGTCGCGTCCTGCGGCTCCGGCAGCGTCGCGGTCAGCGTCGAGACAGGACGCAAGGGTGCAACGGCAGCGACCTGCACTCGGACGCCGTGCTGCCGCTCCAGCCTCCGGAGGAGGTCGACCGCACCGTCCAGGCTCTCCGGCGAGCCCTTGGCGCGCCGGGTGGGTGCCCGTCCGGCGCCGATGACCTCGAGCCCCTCTCCGTCGACGCGAGCGAGCACGACCTCCGTCGTGGCGTTGCCGACGTCGATCCCCGCCGCAACCCTCACCTCAACAGGCTGCGGCGGGCATAGACCTCAGCAGCCTCACGGACGAGGGCCGCGCAGAGCGGCGCCGGGTAGCCGTCGAGGGTCGCCGCCAGCGCAGCGAGCTCCGCGGCGGACGAGCGGTGCGGGCGCAGCGCCTCGTACATCGCCATCACCTCGTCCTCGGGGACCATGGCCAGCTCCGCCGCCCGGCGAAAGTTGGCGGCGAGCTGCGGGTTCGCGTGCCGCTCGGCGACCTGTGCCTGGAGCTCGAGGGTCTCCGGGTGGATGCGGACGTCATCGGTGCCGAGCTCCTCGCGGGCGAGCCGGTCCAGGGTCAGCTCGTCCGCGTCGCGGCCCGAGAAGGCCCGGGTCATCGCCGCACCTCGATGTCCTCGACACCCATCGCGCGGTCGACGCAGGCACGTTCGAGAGCGACCAGGGAGATGACGCTGGTGTGGTAGCGCGCCTCGATCGCCTCGTCGGTGTAGGGGTTGCGGGCCGGCACCGGTGTTGCGCCCTTGGCATGGCGCCCCGCGTTGCTCCCGAGCAGGCGGTACAGAGTCGCGGTGACGATCGGGGCCATGCTGTAGAGCTCGAGGTTCGCCAGCGGCGGCAGGTCGCGGCGGTGGATCAGCGCAGTGCCCTTGCCCTGCAGGCCGATCCCGATGCCCGAGCCGGAGAGTCGGGCGGCCGTGAGCCCTACCAGGCCGAGGTCGAGCGTGCTGTTGACGCGCACGACCCGGGCCGTGGCCCCCTCCTCCTCCAGCCCGGCGAGAAGCTCTCTGAGCACGTCGATCACCGGCAGGCCGGACAGCGTCCGCCAGACGCTGCGGCCGACGCCGGGGGACAGGCCGATGACCACCTCGCGTGGGTCGCTGCCCTGCGCTGCCGGGCCCACGACCTTCAGGTCGTCGGTCCGCCACTGCGCCTGGTCCACCCGCAGGTCCTCGACACCGCGCGCCTGGCGGATCCCGTCGATCTCGGCCTGGCGTCGGGCGTCCGGCTCGTAGCCCGTACCGGGCCCCGCGTAGTCGTTGGGGTCGGTCACCAGGCTCATGACCCTCATCTGCTCGTCGAAGATGGCCGCCGTCTGCAGGTGGTCGCCGTGAACCCGGGCCGTGAGCATCGCAAGGACCCGGCCGGCCTCCACGTCGTACCCGCACTCCTGCAGCGCGCGCGCCACCTGCAGGGAGCCCAGCCCGGAGCTGCGGATCGCCTGCGCCGCTCCGAGCACCACCATCGGGTCGGGGTTGCCGAGGTCCTTGGAGCCCGTGGCGTCGATGGCGAGCTCGACGTGCTCGTCGGTGAAGTCGGCCAACCCCAGCCAGCGGTAGACGTCGCGACAGGCCTCCGCCGCCCGCCGCCGCAGGCGACCCACCTCGTCGGGGTCGGCGGTGCGCAGGCCACCGTCCACGCCCCAGTCGCGCTGCATCGCCAGCCAGTCGTCGATGTCCTCGGCGTTCCACTGCGAGGGGCCGAACATGTTGTCGTAGCGCTGCACCGAGCCGAACCCGCTGCACACGAAGTCGGTGCCGGCGAGCAGCATCGGCAGGGTGCGCGACGTGCGGCGCACGTCGGACTCGGACATGAGCGCGTCGTTGCCCGTGCACGCCTCCAGGTTGCGCGCCATCACCATCACGTTCTCGGCCATCATCGCGCGTACGCCGCGCGGCACGGCACCGGCGACGCTCGCGCCGTCGATGCCGCCGTTCTGCACCCCTTGCGAACCCATGGCGCGCGCGAGTGACACGCAGCGCGACTCCAGGTAGAGCATCGAACAGCTCTCGGCACCGCCCATCAGCACCTCGGCGCCGGCGCCGGACGTGACACGCATCTTGACCCCACGGCTGGCGTAGCCCGCAGCGAGCAAGGCCTTGCTGTACGGCGTGTCGTCGCCGTCGACGAACACCGACTCGGTTCCGTAGAGGCTGACCGTCTCGGCGTAGGAGACGAGTCCACGCATGCCCATCTCGAGCTCCATGGCCTCCTCGACCGAGCACTGGACAAGGATGCCTGCGGAGGCAACGGCAGCGCCGACCGTCACCGCGACGGCGTTGGACGGAGCGTCGGCCAGCACCGGAACCGTGGTCTCCAGCTCGCGGAAGCCGTAGGCCGCGGCGGTCGCGGCGTCAGCGGCCAGCAGCAGCGGGTCGTCGAGCAGGTTCGTCACGTGTGCCTGGTTGCTCGGGGTGCGCCGCGCGCGCAGCTTGGTCATGGCCATCGTCAGCTCGGGTGGACGCAGGAGGGCGACGACCTGCGCCAGCTTGGCCGGGGTGGTTCCGGCGACGAGCCGGACGACCTCGTCCCGGGGGACGGCCGGGTCGACGAACATGCGCGCGAGGGCAACGTCCGCCAGTGCCATGGCCTCCTCGGCGACAGAGACGTCGATGCCATGGTTGGCGATCAGCGAGTCCAGGGAGTCGAAGTCCCCGGCCGCCCGACCGTCCATCTCGACGACGATTCCGTCCGTGACGACGAGGGACGGTTCCGGGTCGTGCGGGCTGTGCAGGGCGACCAGCCCGAGGCCGATGTCCTCATGGGCGAACCCGTCGAGGTTGACCCGCTGCTGGTCCATGAACCGGATGCGCCCGACCCGATGATCACTCACGAGCGAACCTTAGTCAGCCGAGGGTGCTCCCGTGACGGACTCCCAGACCGACAGGGCGGTTTGCGCACATGCCACGTCCTGCTCGGCCGTCCCGCCGCTGACACCGACACCGGCCGCGACCCTGTCGCCCGACCAGCAGGGCAGCCCGCCGCCGAACACGACGTACCGGCCGCCACCGTTGGCCTGCAGACCCGCCAGCGCACCGTCAGGAGCCGCAAGCGCTGTCAATGCTGCCGTGTCGATACGGTGCGCCACTGCGGTGAAGGCCTTGTCGACGGCCAGGGTGGGGCCGGCAATCTCGGCTGCGTCCATCCGCTGGAAGTGCACCAAGTGGCCGCCGGCATCAACGACGGCTGCAGAGACGAGCGCTCCCAGCTCGGCCGCCCGCCGGACGGCCGCGTCAGTCATCCGCGCGGCCAGGGCCAGGGTGATCACAGGGTCACTCTGGCACTCTCAAAGACCGAGCAGAGACAGGACCTCGTCCACGGGCGCGCCGTGCAGCACGTGCCCGTCCCGGCCCGCGGTCGTATCGGCGACGAACAGCGCGTTGAGCACTGCCTCCTCCGCTGCCTCGGCCACTGCGTCGAACACGTCGTCCAGTGGCGAGCCCTGGGTCCACAGCTGACCCTCGACCATCGCCTCGACGGCAAGCGTCCCGTCGGGTGTGGAGCGAGGTATGCGCGCAGCGGTCGAGAACGCCAGGAAGATCTCGCCGGACCCGTCGTTGCCCACGCTGCCGATCCGGCCGAGACCGATGTCGACACGCCGGGCCAGCCGGCGCAGCTGGTGGGGGAGCAGTGGCAGGTCCGTCGCGACGACCGCGATGCAGGAACCCTCCCGGTGCCGCACCGGCATCCGGTCGGTGATCCGCACCCCAACGGGCATCCCCCCGATGCGCAGCTGGTGCCGGGTGCCGAAGTTCCCGTTCAGCAGCACCGCCACGGTGTACGTCGTCGCGCCGAGCGACACCAGCCGGCTCGCGGTCCCGATGCCGCCCTTGAAGTCGAAGAGCTGCATTCCGGTGCCGGCGCCGACGCACCCTTCGGCCACCGGCCCGGTGTCGGCCGAGGTGAGCGCCTCCACCACGTGCTCGGCACGGAGGCCAGGGTGGCGGTTGTCGTTGAGGAACCCGTCGTCGCACTCGCCCACGACCGGGACCACCACGTCGTCGCGGCCGGCGGAGGGGTCGAGGTCGTGCAGGTGGCGCACCACCGCGTCGTACGCCGTCCCGAGGTTGGCGGTGTCGCACAGGACGATGGGGGAGCCGAGCAGGCCCCACTCGTCGATGACCAGGTCGCCGGTCAGGACGCCGTACCCGTTGAACGTGCTGGTCGCGGCGTAGACCCGGTCCCGGAAGGGGTTGCCCTCGTGGGGCCAGATCGCCGTCACGCCGGTACGGACCACCGGGTCGCTGCCGTCGCCCGGGCCCGACCACACGGTGTGGTGGCCGACTCGCACGCCAGGCACGTCGGTGATGGCGTTGGCCGGGCCTGTGGGCAGCCGGCCTACCGCGAGGCCGAGGTCGCGGGCGCGCTGACGGGGGGATGGAGGCGACGTCACGCCTCCATCCAACCCGATGTCCTCAGGCGATGGGCGTCGGCGTCCATGGCGTTCACCTCCATCACCAGGACGTCGGCCACGTGGTGCTCCTGTCGTACGAGCGGTGCGTGCCCCGACTCGGCCTGGTTATGCGCGGACCCGGTCGGTGATCCCATGACCCGGCGCCGACGCTAGTGAGCCTGAGCCTGTGTCGTTGGTGTGGTGACGACGGACTGTTCGACGTGCTCGTAGGCCCGGGCCGCATCGGTGAGCGCGCGCGACCCGCTCAGCAGGCTGTCGTGCAGGCGCTGCAGACACCACTCCCATGCGTCGGAGTGGTCGGACAGCGCGGCCGAGAGTGGCACGCTGCCCGTGATCTCGGGGCCCGCTCCTGCGAGGGCACGTCTGGCCCGCCGAGCGACCACATTCGTGGAGCGCAGCCGCTCCGCCGTGTCTCGCAGGGACTCGGGCATGACCTCGAT
>JAJAYQ010000003.1 GCA_026786145.1 Spirochaetaceae bacterium | reverse complement strand
TTCGACCCGGATCGTGCGAGCAGGCGGGTCTGGCTCTTCGCGATCGCACGAAACGTCGTGGTCGACCACTCACGCCGGGTCAAGGCCCGCCCGTGGCTGCGCGACCTGGCTGAGCCGACCGACGTCGAGGCCGTCGCGACCTACGTCACGACGGTCCGCGACGCCGACGGACGCGACCGCCCTGCAGGGGAGTTCATCGGCGTAGCCGACGTCGAGATCCGTTGCCACATGAACGCCTCCGTGCTGAGGGCCGACGCGACCGGGTTTTCCGTCTGGGACAGCGACGGGATGCTGGTGCTCAACGCGGAGATGTGACGACGGTCGGCAGGATGCCGTCGTACGCCCTCGCGACCGCCACCCGGTCAGCCGGCACGGTGCCGTACGTGGTGCTGCGTTGGCGGGCGGGTCGTCCGACGTCGCGCGCCACGGCCTCCAGGGCCGAGACACTCTTGAAGCTGCCCTGCTGGGAGCCGGCCATCCGGCTGATGGTCTCCTCCATCAAGGTGCCACCCAGGTCGTTGACGCCGCCGCGCAGGACCATCTCGACGCCGGGCCCGTCGAGCTTGACCCAGCTGGCCTGGATGTTGTGGATCCGGCCGTGCAGCAAGATGCGGGCCATCGCGTGCACAGCGCGGTTCAGCCGCAACGTGGGGCCTGGCCGGGCCAGCCCGGCAAGGTAGATCGGGGCGTTCGTGTGAACGAACGGCAGCAGCACGAACTCGGTGAAACCGCCGGTGTCCTCCTGGAGGGCAGCGATCAGCTTCAGGTGCGCCACCCAATGGGCCGGTGCGTCGACATGGCCGTACATCATCGTGGCCGTCGTCGGGATCCCCAGCCCGTGCGCCGTGGTGACCACCTCGACCCACGCTGACGCGGGCAGCTTCCCCTTCGTGAGGACCCACCTCACCTCGTCGTCGAGAATCTCCGCGGCCGTCCCGGGCATGGAGTCGACCCCCGACTCCCGGGCGCCAGTGAGCCACTCGGCGATCGAGAGCCCCGTGCGACTTGCGCCGTTGACGACCTCCATCGGGGAGAAGGCATGCACGTGCATCCCGGGGGTCCGTCGCTTCACCTCGGCAGCGAGGTCGAAGTACGTCGTGCCCGGCAGGTCCGGGTGGATGCCACCTTGCATGCACACCTCGGTCGCGCCTACTGCCCAGGCCTCCTCGGCGCGCTGCCCGACCTGATCAAGGGACAGCGTGTACGCGTCGGCGTCGGTGCGCCGTTGCGCGAAGGCGCAGAACCGGCAGCCGGTGTAGCAGACGTTGGTGAAGTTGATGTTCCGGGTGACCACGTAGGTCACCTCGTCACCGACCGCATCGGCCCGCAACCCGTCGGCCAGCGCCGCCAGCGCTTCGATCTCGTCGCCGTCCTGGGCGTCCAGCAGCGTCAGGGCATGGCGATCCGCGAGACCACCTGGGTCGGCTTCGGCCCGGCGCAGAGCCGCGGCGAACTCGGGCCTGACCCGACCACGGCTGCCCGGGTGGCCCACGGCGGCGGCGCTCGTGGGGTGGTCCAGGTGCTCGGCCAGCGCGGACCAGTCGCCGTAGACCGAGTCGAAGTCGCCGCGCCGGTCACCGCTGCGCCCGGTGATGTCGATGCTCGCATGCAGGTTGGTGCGCCCGGACTCGGCGAGGCCGCCGTCGGGCTCCTGCCAAGGCCGACCGGACGGGGCGGCGCCCGGAGCCGCCAGGCCGGTGCCCGGCTCGGCGAGGGCACTGACATGGGCGTCCAGCCGGGGGTCCAGCCACTGCTCGGACGCGAGCACGTACTCCGGGTAGATCGTGAGCCGCTCCTGCAGCCGGAACCCGGCCGCCGCGGTCCGTGCGGCGAGCTCCTCGACGGCCGGCCACGGACGTTCCGGGTTGACGTGGTCGGGTGTCACCGGCGAGACGCCGCCCCAGTCGTCGATGCCGGCACGGAGCATCAGCCCGAACTGGTCCGACACGAGGTTGGGCGGGGCCTGGATGCGCATCCGCGGCCCGAGCAGCAGCCGCGCCACCGCGACGGTCGCCGCGAGCTCCTCCGCCTCGGTGTCCGGGCGGGCCCGCATCGCAGTGTCCGGCTTGGCCCGGAAGTTCTGGACGATGACCTCCTGGATCCCGCCGTACGCCCGGGCCACCCGGCGGATGTCGAGCAGCGACTCGACCCGCTCGGCGTACGTCTCACCGATCCCGACGAGGATGCCGGTGGTGAACGGGATGGCGAGGCGCCCCGCGTCCTCGAGCACCCGCAGCCGCACGGCCGGCTCCTTGTCCGGCGAGCCGTAGTGCGCCCCGCCGGGCTGTGACCACAGCCGCGTCGCGGAGGTCTCGAGCATCATGCCCATCGACGGGGCCACCGGACGCAACCGCTGGAGGTCCGTCCAGCTCAGAACGCCGGGGTTGAGATGAGGCAGCAGCCCGGTGCGTTCCAGGACGAGCACCGCCATCGCCCGGACGTAGGACAGGGTGTCGGCGTACCCCCGCTCCTCGAGCCACTGACGGGCGGCCGGCCACCGGTCCTCCGGCCGGTCCCCGAGGGTGAACAGCGCCTCCTTGCAGCCCGTCGCTGCGCCCGCCTGGGCGATCTCGAGGACCTCGTCCGGGCTGAGGAACGCGGCCGGCACCCGGCCGGGAACGGTCGCGAACGTGCAGTAGTGGCAGCGGTCCCGGCACAAGCGCGTCAGCGGCACGAACACCTTGCGTGAGTACGTCACCACCCCCGGGCGGCCGGCCTCGAGCAGCCCGGCGTCACGAGCCCGCGACGACGCCCCGCAGAGCGCCTCCAGGTCCGGGCCGCGGGCGTGCAGCAGCACCTCCGACTCAGCGGCATCGAGGGTTACGCCGTTCCCAGCGCGGCGCAACGCACGTCGCATCGCCGAGAGTGACGGAACAGTCACGGACTCAACACCCTTCTTCGTCTGGACCCCACCCTTCCATGACCGGTGAACGTTCGGTCGGGCAGCCGCGTATGGACGGATGAGCCTCATTGCGGGGCTCAGCGGCCGAGTTGGCCGTCACCACAGGGAGCACCTGTGAGATTCAGCACCCGCAGCGGCGTCATGGCGTCCAGCATCGTCGCCACGGTCGGCCTCAGCGCCCCGATGGCGTCGCCTATGACGGCGGTAACCCGGACGTCGACCCCAACTCCTCGTGCTACAACCCCGACCAGCGTGACGACCAGCGACTGAGCGACCCCGGCACGACGAACCGCAACGTGCACAACGACGCGTGCTTCCTCGACGACCGCGGGAACAAGATCAACGGGCCCGCCTCGTTCCAGAGCTCCGGCGTGGGCTTCATCAGCGCCTGCCCGGACCCCGATGGTGCCGGGCCGGAGTTCTCCGTCCTGAGCGACAAGAACGGTGACGGCCGGAACGACCTCTGCTTCCAGGCCGCGTACCAGACCAGGGGAACAGCGGGCGACTTCGAGTTCCACGCCCGCCTGAACAATACTTCCATGACCGGCTCGCAGTACGTCGTGTGGTGCACAGACGCGGACCGCAACGGCTGCCGCGACGAGGACGTCAAGGACGACATCAAGATCGAGTGGAACAACGGAAGCACCAGCAGCTCCTGGTCGCGCGGATAGGCCTCAGGGTGGCCCCGGGAGGTCGCGCAGCGTGAGCGCTGTGGCGACTGCGGCCAAGGCAGCGTCACGGCCCTTGTCCTCCCGGGAGCCCTCCAGCCCCGCTCGGGCCAGCGCCTGCGCCTCGTCGTCGCAGGTGAGCACGCCGAAGCCGATGGGGACCCCGCTCTGCACCGACACCTGGGTCAGCCCGCTGGTCGCGGCGTGACAGACGTAGTCGAAGTGCGGGGTCCCTCCCCGGATGACGACTCCGAGCGCGATGACGGCATCGTGGTCCCGCACCAGGCGGGCGGCCGTGACCGGCAGCTCGAAGGACCCGGGAACCCGCACCATCGTGGGGCTGAGCACCCCGCACTCCGCCAGCCCCCGGACGGCACCGGCGATGAGACCGTCCATCACGACCTGGTGCCACCGGGCGGCCACGACGGCAACGCGCAGTCCCGACCCGTCCAAGACAGCCACGGCGTCCTCTGGTTCTCCGCCACCGCTCATGCCGGCAGTCCCGGCAGGTGGTGGCCCATCCGGTCCCGTTTGGTCATCAGGTACCCGGTGTTCT
Source organism: Spirochaetaceae bacterium (assembly GCA_026786145.1). GTDB lineage: Bacteria > Actinomycetota > Actinomycetes > JACCUZ01 > JACCUZ01 > JAJAYQ01. Next base: position 6,152 of record JAJAYQ010000003.1, on the reverse strand, counting down.
CCGGCGTGGCATCGACAGGCAGCCCGACCCGCTCGACGACCTCGACCCCGAAGTCGGACAGGGCGGCGACCTTCGCGGGGTTGTTGGTCAGCAGGCGCACAGACCGGACTCCCAGCTCGGTCAGGATCGCCGCGCCGGTGCCGTAGTTCCGCGAGTCCACCGGCAACCCCAGGTCCAGGTTCGCATCGACCGTGTCCCGGCCGTCGTCCTGGAGCCCGTAGGCCGCGAGCTTGTGCAGCAGCCCGATCCCGCGCCCCTCGTGCCCCCGGAGATAGACGACGACTCCGCGCCCCTCCTCGGCGACGCTGCGGAGAGCCGCATCCAGCTGCTGCCCGCAGTCGCAGCGCAACGAGCCCAGGACGTCGCCGGTCAGACACTCCGAGTGCACGCGCACGAGCACGTCGAGCCCGTCACCCATTGCGCCACGTACCAGGGCGATGTGCTCGACCGAGTCGACGGTGTCATGGAATCCCACGGCCAGGAACTGCCCGTGCCGGGTCGGGAGCCTGGCCTCGGCGACCCGCACCACGAGCGACTCGTGTCTCCGTTGATGCGCGACCAGGTCGGCGATAGACACCAAAGCGATGCCATGGACGTCCGCGAAGCGACGGAGCTCCGGCAGCCGGGCCATCGAGCCGTCCTCGCTCACGACCTCGGCGATCACTCCCACCGGTGCGAGGCCCGCGAGGCGCGCCAGGTCGACGGCCGCCTCCGTGTGCCCGGGGCGGCGCAGCACACCCCCGTCGACCGAGCGCAACGGGAAGACGTGCCCGGGACGGGTCAGCTCGTGCGCCTCGGTAGCGGGGTCGGCGAGCATCCAGACGGTGCGCGCCCGGTCGGCGGCGGAGATGCCGGTCGCGATGCCGTCCCGCGCGTCGACCGACACGGAGTACGCCGTGTTCTTGCGGTCCTCGTTCACCACGGTCATCGGCGGCAGCCGGAGCCGGTCGAGCGCCGCGCCCTCCATCGGCACGCACACCACGCCGGACGTGTGCCGCACCATGAACGCCATCAGCTCCGGGGTGATCCTCTCGGCCGCCACCATCAGGTCGCCCTCGTTCTCCCGGTCCTCGTCGTCGACCACGACGACCGCGCGACCGGCTGCGAGGTCGGAGATTGCACGTTCCACCGGGTCCAGCCGGATCATCTCGCTGCTCATCGGTCGTCCGCGTCGCGGGCGTTCATGAGTCGTTCGACGTACTTGGCAACCACGTCGACCTCCAGGTTGACCAGATCGCCGACCTGCTTGTGGCCCAGCGTCGTCAGCTCGAGACTCGTCGGGATCAGGCTCACCGTGAACGAGTCGTCGGTCACCGAGGCCACGGTGAGGGAGACACCGTCGACGGTGACGGACCCCTTGTGCACGATGTAACGAGCGAGGTCGCCGGGCAGCGAGACGCGCACGACGTCCCAGTGCTCGGAGGACGTGCGCTCGATGATGCTGCCGGTGCCGTCCACGTGGCCCTGCACGAGGTGCCCACCGAGCCGGCCGTCCACCCGCATGGGTCGCTCCAGGTTCACCGGCGTCCCGGGAGCCAGCGACCCGAGCGAGCTCCGGTCGAGCGTCTCGCGCATGACGTCAGCGGTGAAGCCGTCGCCCATGGCCTCGACGACGGTGAGGCAGACGCCGTTCACAGCGAGCGAGTCGCCACGACGGGCGCCCTCGGCGACCATCGGCCCGTGCACCGACAACCGCACGCTGTCGCCGAGGTCTATCAATTCGGTCACGTGACCCAGCTCCTCCACGATGCCGGTGAACATGCCCTCAGCCCTCCTGTCTGCGCAGCCGGGCGGTGACCCGCACGTCGGGCCCCACCCGCCGTACGTCGTCGAAGTCGAGGCCGATCCCCTCGGCGAGGGTGCCGACACCTGTCCCGGACAGGACAGGTGCCCCTGCGCCGAGCAGGGTCGGCGCGAAGTAGGCGACGACTCTGTCCACGAGCCCCGCGCGCACGAAGGCGCCGGCCAGCGTCGGTCCGCCCTCCAGCAGCACCAGAGTTCGCTCCCGGGACCACAGCGCCTTCATCAGGGCACCCAGGTCCACGCCGCCGTTCGTGCCGCTCCCCAGCTCCGCGGCGGTCGCCACCCAGGTGGGCGCCGCATCGTCGAGCACTCGAGCCGAGCGCGGCGTACGCCCGGAGCTGTCGACGACCACGCGCAGCGGCTGCTCACCGACCAACGACCCGTCCTGGTCGCGGACGGTGAGGTGCGGGTCGTCAGCGAGAACGGTGCCGACGCCGGCCACGATCGTGTCGCACTCGGATCGCAGTCGGTGCGCGTCGCGTCGCGACTCGTCGCTGGACACCCACCGGCTGGTGCCGTCCTCAGCGGCCACCCGACCGTCGAGGGTGGCAGCGACCTTCCATACGACGAAGGGGCGTTGGTCCCGCACACGGGTCAGCCACCGCTCGTTGGCTCGCTCCGCCTCGCGACGGAGCACCCCGGCCTCGACGTCGACGCCGCCCTGACCGAGCACCTGGGCACCTCCGCCAGCGAGCGCTGTCTCGTCAGCCGCTGCGTACACGACCCGGCCGACGCCGGCCGCGAGCAGGGCCTCGGTGCACGGCCCGGTCCTGCCGGTGTGCGCGCACGGCTCGAGGGTGACCACGACCGTGCCACCCCGCGCCCGCTCGCCGGCCCGCCGCAGAGCGAGAACCTCGGCGTGCGGCCCGCCGGCCTGCTCGTGCCACCCCTCGCCGACCACCGCGCCGGAGGCGTCGAGCACCAGCGCGCCCACGTTGGGGTTGGGATGGGTGGCCTCGCCGCCGGAGCTCGACAGGACGATCGCGCGACGCATCGCCGCGATCTCTGCCTCGGTTGCCACCGGCGCTCCCTCTCGAAGGGCGCGTTCCGGGGACCGGCGTCCGTGAGGACACCGGGAATCGACCGGACCTTCGCCCCGGCATGGGACGACGACCGGTCGGCGTGCTGCCTCCCATCCGGACTTTCACCGTCGGTCCCGGAGTTCCACCAGGTCAACCGGGTCCTGCACCCGTCGATCTCTCGACGAGCACGACCGGACCCGGGTCGCGGACTGTCACCGCCGGCTCGGAATTTCACCGACCCCGGAGCACGCTGCCTTGTTGCCGTGGGCCGATCGCCCACGAGGACCAGTGTGCCACGAGACGGGAGCCACGCGCCCGGACCTGTCAGCGCGCAGCCCCGGGATCGATGAAGGCGTTGAGCGCGACGAAAGCGGCGACGGCGATCACGAGGTAGGCGAACCCTTGCCTCAGCCGCACGCCGGAGAGTCGGGAGCCGACTCGCCCGGCCACCAGCGCGCCGGCGACCGCGGCGAGGGTGAAGGCAATGGTGACGGTCGCATCCAGCGAGGTCGCGCCGAGGTGGGCAAGGAATCCGGCCGCCGAGTTGATGCTGATGATGACCAGGGACGTGCCCACGGCCACCGTCATAGGCAGACCGAGGAGGAGCACCAGGGCGGGGACGATGACGAAGCCGCCGCCGACTCCGAAGAGCCCGGTGATGAAGCCGACCCCCGCGCCCGATGCGATCGCCTTCGGCAGGCAGCTGCGCCAGTTGACGCCACCACCGGGTAGGGCGCAATCGCCGCCCTTCTGCTCATCCGTCTGCAGCATGCGCCACGCTGCGATCAGCATCAGGGCGACGAAGCCGAAAAGCAGCAGGCGTGACGGCAGCATCCGGTTGAGTGCGGCACCACCAAAGGCTGCGGGCACGCCCGCACCACCGAAGACGAGCGCGATGCGCCACCCGATCTCACGGTGGATCATTCGCGGTACCGCGGCGGCCGCACTGGAGATGCCGACCACGAGCAGCGCCGTCGGGATTGCCCGGGACAAGGGCATCCCGACGCCGTACAGCAGCGCGGGCACCGCCAGGATCGACCCGCCGCCCCCGACCAGACCGAGCAGGACACCGATACCCAGCCCGAGCAGAACGGCAGCTGTCACTTCACCGCTCGGTCAGCTGGACGCCCGCGCCGGCAGCCGCCTCGTAGTCCTCGTTGACGAGCACGACGTCCCGGCCGGGTCGGTCGAGCATGGAGGCCGCGATGGCCGCGCGGTAGCCCGAACCGCAGTAGACCCAGAGCTCACCCTCAGGCACCTCGTCAATCCGGTCGGCCAGCTCGTGGACCGGGATGTGCTGCGACCCGGTCACGTGGCCGTCGGCGCGTTCGTCGTTGCGCCGCGCATCCATCACCTGGACTGGCCGGTCGGTCATCTCCTTGGCGAGAGTCGCGAAGTCTGCCACGCGGTGCGAGCGAAGTGTCTCGTCGCCGGCAAGCTCATCGATGTCACCGACGGCGGCGCCCGCGAGGCGGTCGATGCCGATCCGCCCGAGCTCTCTCGAAGCGTCTGCAACCTGGTCGGCAGACTCCCCGATGACGGTGAGCGGCGCCTCCCACGGCATCAGCCACCCCACGTACGTCACGAAGTTGTCGGAGAGCTCGAAGCCGAGCGTGCCGGCTATGTGCCCGGCCGCGAAGGCGGTCCGGTCCCGTAGGTCGACCACCCACTCGCCGGCGTCGATCCGCTGCCGCAGAGCGGAGGCCTGCAGTCGGGCAGGGGGTGACGGCTCCCACGCCTCCGCGCCGCGCGCGTTGATGGGTCCCATCTGGGCGTAGTAGGCGGGGTAGGCGTCCAGACCGGCGAGCAGCTGCTGGACGTACGCCCCCTCGTCCTGTGTCAGGGCCGGGTTGCTCTTCCCCTGCTGGCCGATGGTGGAGCTGTCTCCGCTGGTGGGGGTGGCCGAGCAGAAGCTGCCAAAGCCGTGCGTCGGGTAGACCTGCGCACCGGCCGGCAGGTCGTGCGCGAGACGGCGCACCGAATGGAACTGGGCGTGGGTAAGGGCATCTGTGTGCTCGGGTCCGAGCAGGTCGGTGCGCCCGGTGGAGCCGAAGAGCATCGACCCACCGGTGAAAACGGCAGTGGTGATCCCGGCGTCCTCGAGGGCGTAGCTGACGTGATGGTGGGTGTGCCCGGCGGTGTGCAGGACGGTCAGTCGCATCGAGCCGGCCTTCACGACGTCGCCGTCGGACACCGGCGTCCGGTCGAACGCCACGTCGTCCCCGGCGGAAACGACGTAAGCGGCGCCCGTCCGCCGCGCCAGCTCCAAGCCCCCGGATACGTAGTCGTTGTGCACGTGGGTCTCCAGCACGTGGGTCACCTGTAGGCCCTTGGTCTCGACAAGGCCAAAGATCCGGTCCAGATCACGCTGGGGGTCGATGACGACGGCCACCTCGCCGTCGGTGACGAGATAGCTGCGGTCACCCAGACTCTTGGTCTCGATCGTGTGGACGTCGATCACGTGCCTCTGCCCTTCCGCGAGAACAACGACCGCAGACCGGTGCTCGGTTTCGGGGTGACGGTGGACCCGTCGACCGGCAGGCCCTGTCGTTGCCAGGTGGACATCCCGCCGTCCATGTTGTGCACCGTGAATCCGGCCTGCGCGAGGTACGTCGCGACCTGGCCGCTGCGGGCGCCGCTTCGGCAGACCGTCACGACCGGTCGGTCCCGGTCGATCTCGCCCAGCCGGGCCGGCACGTCGTTCATCGGGATGTGGTGAGCGCCTTCGATGTGGCCGCCTGCCCACTCGTCCGGTTCGCGGACGTCGATGATCTGCAGTCCGTGTTTCTGGTCGAGCACCTGGCGAGGGTTCATGTCTTCGCCTCCTTCGGAAGTAGGTCAGCCCTGACGCAGTGATATGAGGACGGCGTCCATGCGGCGGCTCGCTTCGTCCGCGACCGGCTGCAGCTCGTCCCGGCCGGGCAGGGTCGCCATGATCTGCGGGTCGAGGATCAGCACCGTGGACCTGCCGTCCTGTTCGCGGACCACGACGTTGCACGGCAGCAGGGCGCCGATCTCTCGGTCGATCTCCAGCGCCTGGTGGGCCAGCTGGGGATTGCACGCGCCGAGGATGACGTAGGGCTCCATGTCCTGCCCGAGCTTGTCCTTCAACGTCGCCTGTACGTCGATCTCGGTCAGGACACCGAACCCCTGCTCGGTCAGGGCCTCCCGGGTCCTGGTGACGGCATCGCCATAGGACAGGTCGAGGGTGATGCTGCGTACGTACGTCATCTGGAATCCTTCGCTCGCTGTTGAGTCGCGGACGTCATTGGGGTCAGGACAGCATGAGGAACAGCTTCTCCAGCTCCGCGTCGCTCATCGTGGGCT
>JAJAYQ010000002.1 GCA_026786145.1 Spirochaetaceae bacterium | reverse complement strand
GCCGGGCTCGCGCTGCTCGGCCTGGTCGCGCTCACCGACCCACCACGGCAGGATCTCGGCCCGGTGCTGGCGGCGCTCGTCGGAGCCGGGATCCGAGTAGCGGTGATGACCGGCGACCATCCGGCCACCGCCCAAGCCGTCGCCCACCGGGTGGGACTGCTGCCAGGACAGGTCCCCGGGCAGGTGCGTACTGGTCCCGAGCTGGACGATGGGGTCAGTGCGGCGGCACGCGCGTCGACCGTATTCGCCAGAGTCCGGCCTGAGCACAAGCTGGCCTTGGTCCAGGCCTGGCAGGAGGCCGGCGAGGTCGTCGCGGTGATCGGCGACGGTGTGAACGACGGACCGGCGCTGCGGATGGCCGACATCGGTGTGGCGATGGGTCAGGGGGGCACCGAGGTGGCACGGCAGGCCGCCGACCTGGTTCTCACCGATGACCGGCTGCAGACCGTGGTGCACGCGGTCGAGGAGGGGCGTCGGATCCACGACAATCTGCGGCGCTTCCTGCGCTACGCCCTCAGTGGTGGCCTCGCCGAGGTGATCGTCATGCTCCTCGCACCGTTCGCCGGCTTCCTGGTCCCGCTCCTCCCGGGGCAGATTCTCTGGGTCAACATGCTCACCCACGGCCTGCCCGGGGTCGCCCTCGGCGCCGACCCAGGGTCGCCCACTGCCATGGCGCGTCAACCGGTTCCGCGTGACAAGCCCCTCGTCGACCGAACCATGGCGCAGCAGATCGCCGTCACCGGGATCCTCGTGGCTGCGGCCACCATGGGAGCCGCACTATGGGCCCGTTCCGACGGTCACGACTGGCGTACGAGCGGTTTCCTGGTGCTGGGCTTCGCCCAGCTCGGCGTAGCGCTGGCGGTGCGCTCGCGCGGTGCCGCGCGGCACAACCCCTTCCTGGCAGTCGCCGTCGCCTCGGCGATCGTCCTGCACGCGTCGGCAGTGCTGGCGCCGCCCCTGCGCTCGCTGCTGGACACAAGTCCGCTGCCGGCAGAGATGTGGCTGCCGCTCGCGGCGCTGTCGGCCATCCCCGGCCTGCTGACCTGGCTGACCCGGAACTGGTGGCGCGAGAGCCGAGGCGCATGAGGGGGCCGGTCCACGTACCGGTCGAAGAATGATCAGCGCGGGGATACTACGGCGCTAGCCTGCGGGTGTCTCGGGCGATGACGAGCTCTTCGTCGGTCGGCACGACGAGGGCGACAGCGTGGTCGTCGACGAGGCTGATCCGTCCGCCGGTTCTACGGCCGTGGTCGGTGTTGGGGTCGGTGTCCTCGTGCAGGCCGAGCACGCCGAGGTGGCCCAGGATCGCGCTGCGCACCTGCGGGGCCTGCTCGCCGATGCCGCCGGTGAAAACGAGCACATCGAGTCGTCCGAGCGCGACCGCTAGTCCCCCGACCGCCTTCGCGGCGCGGTAGGCGAAGACCTCGATGGCCAACGCCGCGGACTCCGACCCCTGGCGGGCGGCGTCGGTCAGCGTGCGCATGTCGTTGCTGATCCCCGACAGGCCGAGCAGACCGCTGCGGTTGTTGAGCGCGTCGAGCACACCGGCCAGGTCGAGGTCGAGCCGGTCTGCCACGTAACCGAGCAGGCCTGGGTCGACGTCGCCGCTGCGGGTGCCCATGACCAGCCCCTCGAGGGGGGTCAGGCCCATCGTGGTGTCGACGCTGATCCCGTCGCGGACGGCGGTGGCGCTGCACCCGTTGCCGAGGTGCAGCGTGACCATCCGCAACGACTCGAGGGGACGGCCGAGGAGCTCGGCTGCTCGGGCACTCACGTAACCGTGACTGATGCCGTGGAAGCCGTATCGCCGGACGTCATGATCCTCGAACCACTCGCTCGGGACCGCGTAGCGGTAGGCGACCGGCGGCATCGCCTGGTGGAAGGCGGTGTCGAAGGCCGCAACCTGGGGGACGTCGGGCAGCTCTGCCCGGACGGCCTCGATTCCGGCGAGGTTGGCGGGCAGGTGCAGCGGCGCGAGGTCGACGAGATCGTGCAGGGCAGAGACCACCTCGTCATCGATGAGGACGGACGCGGAGAAGTGCGAGCCGCCGTGCACCACCCGGTGCCCGACGCCTGTGACGGTCGCCCGTTCCTCCTCGGTGAGAGTGGCCAGCAGGTGCGCGACCACGCCGCGGTGTGACCCGTCGTCCGGGGAGCGGCTCTGCTCGTCGTCCCGGCGGCGGATGTGGACCACGGTGTCGTGCCCGCCCACCCGCTCACCGACGCCCGTCATCGCCCGCTCGCCGGTCACCGGGTCGACGAAGGCGATCTTCACTGACGAGCTGCCGCAGTTGACCACGAGCACCGAAGCAGGGGGTGCGGACACGCCCCCTCAGCCCTTGGTGGCCCAGTCGCCGAGCACCCAGTCGCGGACGTCGGGCATGTCCTCGAGGTGCTCCACGACGTAGACCTTGTGCTCGGCCAGCTTGGCCTCGCAGTACGCCTTGAGGTCGCTGGCGCCCGGCGGCGTGCGCCGGGCGTTGTTCAGCGCATCCATGACGAGGTGGTAGCGGGAGGCCCTGTTGCGCACGACCATGTCGAAGGGAGTCGTGGTTGTGCCCTCCTCGATGAAGCCGCGCACACGGAAGCGGTCGGCGTCCGGCCGACCGTGCACCAGCTGGTGGATGGCCCCGGGGTACCCGTGGAAGGCGAACACCACGTCGACATGGTCGGTGAAGAGCTCGTTGAAGAGGGTCTCGTCCATCCCGTGCGGGTGGTCCTTGCGTCGCGGCAGGGTCATCAGGTCGACGACGTTGACCACGCGGGTGCGGAAGTGCGGCAGGTGCTCGCGCAGGATCGCCGCTGCGGCCACCGTCTCCATCGTGACGACGTCGCCTGCGCAGGCCAGCACGATGTCGGGGTCGGCGCTGCCGTCGTCGGTGCCGGCCCACTGCCAGACGCCTGCTCCGCGGGCGCAGTGCTCGACCGCCTCGTCGATGGTCAGCCACTGCAGCTGGGGCTGCTTGTCGATCACGACCAGGTTGACGTAGGACCGCGAGCGGAAGCAGTGGTCGGCCACCGACAGCAGGCAGTTCGCGTCCGGCGGCAGGTAGACCCGGCCGATGTTGCCGCGCGTCGTGATGACGTTCTGGATGAGGCCCGGCCCCTGGTGGCTGAAACCGTTGTGGTCGTTGCGCCACGCGGTGGAGGTCAGCAGGATGTTCAGGCTCGGGACCTGGGCGCGCCACGGCAGGTTGTCGGCCTCCTGGAGCCACTTGCCGTGCTGGATCGTCTGCGAGGCGCTCACCATGGCAAAGGCCTCGTAGGTCGCGAACCAGCCGTGCCGCCCGGTGAGCGTGTATCCCTCCAGCCAGCCGTGGCAGTTGTGCTCGGAGAGCACCTCCATGACCCGGCCGTCGCGCGAGATCGCGACGTCCTCGGCGGTGACCCGCTCGGCGAACCCGCGGTCGGAAGCCTCGAAGACCGCGCCGAGCCGGTTGCTGTTGGTCTCGTCCGGGCAGAAGAGTCGGAACCGGTCGGGGTTGGCACGGTAGATGTCGCGCATCATCTCGCCGAGCTTGCGGGTCGACTCGGCGCGGAGGTCGGCCGGCCTGGGCACGTCCACGGCGTAGTCGCGGAAGTCCGGCAGGTCGAGGTCACGGGTGAGCAGCCCGCCGTTGGCGTGCGGCGTGGCGCTCATGCGCAGCGAACCCGACGGGTTCGCCCGGCGGACGAGCTCGGTGGGGGCACCGGTCTCGTCGAACAGCTCCTCCGGTCGGTAGGACCGCAGCCACGCCTCGAGCACGTCGAGGTGGGCCTGGTTGCCCTTGACTCCGGAGAGCGGGACCTGGTGGGCCCGCCAGGTCCCACTGACCTGGATGCCGTCGACGATGTCCGGGCCGGTCCAGCCCTTGGGGGTGCGCAGCACGATCATCGGCCAGCGCGGCCTTGCGCCGTCCCAGTCGCCGCCGCGCGCGGCGGCTTGGATCGAGCGGATCGAGGCCCAGGCCTGGGCCAGGGCTGCGGCGAATCGATGGTGCATCCCGGGCAGGTCCTCGCCCTCGACCTCGATGACCTCGTAGCCGTGCCCCTCGAAAAGTGAGCGGACCTCCGCCGGGTCCTTGCGACCGAGCACCGTCGGGCCGCCGATCTTCGCGCCGTTGAGGTGCAGGACCGGCAGGACGGCGCCGTCACGGTCGGGGTTCAGGAAGGAGATGCCTTTCCACGACCCCTCGAGCGGGCCGGTCTCCGCTTCGCCGTCGCCGACGACGGCGAGCGCGACGAGATCTGGGTTGTCCATGACCGCACCGAAGGCGTGCACGAGGACGTAGCCGAGCTCGCCGCCCTCGTGGATCGAGCCAGGTGTGGTCACCGACACGTGGCTCGGGATGCCCCCGGGTGCCGAGAACTGCCGGAAGAGCCGGGTAACGCCCCGCTCGTCGAGCGACACGTCGGGGTAGATCTCGCTGTAGGTGCCCTCCAGGTAGCCCGCTGCCACCAGCGCTGGGCCACCGTGCCCGGGGCCGGCGAGGTAGACCATCTCCTGGCCCGTCTGCTGAATGAGGCGGGACGCGTGCGCATAGATGAACGACAGCCCGGGGCTGGTGCCCCAATGGCCGAGCAACCGCGGCTTGACGTGGTCGGAGACCAGCCGCTCGCGCAACAGCGGGTTGGCCATGAGATAGATCTGACCAACGGTCAGGTAGTTGTTCGCTCGCCACCAGGCGTCGACGACGGCAACTTCCTCATCGGTGGGGGATGCAAGCTGCTCCACCAGGTGCGAGGCGGGCGCCATGACCTGCAGGGAATTCGTCGTCATGGGTCTCCTCCGTTATACCGCCTCCGCGGATGCTGTCCCCGACGCTACCGCGATCGAGCGTCCAGGCCGGTGGTGATCACCGTGCATCACTTGGCCAGAGGTATCTCGGTTGCCAGGCCGCCCCTGAATCGGGCCCGGTGCGAACTGTCGCATGCGTGCCACGGTGTCTCCTGCCCGCTGCGGAAATGACCCGTGGGGCCGCTACATCCGTCGTTTCGTCGAGCATGGCCGTCGACAGGTCCGCCATGACGAACTGCGCTCCTGGGCAGAGGTCGGCGATGTGCCGTGACATCGCGTACACGCGCCGGGTTCTATTCGAGAGCGCCACCTTCCCCGACGGCGCCACTGTGCGAGCAGAGACCCAGGTCGACGACCTGGGCCTCTGTTCGTGGTAGCCCCGACGGGATTCGAACCCGCGCTACCGCCTTGAGAGGGCGGCGTGCTAGGCCGCTACACAACGGGGCCACGATGCTGCACCGTCGTCGCCGAGGACGGCGGACGGGCCTGCGCTGGGGTACCAGGACTCGAACCTAGACTAACTGAACCAGAATCAGTTGGGCTGCCAATTACCCCATACCCCAAGGGTTCTCGCCTCCCGCTGGCGGCGGGCTCGACGTGCTCGGGAAAGGATAGCCGACGGGTCCGGGGCCGGACAAAGCCCCGGGCGCCCCTGCGGCGTCCAGGGGGTCCACCGGCGCGTTGGGGACCGGCCGGACCCGGCGTACGGCGAGGTCGCTGCCTCGCACCAAGCGAACGACTACCGCCGCGAACGTCACCATCATCACCACGTCGAGCACCGCAAACTGCCAGTCCAGCGTGGACGCCAGCAGCGACGCCTCCAACGACCCGGTCGCCGCCGAGTAGGCGAGGTTGACGATGTTGTTCGCCACGTGCAGCGCGACAGGGGCCTCGAGCCCCCCAGTGCGCCACGCGAGCCAGGACGCCACCACGCCGAAGGCGAGGCGGTCACCGAACAGCCACGCATCCTGCAACCCGTGGGCGAGGGCAAAAAGGACCGCGCTGACGGTGCCCGCTACCAGCGTCCCGACGACCGGGCGGGCGAACCACGACGCCACGGCCTGGCTGAGGTAGCCGCGGAAACCGACCTCCTCGGCGCATGCCTGCAACGGGGTCGTCACGAGGACCACGAGGAGCAGCCCGACCAGCGTGGCCGTCGAGGGTGCGTCCCCCTCGGCGACACCGGATCCCGGCAGCAGGAAGCCCACCCCGAAGAACACGAGGACGACGACGAACGCGACGCCCAGGAGCCGCCCGAGCAGCCCCCACCGCGGTCGACCGGTGACCGCGGCCAGCAGACCGACCCGCTCGCGGTGCACGGCAAGGACGGCGAGCAGCGACGCAGGGATCATCAGGGCGATGACGAGGTTGTTGGTGAGCAGGCCCACGACGGAGTCCGCCCGCAGCGCGTTGTCGGAGAACGCGTCCTGCGACTGCCCGGTCGCCGCCGCGAGCACGTAGGCGGCGATGACCAGGACGACGGCGCCCAGCACCAGCACCGTCCCCGCGAGCAGCAGCCCGAGCAGCGGGAGCCACCAGCGGGCCCGCTCGCTGCGCAACAGCTGGGGGTAGCGGTCTCCGGGGCTGCCGGGCCCGGACGCCGGCCACTCGGCCGGCTCAGCCACCGGCAACGGCCAGCCCGTGGCGCAGCCGCTGGAGCGTCCGGTTCCGTCCCAGCAGCTCCAGCGACTCGAACAACGGCGGGGAGACGCGACGTCCCGTGACGGCAACCCGCACCGGTGCGAACGCGTTCTTCGGCTTGAGGCCGAGACCCTCGACGAGTGCCACCCGCAGCGCCTTCTCGATCCCAGCGGTCTCCCAGGCCTCGACGGCCGCCAACGCGTCCACCGATGCCCGCAGCACGGGCGCGGCATCGGCGGTCAGGACCTTCGCCGCGTCGTCGGCGTCGAGGGCGAAGGACTCGTCAGGCACGAGCAGGAAACCCAGCATCCCTTCCGCCTCGCGCAGCACCTGCATCCGCTCGTTGACCAGCGGGGTCGCGGCCAGCACCGTCGCGCGCTGCTCGTCCGAGGGCTCGGCGGGCAGCACACCGCTCCGCGAGAGATGGCTGGTGATCCGCCCGGCGAGGTCGTCGACGGAGAGCTCGCGGATGTAGTGGCCGTTGAGCCAGGCCAGCTTGTCGAGGTCGAAGACCGGACCGACGGTGTTGACCCGTGCCCAGTCGAAGGACGCGACCATGTCGTCGAAGGAGAAGATCTCCTCGCCGTCCGGCTGGGAGTAACCCATGAGCGCGAGGAAGTTGACCAGCGCCTCGGGCAGGTAGCCCTGCTCCTGGAACCACATCAGGCGGGCCGCCGGGTTCTTGCGCTTGGAGATCTTCGACTTGTCCGTGTTGCGCAGCAGCGGCATGTGCACGAACGCCGGGCGCTCCCAGCCGAGCCAGTCGTAGAGCAGCAGGTGCTTCGGCGTCGAGGAGATCCACTCCTCGCCGCGCACGACGTGGGTGATGCCCATCTCGTGGTCGTCGACGACGTTGGCCAGGTGGTATGTCGGGAGGCCGTCTGCCTTCAGGAGCACCTGGTCGTCCGGCCGCGGGGCCTTGATCTCGCCGCGGACGACGTCGTTGAAGGCGAGCGGCGGGTCGTCGGGCACCAGCATCCGCACGACGGGCGACTCGCTGAAGCCGGGCAGCTCCGCCCTCTCCTCCCGGGTCTTCCCGACGCAGAGCCGGTCGTAGCCGGTGGGCAGCTTGGCCTTCTGCTGCTCCTCCCTCATCTGCGCGAGCCGCTCGGTCGAGCACCAGCAGTGGTAGGCGTGACCGTCGGCAAGCAGCCGGTCGACGTGGGAACGGTAGGACTCCGAGCGCTCGGACTGGCGGTACGGCGCGAACGGCCCGCCCTTGTCCGGACCCTCGTCCCAGTCCAGCCCCAGCCAGTGCAGCGTGTCGAAGATCTGCGCCTCGCTGTCGGCGACGTAGCGGGCCCGGTCGGTGTCCTCGATGCGCAGGACGAACTGGCCACCCTGCTGCCGGGCGTACGCCAGGTTGAACAGCGACATGTACGCCGTGCCGACGTGCGGGTCGCCGGTGGGTGACGGCGCGACCCGCACCCGCACGGGTCCGACGTGCTCAGCCACGGGCCACGACCGTGTTGGTCAACGTGCCGATGCCCTCGATGGCGACACTGACCTCGTCGCCCACGACCAGCGGCCCGACGCCCGCCGGGGTGCCGGTGAGGATGACGTCACCGGGCAGCAGGGTCATTGCCTGGCTGACGTGCGCCACCAGCTCGTCGACGCCGCGCAGCATCTGTGACGTACGCCCGGCCTGACGCAGCTCGCCGTTGACCGTCGTGGTGACGGCGAGGTCGGCGGGGTCGAGGTCGGTGGTCACCCACGGACCCAGCGGGCAGAAGGTGTCGAACCCCTTGGCGCGACCCCACTGCTTCTCGGTCTGCTGCAGGTCACGGGCAGTCACGTCGTTGGCGCAGGTGAAGCCCAGGACGACGTCGGACACCCGCTCCCGCGGGACCTCCCGGCACAGGCGCGCGATGACGACCGCCAGCTCGCCCTCGTAGTGGACGTCGGCGGAGACACCGACGGGGTACTGGACCCGGTCCCCCGGCCCGATGACCGAGGTGGAGGGCTTGAGGAACACGATGGGCGGCTCGTCGAGCGAGGCCTCCTGGCCCATCTCCTGCGCGTGCTCGGCGTAGTTGCGCCCGATAGCGACGACCTTGCTGGGCAGCACCGGGGAGAGCAGCCGGACCTGGGACAGCGGGACCGGTTCGCCGACGACCTGGAACGGCGCGAAGGGGTGCCCGTCGATGGGTCGGATCGTCAGGCCGCCCTGCTCCGCGTCACCGTCGACCACTCCGAAGGACGCGCCCTCCCCTGTCGTGAACCTGGCTATGCGCACCCGCAGAGGTTACTCGTCGGTGTGAGACGTGTGAGCGCGCGTACTCATGCAACATGTGCCGCACCGGTGCCAAGGTTCGCTCATGACCGATCTCGACATGGCCCGAAAGACATCCCGCTCCCCCATCACCTATCTCCAGACCGGGCTCTCCCTGCTGGCGGCCACGATCCTCGGCTTTCGTGCCGCGCGTACCGCCAACGGCCAGGGCGTGCCGGAGCTCGACACGACCTCGCACGTGCTGGCCGCTCTCGTGGTCGGGTCGGCCGCCGGGCTCGCCGTCGCGGCTGCCGTCCTCCTCCTCGCCGGGAACCGCCGTCCCGCCGCGGCTGCTCTCACCACCACTCTGGTCATGGAGCTGCTCGTCCTCGGCGCCATCGCCTCCCCGCCACGGCTCGTGACGGCACTTCCGTTGGGGCTGGCCCTCGCCCTGTTCCTCGCCTCGCGACCGGGACGAGCCGTTGCGGGTGGCGAGACCGTCACCGCGCCCGCAACGGGGTCGAGCCGCCGGACCGCGGCCGCCGTCGTCTCCCTCCTTCTCATGCTTCCGGTCGGCTTCCTCTACCTCATGTCTGGCCTCGTCGTCCCGGTCCCCGACCTCTTCGGGATGTACGCGCTCTTCGCGGCGCTGTTCGCCGGCGCCGCGCTTCTTGCCCGGCGGCGCGCCTGGTGGGTGCTCGCCTTGCCACCGCTCAGCGCCGGACTCTGGTTCCTCCTGATCACCCTCGGCGGCCGGTTCTGGGGATGGCAGCCGTGACGGCGCTCAGGTGAGGGTGCCCCGGTGGCGGAGCAGGCCGTAGGTGACCGCGTCCAGCAGCGCCTCCCAGGACGCCTCGATGATGTTGGGGTGGACCCCGACGGTCTCCCACGAGGTCTCCCCGTCGCTGGTCTCGACGAGCACCCGGGTCACCGCGTCGGTGCCGTGCGCCGCATCCACGATCCGGACCCGGTAGTCGATGAGCTGCAGCTTGCTCAGCTCGGGGTAGGCCCGGCTCAGTGCGGTCCGCAGCGCATGGTCGAGGGCGTTGACCGGCCCGTTGCCCTCCCCCACGGCGACGATGCGCTCACCACCGGCCCGGACCTTGACCGTGGCCTCGGCCGCGGCGGAGGTGACGCCGCCGTCGGCGTCGCCGTGCGCGTCGACGATGACCCGCCACGACTCCACCTGGAAGAAGTCGGGTCGGGCACCGTCGACCTCCGCACGGAGGAGCAGCTCGAAGGAGGCGTCCGCTGCCTCGAAGGTGTAGCCCTTGCTCTCCAGGTCCTTGACCTTGTCGGTGATCCGGGTGAGCAGCTCGGTGTCACCGGCGAGGTCGTAACCGAGCTCGCGGCCCTTGAGCTCGATCGATGCCCGGCCGGCCATGTCCGACACGAGCATCCGCATGTCGTTGCCGACAGCCTCCGGCTCCTCGTGCTGGTAGAGCATGGGGTCGACCCTGATCGCGCTGGCGTGCAGACCTGCCTTGTGCGCGAACGCCGACGCCCCGACGTACGGCTGCCGTGAGTACGGCGGCACGTTGGCCAGCTCCGACACCGCGTGGGTGATCCGGGTCGCCTCGCGCAGCCGACCCTCGGGCAGCACCTGGCGGCCCCTCTTCAGCTCGAGGTTGGCGACGACGGTGAGGATGTCGGCGTTGCCGGTCCGTTCGCCGTAGCCGTTGAGCGTTCCCTGCACGTGGGTGACCCCGGCGTCAACGGCGGCGAGGGAGTTGGCGACCGCGCAGCCGGCGTCGTTGTGGCAGTGGATCCCCAGCCGGGCCCCCGTGGCGTCCCGCACCGCCTGCACCACCTCGCCCACCTCGTCGGGCAGGCGCCCGCCGTTGGTGTCGCACAGGACCGCAACGTCGGCTCCGGCCGTCATCGCCGTGCGCAGCACCTCCAGGGCGTACGCCGGGTTGCTCGCATAGCCGTCGAAGAAGTGCTCGGCGTCGAGGAACACCCGCCGGCCCTCGGCGCGCAGGTGCTCCACCGTGTCGCGCACCATCGCCAGGTTCTCGTCCAGCGTGGTGCGCAGGGCGAGCTCCACGTGCCGGTCGTGGCTCTTGGCCACCAGCGTCACCACCGATGCGCCGGAGTCGCGCAGAGCGCCCACCTGCGGGTCGTCGGCAGCCTTGACGCCGGGCCGGCGGGTCGCACCGAACGCGGCGAGCTGGGCGTGCACGAGGTCGAGCTCGGTGCGCGCCCGGCGGAAGAACTCGGTGTCCTTGGGGTTCGCGCCCGGCCAACCTCCCTCGATGAAGCCGACGCCGAGCTGGTCGAGATGGGCTGCGACCGCAAGCTTGTCCGCCACCGAGAAGGCGAGACCCTCCTGCTGGGCCCCGTCACGCAGCGTCGTGTCGTAGACGTGGAAGCTGTCCTCCACAGGCGTGGTCGCGACGTCGTCCATGCGGTGCCCCCAGAAGGCGGTGCTCACAACAAAAAGACCCCCCGCGGTCGCGGGAGGTCTGCGCGCTGGCCGGTCTGTCCGGCGGGCGCGCTCAGGTCGTAATGCAGCAGGCGGTGCTCATCAGGGTCGAGAGTGCCACTGTCCGCCGCTCGCGTGGAACAGCCGTCTCACCATGTGACCTCGCTGGAGGAGCGGTCGGCTCACTCCACCGGATCCTCCGTGTACGTCGGCAGGGAGCGGACCGCCTCGGGCGGCAGGGTCACTGCCTCGTCGGTCCCCGGGTTCACCGCGAGCCACAGCTCGCCGGTCGGCCAGTTGGCCGCGAGGTCGGCCGCCTCGACGGTGACGGCGTCCTCGATGTCCGGCGCGGTCTCGTTCATGGTGCGCTCGGAGGTGAACACGGGGACGTAGGAGGTGCCGTCCTGCTCGATGACGGGCAGCAGGATCGTGCCCTTCTCGATCTCGCCCTGCTGCTCCGGCGCGCCCTCGGGTGTCTGCGGAACGACGATCTCGCTCTGGGCAACGGCGCGCATGACGGCTTCGTCGTCACCTGCGGCCATCCCGGCAGCGATGGCCGACTCCGTGGTCCGGGTGCGCCGGCCGCGCTTGGCCTCACCGGAGCTGGGCTGGCCTGGAACGGTCATCGGGGGCACCCTCTCATCGAAGCATCACGGAAGACGCTGTCGCGTCCACCTAACCAGCCCGCCGGTCCAGAACCCGTCAGACGACCCGCTGCATCCAGCCGTGGGGGTCCGGCGCGGTTCCCTGCTGGATGCCGAGCAGGGCCTCACGGACCTTCATCGTGACCGCGCCGGGCTCCCCGTCGGCCACCGAGAAACTCCCGCCGGCGTGCTTGACCTCACCGACCGGAGTGACGACCGCCGCCGTGCCGCAGGCGAACACCTCGCTGATCGACCGGTCGGCACATCCGCGCTCCCACTCCTCGGTGGTGATCCGGCGCTCCTCGGCGTCGAGCCCGAGATCGGGCGCGAGGTGCAGGATCGAGTCACGGGTCACGCCCGGCAGCAAGGTACCGGTGAGCTCGGGGGTGACCAGCCGACCGTCGGAAAAGACGAAATAGAGGTTCATCCCGCCCATCTCCTCGACGTAGCGGTGCTCGAGCGCGTCGAGCCAGACGACCTGGTCGCACCCCTGCTCGGCGGCCTGCGCCTGCGCGACCAGCGAGGCCGCGTAGTTCCCGGCGCACTTCGCCTCGCCGGTGCCACCGGGCGCCGCCCTGACGTACTCGGTCGAGAGCCACACCGAGACCGGCCGGACCCCGCCCGGGAAGTAGTTGCCCGCCGGTGAGGCGAAGAGGAGGTACCGGTAGGTCAGCGACGGCCGGACGCCCAGGAACGGGTCGGTCGCGAACATCAGCGGCCGCAGGTAGAGCGACTCACCAGGCCTGGTGGGCACCCAGTCGCGGTCGGCCCGCACGAGCGCGCGCACCGAGTCGAGGAAGAGCTCGGTGGGCAGCTCGGCCATTGCGAGGCGGCGGGCCGAGCGCTGGAACCGCGCGGCGTTCTGCTCCGGCCTGAACAACGCGACCGAGCCGTCCGGCTGGTGGTAGGCCTTGAGACCCTCGAAGATCGCCTGTCCGTAGTGCAGCGCGGAGGTGGCGGGGTCCAGGGTGATCGGGGCGTACGCCGTCAGGGTGCCGTCGTGCCAGCCCCCGTCCTGGGTGTAGCTGATCGACACCATGTGATCGGTGAAGACCTGGCCGAACCCGGGATCCGCCAGCAGGCGTGCCCGCTCCTGCGCGCTGTGCGGCGAGGACGTGGGGGCGAGCTCGATCGTCAGGTCGCTCGACATGCCCTGGACGTTACCCAATGGCTCGACGCTACCCAATGGCCAGTTGCTCGAGCACCGCGTCCCCGACCATACGTGTGCTACGCGTGCTCCGGCCGCGGGAGCCACGCTCGGCGAGGTCGGCCACGACGGCGGCCTCGACTCGGGCCGCGGCGGCGCGGTGCCCGAGGTGGTCGAGGAGCATCGCCACCGAGAGGATGGTGGCGGTGGGGTCGGCCACCCCCGTGCCGGCGATGTCCGGTGCCGAGCCGTGGACGGGCTCGAACATCGAGGGGTTCGTCCTGCTCACGTCGAGGTTGCCGCTCGCGGCCAGCCCGATGCCCCCGGTCACCGCGGCCGCCAGGTCGGTGATGATGTCGCCGAACAGGTTGTCGGTCACGACGACGTCGAAGCGGGCCGGGTCGGTCAGCATGGCCATCGACGCTGCGTCGACGTGCAGGTAGTCGGTGGTGACGTCGGGGAAGTCGGCCGACACCTCGGCGACCGTCCGGGCCCACAGGTCGCCGGCGTACGTCAGGACGTTCGTCTTGTGCACCAGGGTGACGTGCCGCCGGGGACGCGCCTGGGCCCGCCCGAAGGCGTCCCGGACGACCCGCTCCACGCCGTACGCCGTGTTGATGCTGACCTCGGTCGCGATCTCGTGCACAGTACCGCGACGCACGACGCCGCCGGCGCCGACGTACGGACCCTCAGTGCCCTCCCGGACGACCAGGAAATCGATGTCGGGATCGCCAACAAGCGGTGAGGCGACGCCCGGGTAGAGCTTGGCGGGGCGGAGGTTGACGTGGTGGTCGAGCTCGAAGCGCAGCCGGAGCAGCAGGCCCCGCTCGAGGACCCCGCTGGGCACGGCCGGGTCCCCGACCGCGCCGAGCAGGATCGCGTCGTGGCCGCGCAGCTCGTCGAGCACCGAGTCCGGCAGCGTCTCCCCGGTCTCCCGCCAACGACGTGCCCCGAGGTCGTACTCGGTGGTCTCCAGCTTGCTGCCGTCGGTGACCGCCTCGAGGACGCGCAGGCCCTCGGCCACCACCTCCGGCCCGATGCCGTCACCCGGGACAACGGCGAGCCTGATCTCGTTCAGCTCAGTCGGCTCGGAGTGTTCGGTCTGTTCGGTCACGGGGCCGGGCTCCTACTCGGTGAGGTCGACCTGGCGGGCGGTCTCGGCGCCGATCTCGGCGACGATCTCGTCCAGGACGGGTGCGGGGATCGCCCCGTCGACGGTCATGGCGACCAGCGCGTGGCCACCCTTGCGGTCGCGACTGACCTGCATGCCGGCAATGTTGACGCCGGCCTCGCCGAGGATGCGCCCGACGGTGCCGACGATGCCCGGACGGTCCTCGTAACGGAAGACGGCCAGGTGGTCGGAGAGCGCGACCTCGATGTCGAACCCGTCGATCTCGACGAGCTTGGCGACCTGACGCTGCCCCGTGAGCGTGCCCGAGACCGACACCTGGATGCCGTCGGCGAGCGTGCCGCGCAGCGTGAGCAGGTTGCGGTAGTCCGGCGAGTCGGCGTCGGTGCGCAGGGCGACCCCCACGCCACGGTCGGCGGCGAGCACCGGCGCGTTGACGTAGGAGACGGGCTCCTCGACCACGTCGGTGAAGAGTCCCTTGAGGGCCGCCAGCTCCAGGACGCGTACGTCGTGCGCGGTGATCTCCCCTCGCACCTCGATCTCGAGCTGGGTGGGGACCGCGCCGGCGAGGGCGGTGAAGATGCGCCCGAGCCGCTCCGCGAGGGGGATGCCTGGCCGGACCTCCTCGGCGATCACCCCACCCTGGACGTTGACGGCGTCGGGGACGAGCTCTCCGGCCAGGGCGAGGCGCACCGAGCGGGCGACCGAGATGCCTGCCTTCTCCTGGGCCTCCTCGGTGCTGGCACCCAGGTGCGGGGTCGCCACCACCGTCTCGAACTCGAAGAGCGGCGAGTCGGTGCAGGGCTCGGTGGCGTAGACGTCGAGGCCGGCGCCGGCGACACGCCCCTCCTTGAGGGCGGCGGCCAGCGCCTGCTCGTCGACGATCCCGCCGCGAGCGGCGTTGACCAGGATTACGGAGGGCTTGACGATCGCAAGCTGGTCGTGGCCGATGATGCCGACCGTCTCGGCCGTCTTGGGCAGGTGGACCGAGATGACGTCGCTGGTCCGCAGCAGGTCGTCGAGGCCGACCAGCCGGACGCCCATCTGCGCCGCTCGCCCCGCCGCGACGAACGGGTCGTAGGCGATGACGTTCATGCCGAACGCGGCAAGCCGCGTCGCGACGAGGGCACCGATGCGCCCGAGACCGACGATGCCGGCCGTCTTCTCGTAGAGCTCGACCCCGCTGTACTTGCTGCGCTTCCACTCCCCCTGCTTCAGGGCGGCGTTGGCGGGGGCGATGTGACGCGCGGCGGCCAGGAGGAGCCCGACCGCGAGCTCGGCGGCACTGACGATGTTGGACTGAGGCGCGTTGACGACCATGACGCCGGCTTTGGTCGCCGCCTTCACGTCGACGTTGTCCAGACCGACGCCGGCGCGGGCGACGACCTTGAGCTGCCGGGCCGCCGCGAGCACCTCGGCGTCGACCTTCGTGGCGCTGCGCACCAACAGGGCGTCGGCGTCCACGACCGCGCCGAGCAGGTCGGCCCGGTCAGCGCCGTCGCAGTGACGGACCTCGAAGTCGGGACCGAGAGCGTCGATCGTCGCCGGCGAGAGCTCCTCGGCGATGAGCACGACGGGTTTGGTCACGGGCTGTCCTCGCTGATCCAGCTCATCATCGGGCGCAGCTTCCGGCCGGTCTGCTCGACCGGGTGCTCGGTGTTCTCCTGGTAGTAGCGCTTGTAGTTGGGCAGCCCGTTGTCGTACTCGTCCATCCACTCCCGCGCGAAGGACCCGTCGGTGATCTCGCCGAGGATCTTCTTCATCTCGGCCTTCGTGTCCTTGGTGACCAGGCGCGGACCGCGGGTGTAACCGCCGTACTCGGCGGTCTCGGACACCGACCAGTACATCTTCGAGATGCCGCCCTCGTACATCAGGTCGACGATGAGCTTCACCTCGTGCAGGCACTCGAAGTAGGCCACCTCGGGTTGGTAGCCGGCCTCGATGAGCGTCTCGAAGCCGGCCTTGATGAGCTCGGAGAGGCCGCCGCAGAGCACGGCCTGCTCGCCGAAGAGGTCGGTCTCGGTCTCCTCGGTGAACGTCGTCTTGATGGCGCCGGCTCGCGTGCCGCCGATGCCCTTGGCGTAGGAGCGCACGAGGTCCCAGGCCGTCCCGGTGGCGTCCTGCTCGACCGCCACGAGGACGGGCACGCCACGGCCGTCGACGAACTGGCGGCGCACGAGGTGGCCGGGCCCCTTCGGGGCGACCATGCAGACGTCGACGCCCGGCGGCGGCTTGATGAGGTCGTAGCGGATGTTGAGCCCGTGACCGAAGAAGAGCGCGTCGCCCTGGACGAGGTTCGGCTCGATCGCCTCGGCGTAGAGCTTGCGCTGGACCGGGTCCGGCGCCAGGACCATGACGAGGTCCGCCTCCTCGCACGCCTCGAACGGCGTGAGGACCTGCAGCCCCTCCGCCTCAGCCAGCTCGCGGCTCTTGGACCCCTCGGGCAGCCCGACGCGGACGTCGACGCCGGAGTCGCGCAGCGAGAGCGCGTGCGCGTGTCCCTGGCTGCCGTATCCCAGGACGGCCACGTTGCGCCTCTGGATGACGGACAGGTCAGCGTCGTCGTCGTAGTACATCTCGGCCACGGTGGTGTGCTCCTCGGAGGTTCGCGTGCGCTATCGGGCGATGGGGATGACGGTAGTGGGACCGGGTCGCGACGACCGGTCGGTGATCGAGCTGGAGCCGCGCTTCACGCCGACCAGGCCAGACTGCACCAGCTCCCGGATGCCGTACGGCTCCAGCACCCGCAGCAGGGCTTCGAGCTTGTCCGCGTTGCCCGTCGCCTCGATCGTCACCGCGTCCGGCGCGACGTCGACGACCTTCGCGCGGAAGAGCTGGACGGTCTCGAGGATGTGCGAACGGGACGCCCGGTCGGCGGCGACCTTGACCAGCAGGAGCTCGCGCTGCACCGACACAGCTGGGTCCAGCTCGACGATCTTGATGACCTCGACGAGCTTGTTCAGCTGCTTGGTCACCTGCTCGAGCGGCAGCAGGTCGACGTTGACCACGATCGTCATCCGCGACACGTCGGGGTCCTCGGTCGGACCCACCGCGAGCGAGTCGATGTTGAAGCTGCGCCGGGAGAACAGGCTGGCGATGCGCGCCAGCACACCCGGCTTGTTCTCGACGAGGACAGACAGCATGTGCCTGCTCATGCTGTCGGCCCCCTGTTCTCTCCCGCTTCCGTGTCCCACTGGGGCGCCATGTCCCGCGCGACCTGGATCTCGTCGTTGGAGGTCCCGGCCGGCACCATCGGCCAGACCATCGCGTCCTGGTGAACCGTGAAGTCGACCACGACCGGGCGGTCGTCGATGGCCATTGCGTGCTCGATGGTCGCGTCGACCTCCTCGGCCTTCTCGCAGCGCAGCCCGACGCAGCCGTAGGCCTCGGC
>JAJAYQ010000001.1 GCA_026786145.1 Spirochaetaceae bacterium | reverse complement strand
GCAGGCCGACTGCTATGCCGGGGTCTGGAGCAAGCTGGCCGACGACAAGGGCAATGTGTCGGTCGGTGAGGCCGAGCTCGACCAGGCCATCGGGGCGGCGGAGGCAGTCGGGGACGACCGCATCCAGCAGAAGACCCAGGGTCGGGTGGACCCCGAGTCATGGACGCACGGGTCCGCCGATCAGCGCAAGAAATGGTTCCTGACCGGGCGGGGCTCCGGCGACGTCAGCACCTGCGACACTTTCCCGAGTTCCTGAGCGAACCGGTCCCTCGCCTCGCCTCAGGCGGTCAGACGGGCCGTCGGCTGGACCTGGACCTTGCGGCCCACACCGCGCTTGAACTGGTCCAGCGCCTTCGCGTAGTCCTCGAGGTCGAAGCGATCGCTGATCATCACGTCGGGACGTAGGAACCCCGCCTCGAGCAGCTCCCCGGCACGTTCGAAGCTGTGCAGGACGGCCATCGAGCCGATGATGCGGATCTCCTGGTTGTAGATGCGGTACGGCGAGATGCGAGCAACGGCCGCCTCGTTGGTGACGCCGAACTGCTGGAATGTGCCGCCCTTGCCCACGCGCAAGAGGCCGTCCTCGATCGCTGCGACCACACCGGTGCAGTCGACCACGACGTCCCACCCCCGGGGTCGGGCCAGCTCGTCGGCACGCCCGACCGTTGCCGAGCACCCGAGGACGCGTGCGGTTTCCAGGCGGTCGGGGTTGAGGTCGACCATGCTGACGCTGGCGGCACCTGAGCGCTTTGCCAGCTCCATCATCATCAGGCCCATCGTCCCCGCGCCGTAGATGAGGAAGTGGTCGCCCAGCCGCGGCTGGAGCACGTCGAAGCCGCGGACCGCGCAGGACAACGGCTCGATCAGCGCCGCGTCGGCAGTGGCTATGCCCTCCGAGAGGCGGAAGCAGTTCGACACCGGAGCCACCGCGAAGTCCGCAGCCCCGCCTTGCGTGGTCACGCCGATGGCGGCCCAGCGCTCACAGAGGTTCCCCCGCCCCCGGCGGCACTGGTAGCACTCACCGCAGTGCAGGGAGGGGTCGACCGCGACGCGGTCCCCCACAGAGATCTCCGCCACGTCCTTGCCGACCGCCACCACGTCTCCCGCGAACTCGTGCCCGGGCACGATCGGCAGGGTGGGGGCGAACTCCCCCTCGAGGATGTGCAGGTCGGTGCCGCAGATCCCGCAGCCGGCTACAGACACAACGACGTCGCGGGGTCCGGGCGTCGGGTCCGGCATCGTGGCGACCTCCACCTGGCCGGGCGCGGTGATGACAGCAGCTCTCACTTGGGTGTCCTCCCTGCGATCGGCACGCCCACCTGGCCGCCGTGAGCTGCGAGGAGAGTACCGACCGACACGCGCGGCGATCAGCCCACTGCGCGACGGTCTCGTGACCAGATCGTGCCCGCTTCGTGACGGCAGCGGCCTGTCGGACCGTCGGTGCCCGGGACCAGAGTGGGCCGTATGCGCCAGCTTCGCCCGATCGGCCTGCTCGGCCGACTCTGGCTACGTCGTCAGGCTCGCGCTCACGTCGAGGTCATCGACGCCTCGTTCCACGTGGACACCGAGGCGATCTGCCCCGACTGCTTGGGGTGGATCAACCCCTGGGACTTCGTCCGGCGCAACGCCTTCGACCTGCTCGAGCACGAGGTGTGCCCGCCGGTCGTGGTGCGGCAGAGCCGCTCGTGAGCCTTCCCGCGAAGCCCGTCCGCGGTGCGCGTCAGACGTTGAAGCCGATGGCGCGAAGCTGTTCGCGGCCCTCGTCGGTGATCTTGTCCGGGCCCCACGGCGGCATCCAGACCCAGTTGATCTTTGTCTCCTTGACCAGGCCGGCCAGCGCAGAGTTCGTCTGGTCCTCGATGACGTCGGTCAAAGGGCAGGCCGCCGAGGTGAGGGTCATGTCCAGCGTGACGGCGTTGTCGTCGGCGACGTGCACGCCGTAGAGCAGGCCGAGGTCGACCACGTTGATGCCGAGCTCGGGGTCGATCACGTCGCGCATCGCCTCCTCGACGTCCTCGACCTTGGCGATGCCAGGCATCCCGTCGGGCGCAACTGCGGTCTCACTCATGCCATCTCCTTGGTCGTCACTGCTCGTGCAGTCGCGTCCTTCCAGGCCATCCAGCCCAGCAGTGCGCACTTGATCCGGGCGGGATACTTCGAGACACCCTCGAACGCGACCGCGTCCTCGAGCACGTCCTCGACCTCGTCCATGACCGAGGCGCTGTCGCCCTTTGTCCTCATCAAGGTCAGGAACGCGTCGTAGGCCCTGGTCGCCTCGTCGAGACTCTTGCCCACGACGAGGTCGGTCATGACCGACACCGACGCCATGGATATCGAGCAGCCGAGCGAGTCGTAGGACACGTCCTGCACCGTCGGGTTCTCGCTGCACCCGTCGGCGAGCCGCACTCGCAGGGTGACCTCGTCGCCGCAGGTGGGGTTCACGTGGTGGACCTCTGCGTCGAACGGCTCGCGCAGGCCCTTGTGGTGCGGCCTGCGGTAGTGGTCGAGGATGATCTCCTGGTACATCGACTCCAGCTTCATGGCCGACCACCCGGCGCTCCGAAGAACCGCTTGACGTGCTCGAGCCCATCGACCAAAGCGTCCACCTCGGCGGTCGTGGAGTAGAGGTAGAACGACGCGCGGGTGGTCGCGGGCACGCCGAAGCGCTGGCACACCGGCCGCGCGCAGTGGTGGCCCACCCGGACCGCGATGCCCAGCTCGTCGAGCACCTGGCCCACGTCGTGCGGGTGCAGGTCACCGAGGACGAAGGAGATGGCGGCGCCACGGTCCTGCGCGGTGCGTGGCCCGATGACGCGCAGCCCGTCGACAGCCTGCAGGCGGTCCAGCGCGTACGCCGTGATCATGTGCTCGTGCTCGGCGACCTTGTCCATGCCCAGCGCGCTCAGGTAGTCGACCGCTGCGCCCAGACCGACCGCCTGCGCGATGGGCGGGGTGCCGGCCTCGAACTTGTGTGGCAGATCCGCGTAGGTGGAGGACCCCATCGTGACCATCTCGATCATCTCGCCGCCCCCCATGAAGGGCGGCAGCTCCTCGAGGAGGTCCCGGCGTCCCCACAGCACACCGATGCCGGTGGGACCGCACATCTTGTGGCCGGTGAACGCCACCAGGTCCGCTCCGAGCGCCTGGACGTCCAGCGGCAGGTGGGGGGCGGCCTGCGAGGCGTCCACGACCACAAGTGCTCCCACCTCCCGGGCCCGTCGCACGATCTGCTCGGCAGGGTTCACCGTGCCCAGGATGTTGGAGACGAGCACGAACGAGACGACCTTGGTGCGCTCGGTGATGACCCGATCGATGTCGGAGAGGTCGAGCCGACCGTCATCGGTGATACCGAACCACGACAGCGTCGCCCCCGTGCGCCGGGTGACCATCTGCCAGGGCACGATGTTGGAGTGGTGCTCCATCTCGGTGATGACCACCTCGTCACCGTCCCGGAGGCCCAGGGGGCTCTCCGCCCAGGCGATGACGTTGGCCGCGAGATTGAGCGCCTCGGTGGAGTTCTTGGTGAAGACGACCTCCGACCGGTCGGCGGCGTTGATGAACCCGGCAACTTTGTCCCGAGCGCCCTCATAGAGCGCGGTGGCCTCCTCCGCGAGGGTGTGGATGCCCCGGTGCACGTTCGAGTTGTGAAGGCAGTAGTAGTCATCGATCGCGTCGAGCACCTGGCGGGGCTTCTGCGACGTCGCGGCGCTGTCGAGATAAACCAGCGGCTTGTCGTCGTGAACCACGCGCTCCAGGACCGGGAAGTCCTTCCGGACCCGCTCGACGTCGAGTGGCGAGCTCATGCCGGGGTGACCGCCTTGGGCAGGAACCGCTCGTACCCCTCGGTCTCCAGCCGGTCCGCCAGCTCGCGCCCACCGTCCTCGACGATGCGTCCGTCGACGAAGACGTGGACGAAGTCCGGCTCGATGTAGCGCAGGATCCGGGTGTAGTGGGTGATCAGCAGGACCCCGGTGTCCCCGCCCTCGCGGACCCGGTTGACCCCCTCCGAGACGACCTTGAGCGCGTCGATGTCCAAGCCCGAGTCGGTCTCGTCGAGGATCGCGATCTTCGGCCTGAGCAGCTCGAGCTGGAGGATCTCGTGGCGCTTCTTCTCCCCGCCGGAGAATCCTTCGTTGACGCTGCGCTCGGCAAAGGACGGGTCGACCGAGAGCCGCGCCATCGCCTCGCGGACCTCCTTGACCCAGGTGCGCAGCTTGGGGGCCTCACCGTCGACAGCGGTCTTGGCGGTCCGCAGGAAGTTGGCGACCGAGACGCCCGGCACCTCGACGGGGTACTGCATGGCCAGGAAGAGGCCCGCGCGGGCACGCTGGTCCACCGTCATGCTCAGGACGTCCTCGCCGTCGAGGGTCACGGTGCCACCGGAGACGGTGTACTTCGGGTGACCCGCGACCGAGTAGGCCAACGTGGACTTCCCAGAGCCGTTGGGGCCCATGATCGCGTGGGTCTCGCCCGCCGCGACGGTGAGGTCGACGCCGCGCAGGATCTCGCGGGGGCCGCCCTCGGCGGCGACGGTGACGTGCAGGTCGTGGATCTCGAGCGTGCTCACGGGTCAGGTCTCCTAGACGTTCTCGTCGACTCGGACAGCCACTAGCACGCTGTCACCGTCGATCTTCACGGGGTACACGGCCACCGGCTGGGTCGCCGGCAGTCCGGTCGGGCGGCCGGTGACAAGGTCGAACCTCGAGCCGTGGAGCCAGCACTCGATGGTCTGGCCCTCGACCTCCCCCTCGGACAGGGCGACATTGGCGTGGGAACAGACGTCGTGGATCGCGTAGACCTCGCCGTCGCTGCGGACGATCGCCACCGGGACGCCGCCGAGCATGACCCGCTTCGCGGTGCCGTCGACAACGTCGGCGACCGCGCAGGCCAGCTGGTAGTCGCCCACTAGTGCACCGCACCTTCCAGCTCGGCCTCGACCTGCGCGAGCAGACGCGCCTGCACTTCGGGGATGCCGATCTGGTTGATGACGTCGGCGAAGAAGCCGCGCACCACCAGGCGGCGGGCCTCGTCGGCGGGGATGCCGCGCGACTCGAGGTAGAACAGCTGCTCGTCGTCGAAGCGACCGGTGGCGCTCGCGTGCCCGGCACCGACGATCTCACCGGTCTCGATCTCGAGGTTCGGGACCGAGTCGGCCCGGGCGCCGTCGGTCAGGACGAGGTTGCGGTTGAGCTCGAAGGTCTCGGTGCCCTCGGCTTCGGCGCGGATCAGCACGTCACCGATCCAGACCGTGTGCGCGTCCACGCCTTGCAAGGCACCCTTGTAGACGACGTTGGACCTGCAGTGCGGCACCGCGTGGTCCACGAAGAGCCGGTGCTCGAGGTGCTGGTTGGCGTCGGCGAAGTAGAGACCGAGCATCTCGATGTCGCCACCGGGCCCCGAGAACCGTGCCTCAGAGGAAACCCTCGCGACGGCCGCTCCGAAGCTCACGACGATGCTCTTGAACCGGGCATCTCGACCGACCCGCAACGAGTGCTGAGACACGTGCACGGCGTCGTCGGCCCAGTCGTTGACGCAGACGACCGTGAGCGACGCGCTGTCGCCGACGACGAACTCGACGTTGTCGGCGTAGGTCGCGGAACCGGCGTAGTCGAGTACCACGACGGCCTGGGCGAAGGGTGCGACATCCACCAACAGGTGCCCGAAGGCCGTTCCGCCCTCGCCGCGAAGGCTCACCGTCGTCGGCCGGCTGGCGACCTTCTCCGTCGGCACGGTCAGAACTGTGGCCTTCTCGAAGGCGTTCCACGCCCGGGCCGCGACGCGGTCGGCGGGCTCGCCGGCGCGACCGAGCCGGGCGTCGCCGCGGGCGAGTGTCTCGACCTCGACCTCGGGGGCCGCGTCGATCTCGACGTGCACCGTCCCGTCGCCGGGGCTGTCGTCCTCATGCAGGTGATGCAGGCGGTCGAGCGGGGTGAAACGCCACTCCTCCTCGCGCCCGCCCGGCACGGGGAAGTCGCGCAGGTCGAAGGACGTCCTGCGCAGACCCCGGCTGTCACCGGGCAGCGGGGTGGCGCCGTGCGAGTGCGGTTTCCCGCTGAAGCCGCCGGTGTCCGGACTGAGTATCTCTGAGGCGACCGAGGTGACAGGGGCGCTCAACCCACCGCCCCTTCCATCTGCAGCTCGATGAGCCGGTTGAGCTCGAGGGCGTACTCCATCGGGAGCTCCTTGGCGATCGGCTCGACGAAGCCACGCACGATGGTGGCCATCGCCTCGTCCTCGTTCAGGCCGCGGCTCATGAGGTAGAAGAGCTGGTCGTCGCTGACCTTGGACACGGTCGCCTCGTGGCCCATCGTCACGTCGTCCTCGCGGACGTCGACGTAGGGGTAGGTGTCCGAACGGCTCACCGTGTCGATGAGCAGTGCGTCGCACTTCACGGTCGACCTCGACCCGTGCGCGCCTTCGAGCACCTGAACCAGTCCGCGGTAGGACGTGCGGCCGCCACCCCTGGCCACCGACTTGGAGATGATCGTCGAGGACGTGTTGGGCGCCGAGTGGACCATCTTGGCCCCGGCGTCCTGGTGCTGGCCCTCCCCTGCGAAGGCGACCGAGAGCGTCTCGCCGGAGGCGTGCTCGCCCAGGAGGTAGCACGCGGGGTACTTCATCGTGACCTTGGAGCCGATGTTTCCGTCGATCCACTCCATGCGGCCACCGGCCTGGACGGCCGTGCGCTTGGTGACCAGGTTGTAGACGTTGTTCGACCAGTTCTGGATCGTCGTGTAACGGACGTGCGCGTCCTTCTTCACGATGATCTCGACGACCGCCGAGTGCAGCGAGTCGGAGGAGTAGACCGGCGCGGTGCAGCCCTCGACGTAGTGCACCGAAGATCCCTCGTCGGCGATGATCAACGTCCGCTCGAACTGACCCATGTTCTCGGTGTTGATGCGGAAGTACGCCTGAAGCGGGATGTCGATCTTCACCCCCGGGGGGACGTAGATGAACGAGCCGCCGGACCAGACGGCGGTGTTCAGCGCGGCGAACTTGTTGTCGCCCACGGGGATCACCGTCCCGAAGTACTCCCGGAACAGGTCCTCGTGCTCCCGCAGCGCGGTGTCGGTGTCCAGGAAGAGGACGCCCTTCTCCTCCAGGTCCTCGCGGATCTGGTGGTAGACGACCTCCGACTCGTACTGCGCCGCCACACCCGCGATGAGCCGCTGCTTCTCGGCCTCCGGGATACCGAGGCGGTCGTAGGTGTTCTTGATGTCTGCGGGCAGCTCGTCCCAGGAGGTCGCCTGCTTCTCGGTGGAGCGCACGAAGTACTTGATGTTGTCGAAGTCGATGCCCGAGAGGTCCGAGCCCCACGTCGGCATAGGCTTCTTGCCGAACAGGCGCAGCCCCTTGAGGCGGAGGTTCAGCATCCACTCGGGCTCGCTCTTGAGCGTCGAGATGTTGCGCACCACGTCCTCGCTGAGGCCGCGCTTGGCGGTGGCTCCGGCCGAGTCAGGGT
The DNA here is from genome assembly GCA_026786145.1 of Spirochaetaceae bacterium. Lineage (GTDB taxonomy): Bacteria > Actinomycetota > Actinomycetes > JACCUZ01 > JACCUZ01 > JAJAYQ01. The sequence goes on along the minus strand of JAJAYQ010000001.1, from coordinate 5,679 downwards.
CGGACCAACCGAAGGCATAGCGGCCGAGGCCGTCGATCTCGGCGTGGGTGGTCTCAGAAATGGTCGTCACTGCGCTGTCCTCCGGGGGGTGGGACTGTTCTCGGTACGTACGTCGTGCAGACACCGTCGCCGTGGGCGATGGTGGCCAGGCGTTGGACATGGGTCCCGAGCAGGCGGGCAAAGACCTCGGTCTCGGCCTCGCAGAGCTCGGGAAACTTCTCGGCCACGTGAGCGACCGGGCAGTGATGCTGGCACAGCTGCTCTCCGGTGCCGGCCATCTGGGTGGTGGCGGCGTATCCGTCGCCGGAGAGGGCCTGGGCGAGCGCCTGGGTGCGGGACGCCTCGGGCGCCCCATCGACCACGGGGCGGTATCGCGCCTCGAGCTCGGCAACCCGCTGGCGGGCGAAGGCAGCCACTGCCTCCCGGCCACCCTGCTCGGCGAGGAAGTCGAGGGCACTGGCGGCGAGGTCGTCATAGGCCTGGTCGAAAGTGTCGCGGCCGGTGTCGGTCACCACGAAGAGCCGGGCCGGACGGCCGCGGCCCCGGGTGACGCTCGCCCGGGGCACGCGCTCCTCGATCAGGCCGTCCGCGAGCAGGGCATCGAGGTGGCGCCGGACCGCTGCCTGGGTGAGCCCGAGACCGCCTGCGAGCACGGCAGCGGTGGTGGGGCCGTTCTCCAGGATCGTGCGGGCCACGCGGTCGCGGGTGCGATCCACGCTCAGCACGACGTCCGCGGCGGATTTCACAACACCAGTGTGCCGTAATTGGTGCCGTATTACCAGGCCGCAGACTGTGACCGTGAGCACGGACCGCAGCGAGCAGGCGGCACCCCGCCCGATCCGCACCGGTCGCGAGCTCGCACAGGCACTGACCGCGCTCGGCGTGCAGCGCGGGGACACGCTGTTGGTCCACTCCTCTCTGAAGGCGCTGGGCTGGGTCCCCGGCGGCGCGCTCGCGGTCGTGCAGGCGCTGCTCGACGCTGTCGGGGACACCGGGACGCTGGTCGTTCCCACCCAGACGGGAGAGAACAGCGACCCGGCCGGCTGGGCGCGTCCGCCGGTCCCCCCGGGCTGGTGGCCGGTCATCCGGGCCGAGACCCCGGGCTTCGACCCCGAGCGCACTCCGAGCCAGGGCATGGGCGCGGTCCCGGAGCAGGTGCGGACCTGGCCGGAAGCCCGGCGCAGCTCCCATCCGCAGACCTCGTTCGCAGCGCTGGGCCCTCGGTCGGCCGAGGTCGTGGCCGTCCACGACCTCGACTCCCAGTGCGGCGAGCGCTCCCCGCTCGCGACCCTGGAGCGACTGGGCGCGAAGGTGCTGCTCCTGGGGGCCGGATTCAGGTCGTGCACGGCATTCCACCTGGCCGAGTACCGCGTCGCGGGGTCACCGCGGACCACCCACGGCGCGGCGGTGCTGACCGCGGACGGGGGCCGGGAATGGGTGACGTTCGACGACCTCGATCTCGACGAGGACGACTTCGAGGAGATCGGCACGCACCTGAGGTCGCTCGGTGCGGTCGCCACGGGGAAGGTCGGCGAGGCGGACAGCCATCTCCTCGACCTGACGACAGGTGTCGAGGCCGCACGCGCCTGGATGGTCGGGCACCGCCGTCCCGACGGCGGGGCACCGGCCGGTTCGTAGACTCACCCTCATGTCCCCGTCGCCGGTCGTCGAGGTCGTCGACCTGGTCAAGAGGTACGCCGGCCGGACCGCGGTCGACGGGCTGAGCTTCCGCGTCGAGGCGGGCCAGGTCACCGCGGTCCTGGGGCCCAACGGGGCAGGGAAGACCACCACCCTGGAGACCTGCGAGGGCTACCGACGACCCGACTCGGGGAAGGTCCGGGTGCTCGGGCGGGACCCCCAGCGCGACGCGCGGGAGCTGCGGGCCCGGGTCGGGGTGATGCTGCAGGCAGGTGGCGTCTATCCCAGCGTGAACGCGGTCGAGATGCTGCGCCACGTCGCGTCGCTGTACGCGCACCCGCTTGAGGTTGCCGGCCTCGTGGAGCGCCTCGGGCTGGGCGCCACCGGGCGTACGCCCTATCGCCGTCTCTCCGGCGGGCAGCAGCAGCGCTTGTCGTTGGCGATGGCCGTCGTGGGCCGCCCGGAGCTGGTGTTCCTGGACGAGCCCACCGCCGGCCTGGACCCGCAGGCCCGGCGCGCGACCTGGGACCTGGTCGAGGAGATGCGCCGCGACGGTGTCACCGTGGTGCTGAGCACCCACCACATGGACGAGGCCGAGCGGCTCGCCGACCACGTTGTCGTCGTCGACCACGGCCGGGTGGTCGCAGCCGGCAGCCCGGCCGAGCTGACCGCCGACGGCGCGGGCGGTGCAGGCGACCGGCTCCGGTTCACCGCTCGCCCGGGGCTGGACCTGGCCTCCCTCGCCGCGGCAGTGCCCGCCGCGAGCCGCGTCGAGGAGGTCTCCCCCGGCCGGTACGCCGTGCACGGCCGCGTCGACGCACACCTGCTGGCCGACGTCACCGCGTGGTGCGCGGCCCGCGACGTCATGCCCGAAGGGCTCTCGGTCGGCCACCGGACCCTCGAGGACGTCTTCCTCGAGCTGACCGGGACCGAGCTGCGCTCATGAGCACCGCCGGCGAGCCGTCGTCTTTCGTGCCGCGCCCCGGCGCCGCGCCGGTCCAGTCGATGCTCCTCGCCCAGGCCGCTCTCGAAGTCCGGATGGTCCTGCGCAACGGCGAGCAGCTGCTCCTCACCCTGGTCGTACCCGCCCTGGTGCTCGTCGTCTTCGGCACGGTGGAGCTCATGGACCTCGGAGGGCGCTCCGAGCGGATGGGCTACCTGGTGCCCGGCGTCCTCGCGCTCGCGGTGATCTCCACGGCGTTCACCGGGCTCGCCATCGGTACCGGGTTCGAGCGCCGCTACGGCGCGCTCAAGCGGCTCGGGTCCACACCGCTGCCTCGGGGGGCGCTGCTCGCCGCGAAAGGTCTCGCGGTCCTGTCCGTCGAGGCGCTGCAGGTGGTGCTGGTCTGCGGCCTCGGTATCACTCTCGGCTGGGAGCCGCAGGGGTCGGCGCTGGGCTCGTCGCTGGCGGCTCTGGTCCTGATCCTCGCCGGTACCGCTGCCTTCGCATCGCTGGGGCTGCTCATGGCGGGAACGCTGCGCGCCGAGGCCACCCTGGCGGCCGCGAACCTGGTCTACCTGCTGCTCCTCATCAGTGGCGGCATCGCCGTACCGCTCGACCGGTTCCCCGACGCGCTGCGCCCGGCGCTGGAGCTCCTGCCTGCCGGGGCACTCGCGGAGGGCCTCCGGGCCGTGCTTCGCGACGGCGCCGGGCTGCCGCTGTCTGCGCTGCTCGTGCTCGCCGCCTGGGCGACCGGGGCCGGACTGCTCGCCGCCCGCACCTTCCGCTGGGAGTGAGGGTGGGCGCGTCGGGCGCCGCACGTAGTCTCCAGCACATGCTCACCTCGCTGCGCAGCCGTCCGCCGTCGCCGACTGCGGTGCGGCGGGCGTTCCTGGCTGCCCTGGTGATGAACACCGTGATCGTCGTGACGGGTGGCGCCGTGCGGCTGACGGCGTCCGGACTGGGCTGCCCGACCTTCCCCCGCTGCACGGACGACAGCCTCGTGGTCACCCGGGAGATGGGTGCGCACGGGGTCATCGAGTTCGGCAACCGGATGCTCACCTTCGTGCTCACGGCCGCGGTCCTGGCTGCGGTCGTCGTCGCCTGGCGGGCCCGGCGGCGGGACCTGCTGCGACCGGCGGGCCTGCTGTTTGCCGGAATCCTCGCCCAGGCACTGCTGGGGGGCGTCACCGTGCTGACGGGTTTGAACCCGGTGACGGTGATGGCCCACTTCCTGCTGTCGATGGGACTGATCGCCGTCGCCGTGCTGGCGCATGACCGCGCGAGTGCTGCCGCAGCGGGCGACGACCCCGAGCACGACGGCGTACGCGGGGAGATCCGGCTCGGGGCCTGGTTGCTCACCGCGGCGGTCGCGCTGGTGCTCGTGCTGGGCACGACCGTCACCGGCACCGGCCCGCACTCGGGCGACAAGGAGGCCGCGGACCGGTTGCCGTTCGACCTCGAGACGGTCACCCAGGTCCACGCCGATCTCGTGTTCCTGGTCGTCGGCCTGACGATCGGGCTGCTGCTCGCCGTCCGGGCCTCAGGAACCCCCGGCCCGCTGGCCGGCCGCCTCCGGGTGCTGCTCGGTGTGGTCCTCGCTCAGGGGGCGGTGGGCTACGCGCAGTACCTCACCGACCTGCCCGTGCTGCTGGTGGGCGTTCACGTGCTGGGTGCCTGCCTGGTCTGGATCGCCACGGTCCGGACGCTGCTGGCGACCGGTACGCGATCCGGCCTCAGATCCGCTTCGCCGGCCGAAAGCCACCCAGAACCGGCTTGGGCAGCCGGGCGATGAGCGGCTCCACCGACTCCGCGACGTCGGACGCGGTCGGACGGTCCGCGGGCCGGCGGGCGAGGCAGGCCAGGACGAGGTCCCCGATGACCGGGGGAACCTGACGCGGCAGGTCGCGGGGGGGCTTGTGCAGCTGCGGGTAGGTCCGCGCGCCGTCCTCGCCGATCAGGTCCCTGGAGGACCAGGGCGTGAAGCCCGCACAGCACTCGAACAGGGTGGCGCCCAGGCCGAACACGTCAGCCGGGCTGCCCGGCGGCTCGGCGCGTGGATCGGCCTGCTCCGGAGCGAGGTAGGAGTCGGTGCCGACGACGTGCTCCAGTGCCCGTGCGGCCTCGAGGTCGCGGGCGATGCTCAGGTCGATCAGGCGTGGGGGGGCACCCATGATGATGTTGCTGGGCTTCACGTCCAGGTGCACGACGCCTCGTCGGGCGAGGTAGTGCAGGGCGGAGCACAGCTCCAGGGTCAGCGGCAGCAGCTGCTCGAGGGGCAGGGGGCCGTGCTTGCGCAGCAGCCGGGACAGCCGAGGCCCCTCGAGGTGCTCGAGGACCAGGTGCGGGCGCGGACCGTCGAGTACCGCGTCGAAGCCGCGGACGATCACCGGGTGGCGCAGCCGGTCGAGCATCTCCGCCTCCCGGCGGATGCCCCGCAGGGCCGAGCTGCTCTCCACCTGTCCCGGGCGGAGGATCTTCACCACGACCGCCGCGTACAGCTCTTCGTCGAAGACGAGGTACGCCTCGTAGGCGTTGCCGCCACCGAGCAGGGTGTGCACAACGCGGCCGGGGACGATGTCGTCCCCGGCCGCGAAGGCCCAGCTGTCCCTTTCGGTCAACGCGTGTCGTTGCGGCTTGCGTCGTTGGTGTGGTTCTGCGAGAAGTCCCGAGTCAGATCCCCGCCGTCCATGGTCATGTCCTTGGTGAGGTCGTCGTTGCTGATGTCCCGGTCGCGGCTCACCGCGGTGACCCGGCTGCCGGTGCCATCGTTGCTGACCCCGGTGCCGCTGGGGGACGAGGCGCCGGTCTCGTCGGCGTCGTCGTCGCCGTCGTCGTCGTCGTCGTCATCGTCGTGGGAGAGCAAGACGGTGGAACTGTCGTCCCGCTTGGCGACGACGTCGTCGGCGGTGGCACTCGTCGACTGGGTCAGCGCGAACAGGCCGAGTCCCAGCAGCGCTGCGAAGGCGGCGATCATGGCCCGGAAGAGACCCTGCATGTCGTTCCCCTTGTCCTGGTGCGGCGCCCTGCGTGCGGATCCGCGATGGTTTGTGACCTCTTCAGAGTCATCGGCGCCGGGCTAACGCTGCCTTAAGCGAGCG